>PHEL01000159.1 GCA_002842925.1 Alphaproteobacteria bacterium HGW-Alphaproteobacteria-14
GTCGGCGCGTGATGCCATGTCGTCTCGTCGATCCTAGCTCATCGCCCGCTGGTCGCCACCGAATGGTGCCGCCGATCGGGCCATCTCCTGCGCGCCGGTAATGCACCTGTCGCGATCCCTGCGGGGATGCGGCGCAGCGCGCGGACACGTAAATAGGGAGCGCGGGCGCTCTTGTCGAACCCCCGCGCTCAGCATTTCGTCGATTACTTTGCCGCCGCGGCCTTTGCGGCTCTGTTTGCGTCGCGACGGGCAAGCTTCTTCTCGTGCTCAGGTGTCGGAGCCGGAGCCACTTCAACCTTGCCCCCGGCAGCTTCAACCGCAGCAATCGCGCCCTTGGTGGCGCCGGTCACAGCGAAGGTCGCCTTGACAGTGATCGCACCCTTGCCCAGCAGCCGCACGCCATCCTTGCCATCGCGGACCAGACCTGAAGCACGCAGAGCGGCTTCGGTGATGGTGGCCTTGGCATCGAGCTTGCCCGCGTCGATGAACTTCTGGATCATGCCAATGTTCACCTCGGCATAATCCTTGGCGAAGGGATTGTTGAAGCCGCGCTTTGGCAGGCGCATGTGGAGCGGCATCTGGCCGCCTTCAAAGCCCTTGACGGCTACACCTGAACGGCTCTTCTGGCCCTTCTGGCCACGCCCCGAGGTCTTGCCCTTGCCCGAACCGATCCCGCGGCCGACGCGGGTGCGGGTTTTGCGGGCACCGGGATTGTCGCGGATGTCATTCAGTTTCATATGTGTGCACTCGCTTTCGCTTTTGTCGCGCTTCAGAAAACGTGAAACCCCGCGCTGGCGGGGATCTCTTGCCGCAGGCATTCCGCCAGCGGCCCGAGGCCCCCGCCTGAGCGGAGGCTCACAGGGTTGAAATCAGTCGATCACCTGCACCAGATGCGGGATCTTCGCAATTGCGCCGCGAACTTCAGGGGTGTCCTGACGCTCCACGACCTTATGCATCTTGTTGAGCCCAAGACCGATCAGGATCTTGCGCTGGCTTTCAGGACGACGGATCGGCGAACCGACCTGCTTGATCTTGATGGTTGCCATATCGGATTACTCCACAATCGCGGCAGCATCGGCTTCCGCCTCAGCTGCACTCGATCCGCCGCGACCCAGCAGGTCGGCAACCTTCTTGCCGCGACGCTGAGCCACCGACTTCGGCGAAGTCTGCTCGGTCAGCGCGTCAAAGGTGGCGCGGATCATGTTGTAGGGGTTCGAAGAGCCGACCGACTTGGTCACCACGTCAGCAACGCCCAGGCTTTCGAACACGGCGCGCATCGGGCCACCGGCGATGATACCAGTCCCCGCCGGCGCGGTGCGCAACGTCACCTTGCCCGCGCCGAAACGGCCGTTGCCGTCATGGTGCAGGGTGCGGCCTTCCTTCAAAGGAACGCGGATCATCTTCTTGCGCGCCGCAGCGGTCGCCTTGGTGATCGCTTCGGGCACTTCGCGGGCCTTGCCGTGGCCAAAGCCAACGCGGCCCTGACCGTCGCCAACCACGACCAGAGCTGCAAAGCCGAAGCGCTTGCCGCCCTTTACCGTTTTGGAGACGCGGTTGATGTGCACCAGCTTTTCGATGATGCCATCATCTTCTTCCTGCTTGCCGCCGCGACGGTCATCACGACCGCCCCGCCCGCGCCCGCGGTCCCCGCCTTCGCGGTTGCCGCCACGGCCCCGGCCACGACGGCCCTGTGCTTCACCGGCATCAGCGCCTGGTTCCACAGCAACTGCGGGGGTTTCGATGGTGTTCTCGTCAGCCATAATCAGAACTCCAGCCCACTTGCACGGGCGGCATCGGCCAGCGCTTTGACGCGGCCATGAAACAGGAACCCGCCGCGGTCGAACACGACCGTGGTCACACCCGCCTTCTTGGCAGCATCGGCAATAGCCTTGCCAACCTCGGCAGCGGCATCGACATTGGCGCCGCTTACCTTGACGCCGAGCGTCGAAGCTGCGGCGACCGTGCGGCCAGCGGCATCATCGATGATCTGCGCGTAGATGTGGCGGCCGGTGCGGTGCACCGACAGACGCGGCTTGCCACCAGCACGCGCACGCAGCGCAGTGCGGACGCGGCGACGGCGACGTTCGAACAGAGAAAGCTTTGCCATCTTACCTCTTCTTCCCTTCCTTGCGGAAGATATACTCGCCGCGATAGGCAATCCCCTTGCCCTTGTAAGGCTCGGGCTTGCGCCAACGGCGGATTTCAGCGGCGAACTGGCCGACAGCCTGCTTGTCGATGCCCGATACTTCGACCGTGGTCTGGTCCGGGGTCTTGACTTCCAGGCCGTCCGGCACCGGAAGATCGACATCGTGGCTGTAGCCAAGCTGCAGCTTCAGATTGCGGCCCTGCGCATTGGCACGGTAGCCGACGCCCTTGATGACCAGCACCTTGGTGAATCCGGCGCTGACGCCTTCCACCAGGTTCGACACCAGAGTGCGCTGCATGCCCCAGAAGGCCCGCGCCTGCTTGCTGTCATTGGCCGGCTTGACGACGATCTCGCTCTCTTCGACCTTGTAGTCGATGAGATCGGACAGTCCCAGCGTCTGGGTGCCCTTCGGCCCCTTGACGCTCAGCGTGCCATTCTCGATGGTGGCCGAGACCCCGCCAGGGATCGCCACCGGCTTTTTGCCGATGCGGCTCATCAGAACACCTCCGCCAGCACTTCGCCACCGACATTGTGGTTGCGCGCTTCGGCATCCGAAAGCACGCCACGCGGTGTCGAGACGATGGTGATGCCAAGCCCGTTGCGCACAGTCGGCAGCTCTTTCGAGCCCGAATAGACGCGGCGGCCAGGCTTCGAAACGCGGGCAACATGCTTGATCGCAGGCTCGCCTTCGAAATATTTCAGTTCAATCCGCAGCGCCTTGTGCTTGCCTGAGCTGTCTTCGGAAAAGCCACGGATGTAGCCTTCACGCTGAAGCACTTCGAGCACGTTTGCACGCAGGGTGCTAGCGGGAGTCAGGACAGAGTCCTTCTTCGCGCGCTGGCCGTTGCGGATGCGGGTGAGCATGTCACCCAGAGGATCGGTCATAGCCATCTGTCAGTCCTCACCAGCTCGACTTGGTCAGACCGGGAATCATCCCGCTGTTGCCAAGTTGGCGCAGTTCGATACGGTTGATGCCGAACTTGCGGTAATAGCCGCGCGGGCGGCCGGTGGTGGCGCAACGGTTGCGCACCCGGGTCGGGTTTGCGTTGCGCGGAAGCTCCGCCATCTTGAGCCGGGCGACCAGGCGCTCGGACTCGTCAAGCGAGGTGTCATTCGCGATCGCCTTCAGCTTCTCGTACTTAGCAGCGTACTGCTTGACGAGCTTCTTGCGCCGCTCATTCTTGTTGATCGAACTCAGTTTCGCCATGGACTTAAGCTCTCTTGCCTTGTGTTCCGTTCATGAGGTGGCTCACGCCGCCTCCTTCTGATCGCCAGTTGTCGCGTTCGGTGCTTCACCCTGGAAAGGGAAGCCGAACAGACGCAACAATTCGCGCGCCTCTTCATCGGTCTTGGCGGTGGTTGTGACGATAATGTCCATCCCCCGTACCTTCTCGATCCGGTCGTAGCTGATTTCGGGGAACACGATCTGTTCCTTCAGCCCCATCGCATAATTGCCACGTCCGTCAAACGAACGCGCATTCAGCCCGCGAAAGTCGCGGATGCGCGGCATCGCGACAGTCACCAGACGGTCGACAAATTCGTACATCCGTTCACGGCGCAAGGTGACCTTGCAACCGATCGGCATGCCTTCGCGCAGCTTGAACTGTGCGATCGACTTCTTGGCGATCGTGATGACCGGCTTCTGGCCAGCGATCAGCGCCATTTCTTCCGCAGCGATCTGAACCTTTTTCTTGTCCTGGCTCGCTTCGCCCACACCCATGTTGAGGGTGACCTTGTCGAGCTTCGGGACTTCGAGACGGTTCTTGTAACCGAACTTTTCGGTCATCGCCTTGACGATTTCGGCGTCGTATTTCGCCTTCATCCGCGGCGTGTAGGTGGCATCAGTCATTGATGGTCTCCCCACTCTTCACGGCAACGCGCACCTTCTTGCCGTCCTTGGTTTCAAACCGGACGCGGGTGGGCTTGCCATCCTTGGGATCAGCCAGAGCGACCTTCGAGATGTGCATCGGGGCCGGGAACCGGTCGATACCACCTTGCGGGTTGGCCTGGCTGGGCTTGCGGTGACGGGCA
>PHEL01000160.1 GCA_002842925.1 Alphaproteobacteria bacterium HGW-Alphaproteobacteria-14
CGATATTCCCTACGCCAGCGGCAAGGGCGTGGTGGTGATGAACACCCCGTTCGGCAATTCGATCACCACCGCCGAACACGCGATTGCGCTGATGTTCGCGCTCGCGCGTCAGCTTCCCCAAGCCAATGCGCAGACGCAGGCGGGCGAATGGCCCAAAAGCGGGTTCATGGGCGTGGAACTGACCGGCAAGACGCTGGGCCTGATCGGTGCGGGCAATATCGGGTCGATCGTCGCGTCGCGCGCGCTGGGCCTGCGCATGAAGGTGGTCGCCTATGATCCCTTCCTGACCGAAGACCGCGCGGTTGAAATGGGCGTGGAAAAAGTCGATCTGGACACCCTGCTGTCGCGCGCCGACTTCGTCACGCTGCACACGCCTTTGACCGATGAGACGCGCAATATCCTGAGCCGTGAACGGCTGGAAAATGCCAAAAAGGGCATCCGCATCATCAACTGCGCGCGCGGCGGCTTGATCGACGAAGCGGCACTGAAGGATTGCCTCGAAAGCGGTCAGGTCGCGGGCGCGGCGCTCGATGTGTTTGCGGTTGAACCGGCCAGGGAAAACCCGCTGTTCGGCGCGCCCAATTTCATCTGCACCCCGCACCTTGGCGCATCGACCACCGAAGCGCAGGTCAATGTCGCCTTGCAGGTGGCCGAACAGATGGCCGATTACCTCGTCAACGGCGGCGTCACCAACGCGCTCAATATGCCGAGCCTGTCGGCGGAAGAAGCGCCCAAGCTGCGCCCCTATATGACGCTGGCGGAAAAGCTTGGCAGCCTGGTGGGTCAGCTTGCCCACGACAACCTCACCCGCATCAGCATCGAACGCGAAGGCGCGGCGGCCGAGCTTAACGGCAAGCCGATCACCGCAGCGGTGCTGGCCGGATTGATGCGGCAGTATTCGGACACGGTGAACATGGTCAACGCGCCGTTTCTGGCGAAAGAGCGCGGGCTGGATGTCAGCGAAATCCGCCACGAACGCGATGGCGCGTTCAACACGCTGATCCGGGTGACGGTGGACACCGCGCAGGGGCAGCGTTCGGTTGCGGGCACGCTGTTCGGCAATGAAGCGCCGCGGCTGGTCGAGATTTTCGGGATCGGGATCGAAGCGGAACTTTCGGGCCACATGCTGTATATCGTCAACGACGACAAGCCGGGCTTCATTGGCCGGATCGGCACGTTGCTGGGTGCGCGTGGCATCAATATCGGCACCTTCAACCTTGGCCGCCGCGAAGCGGGCGGGGAAGCGGTGCTGCTGCTGAGCCTTGACGAAGCCCTGACGCCGGACGTGGTGGCCGAAGCCGAAGCGCTTGACGGTGTAAAGCTGGTCAAGGCGCTGGGGTTTTAGCGAAGGCTTGCAATTCATCGTCACCCCGGCGAAGGCCGGGGCCCAGAGGCGTCGGTCGGGACTGGTTCCCGGCCTGCGCCGGGATGACGTGCGAGTGAACATGACCCAACCCAACGATCTGCTCCCCGAAGGCCTCGAAGACCGTCTCCCGCCCGAAGCCGCGCGGATCACGGCGGCGATGCGCGCCTGCCTCGCTGTGCTGGACGCCCACGGCTATGACCGGGTGCGCCCGCCGCTGCTCGAATTCGAAGCCTCGTTAGCCGGGCGCATGGCCGGGGTTGCGGCCGGAACATTTGGGGGAGAGGCGCGCTCGATGTTCCGCTTCGTCGATCCGGCGAGCCTGCGCACATTGGCGCTGCGCAGCGATATCACCCCGCAGGTCGGGCGGATTGCCGCGACCAGCCTTGCCGGTGCGGCGCGTCCGCTGCGGCTCGCCTATTGCGGCGATACGGTGGTGATCAAGGCCAGCCAGCTTGATCCCGCGCGCGAACGGTTGCAACTGGGCGCCGAACTGATCGGCGCGGATAGTGTCGCGGCGGCGGTCGAGGCTGTGACCCTGGCGGTCGAGGCGCTGAAGGCTGCCGGGCTGACCGGGATTTCGGTTGATTTCACGCTGCCCGATCTGGTCGATACGCTGAGTGCCCAAGCCTTGCCGCTCGCGCCCGAACAGATCGAAGCGGTGCGGCGCGAGCTGGATACCAAGGATGCGGGCGGGTTGAAGGCAGCGGGGGGCGCCGCGTACCTGCCGTTGCTCTACGCCACCGGGCCGTTTGCGACCGCGCTGGCGGCATTGCGCGAAGTGGACGCGGGCGGGGCGCTGAAATCGCGGCTTGATGGGCTGGAGGCGATTGCCGCAGCGGTTGGTGATGCGGCCCGCATTACCCTCGACCCGACCGAGCGCCACGGGTTCGAATACCAGTCATGGTTCGGCTTCACGCTCTATGCCGATGGCTTGCGCCGTGCGGCGGGGCGGGGCGGCACTTACCGGATTGCGGGGAGCGATGAACCTGCGACCGGGTTCACGCTCTATCTCGATCGCCTCGCCGAAGCCGCGCCGCAGCCCGAAGCGGCGCGGATGGTGTTCCTGCCGCTGGGCCACGACCGCGCGGCGGCGGCGGGCCTGCGCGCGCAAGGCTGGCGCACGGTCGCCCAGCTGGCAGAGGGCGAGGATGCGCGGATGCTGGGCTGCGGGTTTGTGCTGGACAAAGGCGGGGCCCGCCCGCTCTAACCCAACACCTTCGCCAGCCACGCATCCATCACCGGGGTGGCGGGATAATCCGGTTCGCCCAGCTTGCGGTTAATGGCAGCATGGCCGCGCAGTCCGGTGCCGGGGAAGCTGCCGATTTCCACCCGCGTTCCGCCGCGTTTCAACTCCGCCGCGAGCGCATTGGCCTGCGCCGCGCCATCCGCGCGCTGGACGTGCAGCAGCAGAAAATCGGGCGCATTGGGTGCCGCCGCGTGCAGCGTGGGGGACAAGGCCTGTTGCCGCGCGGGATCGGTGCCGAACGCCTGTTCATAGGTGCGCCCCATGAACCGCCCGGCCTGCGCCATCTGCGTCGGCACGTCATAGGCGGCGCCATCATTGGGCATCACCCCGTCGATATCGGCGAAGCTCAATCCGGCGGCGCGCAGATATTGCTCGTCCGTTCCCACCAGCGCGACGAGATGCGCGCCCGCCGAATGTCCGGTCAGCACCACCCGGCTGCGATCAATCCCCAAGCTATCGGCCTTCTTCAGCAGATAGGCGAGCGATGCGGCAACATCGGCCGCCTGCTGTTCCACTGTCGCATCGGGCACCAGCCGGTAATTGATCGAGGCAAAGGAATAGCCCTGTTCCAGCATATGCCCCGGCAGCGAGCGGCCAGTCGCGTTGTCCTTCGACCCGCGCTTCCACCCGCCGCCGTGAACGAACAGCACCAGTGGCGCGGATTTGGCACCTTCAGGCACCCACAAATCCAGCGCCTGCAACGGATTGCTGCCATAAGATAGCGTCTGCGGGGCCGGAGCGTTGATCGGCGCTACGATGCCGCCGCGCCGCGCTGCGCGCTCGCGCCCGCCGCGCGCCTGCATCCGTTCGCGCAAGGCGGTGCGGCAGGGTTCCGACAATTCACCGGCCTGTTCGCGCA
Organism: Alphaproteobacteria bacterium HGW-Alphaproteobacteria-14; assembly: GCA_002842925.1. GTDB lineage: Bacteria > Pseudomonadota > Alphaproteobacteria > Sphingomonadales > Sphingomonadaceae > Erythrobacter. The sequence goes on from PHEL01000160.1 coordinate 3,472, forward strand.
GGCAGGAGCGCATTTGCGCCCGATCACGCTGCCCGTTCTGGGCGCACAGCGCGACAATTTCCTCACGGCAGTCGGCGGGCAGGCGTGCGCCCGCACGCTGATGGGCAAGGATCGGGGTTGCCAGCACAGCGGCGGCGGCAACGGCTATCATGGCTTTGGCGGCGGTGTTCATCGCAGTTCCTTACACGTGGCTTATGCGTTCCCAACGGCCCAGCTGTCGCAACCCTTCGCGTCTGGCCTTCACGCGCTTGCCCTGCGGGCTTCAAACGCCTACGCGCCTGCCCGGCCAAGCGCCACCAAACAGACCGCCATCAGCTAAGGATAAACATGGCCAACGTCACCGTGATCGGCGCCCAGTGGGGCGATGAAGGCAAGGGCAAGATTGTCGACTGGCTCGCCAGCCGCGCCGATGTGGTCGTGCGCTTTCAGGGCGGGCACAATGCCGGCCATACGCTGGTGATCGACGGGACGACCTATAAACTCAGCCTGCTGCCGTCGGGCATCGTGTCGGGCACGCTGTCGGTGATCGGCAACGGGGTGGTGCTGGATCCGTGGGCGCTGCGCGATGAGGTGAAGAAGCTTGAAGGGCAGGGCATCGCGATCACTGACGATAACCTGGCGGTGGCGGATAA
>PHEL01000161.1 GCA_002842925.1 Alphaproteobacteria bacterium HGW-Alphaproteobacteria-14
ACCCGCGATTCCCCCCCCTTGATCCGGCGGATCGTGCAATCAGGGCACAAGAACGCGCGCATCAATATCCGCCGGGTCGACAAAAGCCGCTGGGACGAGGAGGTCGCGACTGTGCTGATGATCCTCAATGATGCGTGGTCGCACAATTGGGGTTTCGTGCCCTTCACCCCGGCAGAAGTCGCCTATGCGGGCAAAAAGCTGCGCCCTATCATCCACGAAGAACTGAACATGATCGCCGAACTCGATGGCCGCCCGGTGGCGTTCATGCTGACCTTTCCCGATGTGAATGATGCGCTGACGAAAATCGGCGGAAAGCTGTTTCCGTTTGGCTGGGTCCATATGCTGCGTTGGCTGAGGCACCCCAAGGGCGCGGGTATGCGGGTGCCGTTGATGGGTGTGCTCAAGGAACTGCACAACAGCCGCCTTGCCAGCCAGCTTGCCTTCATGATGATCGAGGCGATCCGCGCCGAGGCGAACACCACGTTTCAATCGACCCGCGGAGAGATCGGCTGGATCCTTGACGACAATCAGGGAATGATCGCCATCGCCGATACGATCCAGAGCAAGATCAACCGCGAATATGCGGTCTATGCGCGCGCGCTTGCCTGACAGACGCCAGACAAAAGGCCCGCCGCATCGCTGCAGGCGGGCCTTTCGATCGACTTGCGATCAGGATCAGGCGTAAGTCCACACTTGGCCGCGCGCGAGGTTTTCACTCGCGAATGCCCAGTTGAGCTTGGTTTCAACCACCGCATCGAGATAGGCCGGACGCTTGTTCTGGTGATCGAGATAATAGGCGTGTTCCCACACGTCGAGCACCAGCAGCGGGTTGAAGTCGCTGTCGGCCAGCGTGTCGGCATCGTGGGTTTCCTCGATGCTGAGCTTGCCGTCCTTTTCCGCCAGCCACACCCAGCCGCTGGCAAAGTGGCCAAGTCCGCGATCCTTCAATTGCTGTTTCAGCGCATCGACCGAGCCGAACGCCGCATCGATTTTCGCGACGAGGTCAGCCGAAGGTGCCGTGGTCGCAGGCGCCATCGAATGCCAGTAGAACGCGTGGTTCCATGATTGCGCTGCATTGTTGAACAGGCCCTGATTGCTGCCGCGCGAAGCAGCGATGATCGCTTCGAGCGAGGCATCAGCGTGCGGGGTACCATCGATCGCGGCGTTCATCTTGTCGACATAGGTCTGATGGTGCTTGCCGTGGTGGAACGACAGCGTCTCGGCCGAAATCGCCGGTGCCAGCGCGGTATCGGGATAGGGAAGCGGGGAAAGTGCGAAAGCCATGGTGTCCTCCAGGGGCAGGTTGGGTGAATCGGATGGTTGCATTAACGTAGATGTGGTCGAAGTGTTCCAGCTTCAAGGCGCAGGCGTTTCAAGCGTGCGCACGCTGCGGTCAACCGCGCTGGTCACTGCCACGTTCATGGTGACATTGCCCAGCGTGCGCATCAGATCGGGCAGCATCTCAACCGCAACCAACAACGCCAGCGGTTCCACCGGCACGCCCATTGCAAGCGCAATCGGGCCAATCGACACGACAAAGCTGATCGATCCGGGCAGGCTGACCGCGGACAGGCTGATCACGCTGGCGATCAGCACCCCGGCAATCGCAATCGCCCACGGCACCTCGATCCCCGCAAGTGCGGCGATGTAATACACCACCGCCAGGTTCATCGCCGCACTGGTCGCGCGGAATATCACCACCGACAGCGGCAGCACAAACTCTGCCGTCGAAGCCCGCAATCCCAGCCGCCCGGCGCTATCAAGCATCGCGGGCAGGCTGGCGAGCGAGCTTTGGGTGGACAGCGCTACTGCCTGCGCGGGCAGCACCGCACCGGCAAAGCGCGCGCCTGTCCGCCCCAGCCCCACCGCAATCGCATAGGCCAGCGCCAGTATGAACGTGCCCATCAACGTCACCGTCAGCACATAATGCCCCAGAGTCGCAAACGCCCCGCTGCCGCTCTCCACGCCCACGCCAAACGCCAGCGCGAACACTCCGATCGGCGCAATCGCCAGCACCCAGCCGATAATCAGCAGCATGACATTGCCGAGCGCGTGGAAGAACCCCAGCAGCCGGTCACCCTGATCGGCGGGCAGGCGGGTGATCGCGACGGCAAACATCACGAAGAACAGCGTCAGCGGCAGCATCGCGGTTTCGGCAGCGGCAGCGATGATGTTGGGCGATACCAGCGAAGCGGCAAAATCGAACACGCCCGGCACTGCGCCCACATTGTCCGGGGTCTGCGCCAAAAGCGCGCTCGCCCCCTGCGGCACCGGAAACGCCTTTAACAGCGCCGGCATGGCAACCGACGCGAACGCGCCGCCCGCCAGTTGCACCCCGACCATGATCAGCAGCATCCGCCGCGCCGCGGTGCCAACCCGCGCGGCCATGATCATCTGCACCAGCCCCAGCACCAGCAGCGCCGCAACCAGCGGGATGATCGTCATCTGCAAGGCGCGCAGCCAAAGCCCGCCGATCAGCGCGGCAAAGTCCTGCACGGCTTGCGGCACATCCAGCGCCGCTCCGGCAATTCCCGCCACCAGGCCCGCGATCAGCGCGGCGAAGGTCAGCGCCACCGGCAGGCGGATCGATACCAGCGCGAATTTGCTGCCTGCACCGGAACCGTTGTTTTCACTCTCCAGCAATGTCGTATCCTTTGCCTGGGCTGCCCGCCCTTCGCTCTTGGGTCTAGACCGGGGGCGATAACCGCGCCAGAAGCGCGAGACAATAATATCAGTGGGGCGGAGTAAGCGAATTCATGACACGCAAGCTGTTCGGAACCGACGGAATCAGGGGCCGCACCAATGCCGGGGTGATGACCGCTGCCACCGCGATGCGGGTGGGCCAGGCGGCGGGCACATATTTCGTGCGCGGCGGGCACCGGCACCGGGTGGTGATCGGCAAGGACACGCGCCTGTCGGGCTATATGATGGAAAGCGCGCTGGTGGCGGGGTTCACCAGTGTCGGGATGGACGTGATCATGACCGGGCCGCTGCCCACCCCCGCGATTGCGCTGCTCACCCGTGAAATGCGCGCCGACCTGGGTGTGATGATCTCTGCCAGCCACAACCTGTTTGCCGATAACGGGATCAAGCTGTTTGGCCCCGATGGCTTCAAGCTGTCCGACGAAGCCGAGGCCGAGATCGAACGCCTGATGCAAGGCGAAGTCGAACTCGCACCGGCCGAAGGCATCGGCCGCGCCCGCCGGATCGATGATGCACGCGGGCGCTATATCCACGCGGTCAAGCAATCGGTCGCGTCAGAAATCCGCTTCGATGGCCTCAAGGTGGTGGTCGATTGCGCCAATGGTGCGGCCTATCAGGTGGCCCCGTCGGCGATTTGGGAACTGGGTGCAGAGGTCATCACATTGGGCGTCACTCCCAATGGCACCAACATCAACGACGGGGTTGGTTCCACCGCGATCGCCGCGTTGCAAGCCAAGGTGGTCGAGGAACAAGCGGATATCGGGATCGCGCTGGACGGCGATGCCGACCGGCTGATCGTGGTCGATGAAAAGGGGCGCGCGGTCGATGGCGATCAGATCATGGCGCTGATCGCCATCCGGATGCACGACAAGGGCGCGCTCACCGGCGGCGGGATCGTGGCGACGGTGATGAGCAACCTTGGGCTGGAACGCTATCTGGCGGGGCGCGGGCTGACCTTGGAACGGGCCAAGGTGGGTGATCGCTATGTGCTCGAAGCGATGAAGGCGGGCGGGTTCAATGTCGGCGGGGAACAATCGGGCCATATGATCCTGCTCGATCACGCCACCACCGGCGATGGCACGGTCGCGGCGCTGCGCGTGCTCGCCAGCCTGGTGCGGTCTGGCAGGCCGGCGAGCGAGCTGCTCCACGTGTTCGATCCGGTGCCGCAGCTGCTCAGGAACGTGCGCTTTGACGGCGGCAAGCCTTTGGAGAACGCGCAGGTGATGGCGGTGATCGCCGATGCCGAGGCGCAGCTGGCAGGCAGGGGCCGGTTGGTAATCCGCCCTTCAGGCACCGAACCCGTCATCCGCGTCATGGCCGAAGGCGATGACCGCGCCGAGGTGGAACAGGTGGTCGACGCCATCTGCGAAGCCGTGATGCGCCCCGATTGCGAAGCTTGCGGAACCGGACTTGCCGCCGAAGCCCCCGGTGCATTCATCTGCTCATTCGAATGCACCTTTTGCGCCGAATGTGCGGATAGCCTTGACGACCGCTGCCCCAATTGCGGCGGCGAGCTGATGGACCGCCCGACGCGCGCCAAATCGCTGCACGCGAAGTATCCGCCGTCGACGGAGCGCAAGTTCAAGGGATGACCACGCGCCCCCCGCCCCGCATCCTTTCCATCGCCGGTTCCGACAGCTCTGGCGGCGCGGGGATTCAGGCTGATCTAAAGACCATCGCCATGCTCGGCGGCTACGGCATGACCGCGATCACCGCCATCACCGCGCAGAACACGGTGGGGGTGCAGGGGATTGCAGCGCTTTCGCCGGAGATAGTGCTGCAACAGATCGCCTCCTGCGCCGAGGATATCGGAATCGATGCGGTCAAGATCGGGATGTTGCACAATCAGGAAATCATTCGCACGGTCGCCGCAGCGCTGACAGAAGTGGACGCGCCGATCATTCTCGATCCGGTGATGATTGCCACCAGCGGCGCGGCGCTGATCGCTCCCGATGCGGTGGCGGCGATGCGCGCACGGCTGTTTCCGCTGGCAACGCTGATTACCCCCAACCTGCCCGAACTCAGCGCTTTGGCGGGCCGCCCGCTTGCCACCTGCGCAGACATGGTCGCCGCGGCCGAGGAACTGGCGGAGGCGACCGGCACCGCCGTGCTGGCCAAGGGCGGCCATGCCGACAGCGAACGGATCACCGATGTGCTCTATATCCCCGCCACCGCCGAACACGGCGGGCGCGCGGTGAGTTTTGACCATGCGCGCATCAGCACGCGCCACACCCATGGCACGGGCTGCACGCTGTCATCTGCGATTGCGACCCTGCTGGGCCACGGTCAGCCATTGGAACACGCGGTGCGTCTGGCGCGGCAATTCGTGATCCGCGCAATCGAGGTCGCACCCGGCTTTGGCGCGGGCAACGGCCCGCTGGGGCATCAGTCGGTGCGAAGTCTCCGGGAGTAAGCTACCGCGAAGGCAGGAACCTCAGTCCCCTTGGCGCTTCCCGTCCCGAGATCCCCGCCTGCGCGGGGACGCACCGGCTGAGGACTAGTCCTTCAACTCATAGAAATCGCAGATGCAGGCCCATGCCTCCTCGGCGGTTTCGCACCAGGTGAACAGGTCGAGATCGCTCTTTGAAATCGTGCCTTCCTCGGCCAGCGCTTCGAAATCGATCACCCGCGTCCAGAAATCCTTGCCAAACAGGATGATCGGGATCGGCTTCATCTTGCCGGTCTGGATCAGCGTGACCAGCTCGAAAAATTCGTCAAACGTCCCGAACCCGCCGGGGAACACCGCCACCGCGCGGGCGCGCAGCAGGAAGTGCATTTTGCGCAGCGCGAAGTAGTGGAACTGGAAGCTGAGATAGGGCGTCACATAAGGATTGGGCGCCTGTTCGTGGGGCAGCACGATGTTGAGCCCGATCGATTCGTTGCCCGCATCGGACGCCCCGCGATTGCCCGCTTCCATGATCGAAGGCCCGCCGCCGGTGGTGATGACGAACTGGCGTTTGCCATCCTCGATGATCGACTTTTCGCTGACCAGCCGCGCAAGCTTGTAGGCTTCGTCGTAATATTTCGCCTTTTCGGCAAGCCGCGCGGCGACTTTCTGGTCGTATTCGCTGCCACTGGCGGCGGCTTCGGCTAGCCGGACTTCGGCCTGTGCGGGCGACGGGATGCGGGCAGAACCATACATCACCAGCGTCGATCCCACCCGCGCTTCGTCGAGCAGCATTTCGGGCTTCAGCAATTCCAGCTGAAAACGCACGGGGCGCAATTCGTCGCGCAGCAGGAAATCGGTGTCGCGGAAGGCCAGCGTGTAGGCCGGATGCGCGGTTTGCGGAGTGCGTTCGGGGCCGCTTTCAGCAAAGCGGGTTTCTTCGCCCGCGCGGTAGAATTTACGGTCAGTCAGGTCTTTGTCGGTCATGGTTAGACCCCTAATAGGGGCCACCTAGGCCCGCAAGTAGATTGATCTGGGTGGGTGTTTCACGTGAAACATTCGCCTTGGTGTGGCTGGATGCCCCGCAAGGATTCGAACCTTGATTGACGGAGTCAGAGTCCGCTCTCTTACCATTAGAGGACGGGGCATTGGCCACGCGCCCGACCTTGCGGGCGGCATCAGCAAGCGCGCTCCCTAGTTTTGTGCGGCGGCAAGGTCAAGCGGCGTTGCGCGGCGTTGCTTGCTCTTGCGCAGTGCTTGGGTTAGCTTGGCCCCAAGTGCTGCCCGCCGGAGCGTGCGGGCAGTGATATGAAAGTTGCACGATCATGGCGGAATTTCTCCCGCCGGACAGGAATTCGAAGGCTGGGACAAAACGGGGCGGCAAGTCCGGGAAAGTAGCTGATTTTCGCTACAAACGC
>PHEL01000017.1 GCA_002842925.1 Alphaproteobacteria bacterium HGW-Alphaproteobacteria-14
GTGGAACGGTTCGTCCGAAGCCTGCCACGCGCTGCGTGCGGCGGTGCCGCTGCTTGCCTGTTCGTCCAAAGTAACGCTCGCCAGCGTTGCCGAACCTTCAGAAAAGACGCGGTTTGATATCCCTTCGACTGAAGGCGCAAAATATCTGAGTCGTCACGGGATCGATTGCGAGATCGTGGAAATCCCGCGTGGGGACGCGAAGATCGCCGACACGCTGTTTTCGGCGGCGCAGTTGCGCGAATGCGGGCTGATGGTGATGGGCGCCTATGGTCATTCGCGGCTGGCCGAAATGCTGCTGGGCGGGGTGACGCGGCGGATGATCAGCGAACCGCAGATGCCGATTTTGTTGGCGCATTAGATTTTTGCGGCCTCAGGCGCCGGACGCGGCCCGTCCGGGCCGCTTGGCTTTCGCGCCGTAAGGCGCGGCGTGCGGTCGCACTTGCGACACCTCCGGTGTCGGGTTGTATCACACCGAACGGCGGCGCAGCCGCCGCAAGGCCGACTGGCCGCCCGCAGCGACGCGACCGTTAGGTCGCATGAGCGAGGATATCGCAGCCCGGACGGGCTGCGCCACTCAAGGTGTCTTCACCCTTTTCCGCATCATGCCTTCCTGCGCGACGCTGGCGACCAGTTCGCCCGCGAGGTTGAAAATCCGCCCGCGATTGAACCCGCGTCCGCCGCCCGACCACGGCGCGTCCGTAGCATAGAGCAGCCATTCATCCGCGCGCGCATCGCGGTGGAACCAGATCGCGTGGTCAAGGCTTGCGCCGACCAGTTCGCCGCGCATCCAGCTTAACCCATGCGGCAATGCGCTGGTGCCGAGCAGGGTGTAATCGCTGGCGTAAGTGATGATTGCGCGGTGCAGTTCGGGCGTATCATCGGCCCCGGTGATCGGCGCGGCGACCCGGAACCACGAATGCGCACGCGGCGCGCGCGGTTCGCTGCTCATCCAGTGCAGCCGATCAATCGTGCGCATTTCGATGGCACGCGGGCGCAGCATCAGGCGGCGCTGAACCGCGTTCAGCTTATCACCCCAACTCTCCGCGATTTCGCGGCGCATTTCGATGTCGGGCCGCAGATCATCGGGCCGGGCGACATCGGGCATCGGCGAATCAAGATGCTCCAGACCGTCTTCAGGCAGTTGAAAACTGGCGGTGAGGTTAAGGATCGGGGACGAGGTGCCATCATCATTCTGTTGCGATGCCACCACCCGGCGATTGGCAAAGCTGCGCCCGTCGAAATCGCGTTCGATCCGGTATTCGATGGCTGCCCCCTCGCGCCCGCCGCGCAGGAAATAGGCGTGCAGCGAATGCGCAGACTTGCCATCGGTGATACTCGCCTGCGCCGCTTGCAGTGCCTGCGCCAGCACCTGCCCGCCGAACACCCGGCCAATGCCATCGGTCTGCGGCGGCCCGGTGCAGATATCGGCAGCGCGCTGTTCGACGGTAAGCAGGCGGATCAGGTCTGCGACCAGTTCGGAGTTGGTTGGCGTGTCAGTCATGGCATGGGGCCATGCTGCGGCCTTACGAGCCGGTCAAGCCCAGCTTGCGCATGATCCGGAACGCATAAGCGCGCGCGTAGTTCTGCTGCGGCCAGCGGCCCGGCGCTTGCGGAGAAAACCCGCGCGCGCGCAGCATCGCATTGAGGATGCGCGCATCGCTTTCGCGGTAAGACCATTCGCTGCGCCACGTAATCGACAACGAGACTGACGGGGCGGGGCCGTTCCTGACGAAATGCGGGGCCATAACCGGCACGAACAACGCATCGCCGGGGCCGAGCGGGAATTCGCGCCCGTGAGTGAGAAAGCTGTCATCCCACCGCAATTCGCGCGGGCCGCCTGCGTGGTAGGTTTCGTGCGCCACGTCCGGCACGAACCGCGTGTCGCCTGCCGCGAACTGCGTCATCACCTTGCTGCCCCGGATTTGCAGCAGAATGTTGTGTTCCGGATCAAAATGATAGGGCGTCACCGAATTGGGGCTGGAAACAAAGATGAATCCCTGCGGGGTCAGCATCGCGCCGGTTGCCGCCTCGATTTCGGGGCGGATTTCGTCGAGCAGGCCGATCAGCAGTTCGCGGTAGGTGGGCACCTGTTCGATATTTTTCAGCACCGCCCAACTTTCCGCCTCAGCCACCCGGCGGATGGTTTCGGCGATGGTGAGACCGTTGGAACCCGGTTTGCCATCCACCCCGATTGGCAGATCGCCGCGATTATATTCGACCGATGTGATCGGCAGGCGTTCGGCCAGACCGGCCAGCGCCTCGATCTCAAGCAGCGGGTGGGCGGTCAGATTGTGGCGCAGGATATGCGGTGTTTCGGGATAGTGCGCAGCGAAGCGCTGGCGCGCGGCATCGTCAAACACCGGGGCCGTAGCCGCGTCGGTAAAGTGGGCAGGGGCGTTCATCGGGTGCTCCTCGTGCGGGTTTCGTAGGCCATCAGCGGGCGGAACAGCGCACGGCGCAGCGGCCCGCCGATGGCGATATTGCGGCTGACCATGCAGCGTTTATCGCGCCACAGGCGTTCGATCATCGGGTGGCCTTCCACCGCGCAGCTATCGGCCCAGTCAATGTCAGGACGTTCCAGCAGCGCGAGGTTTTCCAGTTGCAGCAGCATTCCGGGCGAGAAGCGCGCGTAATCTTCATTGAACGCGGTCTTGAAGCTGTAGGCACCGGGCGGCGTGACCAGATTCACCAGCATCGCAATCGCCCGCCCATCAAGCCTGAGCGCCAGCCGTTCAAGCCGGCCCGCTGCAGCTGCGCCTTCCAGCGCTTGGGTAAAGAAGCGGGCGGTTTGGGGGGCGCTCGCAAGCGCCGATCCGGCTGCGCCCTTCCATCCGGAAGCTTCGAGCGTCAGGAATTCCTCAACCCATTCGGCAAGGCCTTGCCCGCCCGAGCACCGATCAAACGTCAGCGCGCCTGCTTCGGTCAGGCGATTGTACTGGCGGCGCAATTCCTTGCGTTTCTTTGCGCTCATGGCCTGCGCGAGATAGGCCTCGGCATTGGTGTCTCCGGTCAGGAAGGCGCGGCTTTCCTCAGCGACGATGTAATGCGCGCGGCTGCTTTCAGATAAAACCCGGTCGAGCGCGGCGTGGGCGGGGCCATCGGCGGGCAGTTTGGGCAGGTGCAGAAACAGCGCGCGGCCCGGCGAGCGGTCAAAATGCGCGAGCAAGGCTCGCCAGAATGCGTCTTCAAGGCCTGCTGCGATCAGCGGAACCCCGCAAAAGGCGTTGGCGTGCAGCCAGCCAGCGGCATGGGGAACCCGGTGGCTGTAATAGTTCGCGGACCGCATGATCGGCAGCACCCCCCGCAACTCTCCATCGCGATACCACGCCTTGATCACAACCTGCCCGGCCGCTGCCCATTGCCGCAGCGACGGCAGCAGGAACCACGGTTCGAAAAACGGGTTTGGCTCGCACGCCTGCGCCACCAGATTCTGCCACGCTGCGAGAAAGGCAGGCTGTTCGATATCGGTGAGGGTCAATAGACGCAATTCGCCATCGCGCTGAGGGGCGGGGCTGCCGCTTGGCGGAGGGATACGAAAATCGCTCGCCCGTGCCATGTCCATTGCCGTTAACCCCGTATGCGCGCGTCTATCCGTGCTTTGAGCAGGGACATGCCACAAGGCGATTAACAAAGCCTCAGCATCGCGAGGTGCTGTCCGATGCGGGGACAGGGGGCGGGGCAAAAATAAACCCCGCCGGAATTGCTCCCGGCGGGGTGGTAGGTTTCAACTTTGATCAGTGCGTGACGATCAGCCCGCCGCCAGCGCCGCGAGCAGCAGCAGCGCGACGATGTTGGTGATCTTGATCATCGGGTTGACCGCCGGGCCAGCAGTGTCCTTGTAGGGATCGCCCACGGTATCGCCGGTGACCGCCGCCTTGTGGGCTTCGGAACCCTTGCCGCCGTGGTGGCCATCTTCGATGTATTTCTTGGCATTGTCCCACGCGCCGCCGCCCGAGGTCATCGAGATCGCGACGAACAAGCCGCCGACGATCACGCCGAGCAGCAATGCGCCAAGGGCGGCAAAGCCATTGGCCTGACCTGCCACCGCAGTTATCACGAAATAGACCACAATCGGTGCCGCCACAGGCAGCAACGACGGGATGATCATTTCCTTGATCGCTGCCTTGGTCACCAGATCAACCGTGCGGGCATAATCGGGCTTCACTTCGTAGGTCATGATGCCGGGGTTCTTGGCGAACTGATCGCGCACGTCCTTCACCACTTCGCCTGCCGCGCGGCCCACCGCTGTCATGCCCATTGCGCCGAACAGATAGGGCAGCAACGCGCCGAGCAGCAGCCCGACGATGACATAGGGGTTTTCAAGGCTGAAATCGACCGTCACGCCCGCAAACAGCTCTCGCAGATCGGCGGTGTAGGTGGCGAACAGAACGAGTGCGGCAAGCCCGGCCGAACCAATGGCATAGCCCTTGGTCACGGCCTTGGTGGTGTTGCCCACCGCGTCGAGCGCATCGGTCTTTTCGCGCACGCTATCATCCAGCCCGGCCATTTCGGCGATCCCGCCGGCATTGTCGGTGACCGGGCCATAAGCGTCGAGCGCCACGACCATGCCCGCCAGTGCCAGCATCGATGTGGCCGCATAGGCAATCCCCATCAAGCCCGCCAATTGGTAAGCGATGATGATGCCAGCGCAGATCACCAGTGTCGGCAGCGCGGTCGATTCCATGCTGATCGCCAGACCCTGGATCACGTTGGTGCCGTGGCCCGTTTCCGAAGCCTTGGCGATTGATCGCACCGGGCGGTAATTGGTGCCGGTGTAATATTCGGTAATCCAGATGATCAGGCCGGTGATGACCAGACCCAGGAACCCGCAATAGAACAGTGTGCGACCATTAAAGGCCTGCCCTGCAATCGCGCCTTCCATGTCGCCCAGCGAATAGCTGATCGCCCACCAGATTGCCGGAACCGACAATACGGCGGTGACAAGGAAGCCCTTGTACATCGCGCCCATGATGTTCTTGCCGCCGCCAAGGCGGACGAAGTAGGTGCCGATGATCGAAGTGACGATACACACACCGCCAATCAGCAGCGGCAACGCCATCAGCGTGGCAAGGTTTTCCGCCCCGCTCATCAGCAGTGCGGTCAGCACCATGGTAGCGCCTACAGTTACCACATAGGTTTCGAACAGATCAGCCGCCATCCCGGCGCAGTCACCCACATTGTCGCCCACGTTATCGGCGATGACGGCGGGGTTGCGTGGGTCATCTTCGGGGATGCCCGCTTCGACCTTGCCGACCAGATCGGCGCCGACGTCGGCTGCCTTGGTGAAGATGCCCCCGCCAAGCCGCGCGAAGATCGACACCAGCGATGCGCCCAGCGCCAGTGCGGTGAGGCCGATCACGACCGGGCGACTATCCGCCGCCAGACCCGCCGGTCCGGTAAGATACCAGAAGAACACCGCAATCGCGAGCAGCGCCAGACCCGCCACCAGCATCCCGGTGATAGCGCCCGCGCGGAACGCCAGCGTCAGGCCCTGTTGCAGCCCGGTCATCGCCGCCGCAGCGGTGCGCACGTTGGAACGCACCGACACATTCATGCCGATGAAGCCCGCCACGCCCGACAACACCGCGCCGATGACAAAGCCGACCGCCGGAATTGCCCCCAGCGTGGCGGCGACGATCACCGCCACAATCACGCCGACCACCGCAATCGCGGTATATTGGCGTTTCAGGTAAGCCTGCGCGCCTTCCTGAATGGCGGCGGCAATTTCCTGCATTTTGGCATTGCCGGCATCTGCGCCGAGCACCTGACGGCTGGTGATGAAGCCATAGACAATGGCAAGCAGCCCCAGCCCAATTGAAATGAGCAATAAATTCACGAGTAATCCCCTCTCGTTTTATGATTTCCGCGCGGGAAACGTGCGCCGCGATTGATCCCGTGGTCGCAGCGCCGGTATTCATAGGCACTCAGCGATGGCTGGCAAGCCTCCACACCGCCAGGTGCACCTTTTTGCGCCGCTTTCAACATCGTTACGCGGCGGAACGGGCGCTAACCGTGCCAGTAACCGAGGTTATCGGCGGTGGGGAATGAGTTTCCCCCCAGCACCAATGGCGCAAGACCGGCGGCAACCACGTTTCCGATCCGGCTCGCCGCGACCGGAAGCGCGACATCGGGCGCTGCGGTGAACAGCAGTTCGTAATCATCACCCCAGCGCATGCATTCATCGCGCCGGGCGGCGTCGGCCACCGGCACCGCGACAGGATCAATCGCGAAGGCGACGCCGTTAAGGTTGGCCATTCGCCAGCAATCGAGCAGCAACCCGTCCGATACGTCCATCATCGCGCTGACATGGGGGGCAAGGGCGAGGCCCTCGATAAGTCGCGGTTCGGGCCGGTCAAACGCAGCGCGGTGATGCGCTGCGCCTTCGAAACCCAGCATCGCGCACCCGATTGTGCCAGTGACGTAGATGGCATCACCCAGCTTTGCGCCCCGGCGCGCGGGCACAGGGTGGTGGGTCGCACGGCCAATCGCGGTCATGGCGAAGGTGCTGGCTCCGGTCACTGCCACCGTATCGCCGCCCAGTAGCCGCACGTCAAAAGCCTGCAATGCTTCCTTGAGGCCTTGCAGAAACCGCGCGTCATCACGCCCCAATGAATGGCCGAGCAGCACGCCCACCGGCTCTGCACCTTTGGCGGCGAGATCGGAGACGTTGGTGGCGACCAGTTTCCACGCGACATCGGCCATATCGGCATCGGGCCGGAAATGGGTGCCTTCGGCCATCATCTCGTGATTGATGACCAGCGTTTCGCTGCCGATGGTGATGAGCGCGCAATCATCCTCCAGATTGCGCGCACCGGGGTGCAGCGGCAGGCTGCGCAAGGCGGCGATGAATTCGGGTTCGTTCATGGCCATGAACGGCGGATTAGCCTGCGCGCGCTTCCTTGGCCACGGCATCGAGCACACCGTTCACAAATTTCGCCTGTCCATCATCGAAGAACGCCTTGGCGACTTCGACATATTCGGTGATCGCCACAGCAGTGGGCACATCAGCGCGGGCGAGGAGTTCGTAAGTGCCCGCGCGCAGCACTTGCAGCATGGCCTTGTCGAGCCGCGTGAGGCTCCATCCGGCGGCAAGTTTGCCAGCCACCAGTGCGTCGATCTCATCACGCCGCGCATCCACGCCGCGCACGACATCGTCGAAGAACGGCACCTCGGCATCGGCATATTCGGCATCGTCGAAGGCATCATCGTCAATCGTGCGGCCCAGCCGGTGCTGGTGAAATTCATCAAGCAGCTTGGCGAGCGCGGTGCCTTCCATATGCTGCTGATATAGCGCCTGCACTGCGGCGAGCCGCGCGGCGGAGCGGGCTTTGGATCGGGCGGGACTGTTCATTTGATCCTCAATTCCACCGACTTGGCGTGGGCGGGCAGCCCTTCGGCATGGGCAAGTGTGGCGGCGGCGGGGGCGATGGCGGCAAATGAGGCATCATCCAGCCCGAGAAAGCTGGTGCGTTTCATGAAATCGAGCACCGAAAGCCCGCTTGAAAAGCGCGCGCGCCGCCCGGTGGGGAGCACGTGGTTAGGCCCGGCGACATAATCGCCGACCGCTTCAGGCGTCATCCGGCCAAGGAAAATGCTGCCCGCATGGCGGATCTGGTGCATGAACTGTTCGGGATTATCGACCGCGAGTTCGACGTGTTCGGCGGCCAGCCGATTGGCGAGCGCGGGGGCTTCGGCCAGCAGATCATTGACGACGATGATCACTCCATGCGCATCCCAGCTGGCGCGCGCGGTTTTGCCGGTGGCGAGACCAGCAATCTGCACGTCAATACGGTCTTCGACCTGGCGCGCATATCCGGCATCATCGGTGATCAGGATCGATTGCGAGGTCGGGTCGTGTTCAGCCTGACTCAACAGGTCGGCGGCGATCCAGTCGGGATCGTTCTTGCTATCGGCAATGACAAGGATTTCCGACGGGCCAGCGACCATGTCGATCCCGACCACGCCGAACAGCTGGCGCTTGGCTTCGGCGACCCAGGCATTGCCGGGGCCGGTAATGACATCGACCGGGCGAATGCGATCTGTGCCATAGGCCAGCGCGCCCACGGCCTGCGCCCCGCCGATACGCCAGATTTCGTCCACGCCTGCGATATGCGCCGCGGCGAGCACCAGCGGGTTGGCATTGCCTCTGGTGGTGGGAGTGACCACGACCAGCCGTTCAACCCCGGCAACGCGCGCCGGAATGGCGTTCATCAACAGCGATGAAGGGTAGGCCGCGCGCCCACCGGGCACATACAGCCCGGCCGCATCCACCGGCCGCCAGATCGCACCCAGCCGGACACCTGCTGCGTCGACATAATCGCGGTTTTCGGGCAGCTGAGCCTCGTGATAGCTGCGGATGCGTGCCGCAGCGAGTTCGAGCGCATCGCGCAGATCAGGTGCCAGATCATCATAGGCCTGCTCGCACCGTTCACGCGGAATCGACCAATCGGCGTCATCAGCCAGCGCATAGCCATCAAACCGTTGGGTAAATTCAACCAAGGCCGCATCGCCGCGCAGTTTCACCGTCTGAAGAATGTCGGCGACTTGCCCTGCAACCGCGCTGTCGGATTCCCGCCGGGCATCGACGATACGATCGAACTTCGCGGTGAAATCGGGCTGGAGGGAGGAGAGGGTCGATGTCATGCTGCGGCCTTCGCACTGCGCTGTTCAGCGTCACGGCGAAACGCAGCGACCAGCGCAGCGACCCGAGGATCGGTTTTCAAGGCGGTGCGGTTGACGATCAGGCGGGCGGAAATCGCGATAATCGTATCGGTTTCCACCAATCCGTTTTCCTTCAGCGTCTTGCCGGTTGAGACAAGATCGACAATCTGCCGCGCCAGCCCGAGCGAAGGGGCCAGTTCCATCGCGCCGTTCAGCTTGACGCATTCGGCCTGCACGCCTGCCGCTTCGAAATGGCGGCGGGTAAGGCTGGGGTATTTGGTGGCGACGCGCAGGTGGCTGACGCTGCCCGGTTCATCCGTGTCGCTGGCCAGCCGCGCCACCGACAAGCGGCACAGACCGATGCCAAGATCGACCGGCGCATAAAGATCGGCGTAGTCGAATTCCTCGATCACGTCCGACCCGACGATCCCGACCTGCGCTGCACCGTGGGCGACGAAGGTCGCGACATCAAAGGCGCGCACCCGGATCAGCCGCATATCCGCGCGGTTGGTGGCAAACGCCAGCGCACGGTTTTTGGGATCGTGGAAGTCCGGCGCAGGCTCCACCCCGGCGCGCGCCATCACCGGCAGCGCTTCATCAAGAATGCGGCCCTTGGGGACAGCGAAGGTCAACTGTCCGGGATTGTCGTGAATGTCATTCGTGTTCATGATCGTGGGCGCACTTAAGGGCGAGGCGGCGAAAGGGCAATGGAAATGGGCAATTCGGCGGATCGTCCGGCGTATGAATTCGTCGATATCAACACCGCCGGGCCGGGCGCGGTTGCGACTGCGTTTGCCAATCAGGTCGCCTATTGCCAGCACGCGGGCGCGCCGATCACTGCGCGAGTGGTGGCGGGGATCGCAGCAGTGCTCGAATCCGATGCGGAAAGCGAACTGCTCACCCGGATTCGTGGTTGGCAAGGCGCGCCGCTCGCTGACGCACTTCCGCTGCGGGTCGCAGGGGGCTTGCACGCGCTGCACCTGTCGCACGGCGCGCCCGAACTGGCCCCCATCTATCGCGGCGAAAATGCCGATGACGCGGCGATCACCGGCGAGGTGCTTGCTTTGCACGAAGCTGCGTTGCTGCCATGGCTCGATGGCCCGCCGCAGACCAACGAGGCAGGGCGATCGGCCAATTTCATCGCCGCGATGCTGTGGCTGGCCGATCGCGGCCTGCCGCCGCGTTTTGAATGCCTTGAAATCGGGTCGAGCGCCGGGATCAACCTGATGCTGGATCGCTATTCCTATGATCTGGGCGGCGTGCAGGTTGGGCCGCCCGACGCGGTGATGCACTTTGCGCCGCTTTGGCAGGGTGCGCCGCCGCCTGATATTGCGATTTCGATCGCTTCGACCAAAGGCTGCGATGTCGCTCCGGTTGACCTGACCGACCCGGCGCAGGCGCTGCGATTAAAGGCCTATATCTGGCCGGAACACACCATCCGCTTCGAGCGGATGGATGCCGCGATCCGCGCCGCCCACCAGTGCAAGCCCGATCTGGTGCAGATGAATGCCGCCGACTTCGTGGAGGCCGAACTTGCGAGGCCGCAGGAGGCAGGCACCACGCGGGTGCTGATGCATTCCATCGTGTGGCAATATGTCCCTGCCGACCAGCAGGTGCGGGTGACGTCGGCGATGGCGGCGGCGGGTGCGCGCGCGACCAGGGAGCGCCCGCTGGCGTGGATCATGGTCGAAGCGGATCGCAGCGTCCACCGCCACAAGTTGACGGTGCAGTGCTGGCCCGGCGGGGGCGAGGAAACGCAGCTTACATGGTCGCACCCGCACGGCGCGGATATTGCGTGGCTGGCGGGCGCTTAACCCCCCAGAAACGCCTCCATCGCCGCGTTGACGGCTTGCGGTGCTTCCCAAGGGACGAAATGCCCGCAATCGGGCACCTGCACGATGGTAAGCGGGTCGATGATCTCCTCCAGCCCATCAAGGTTTTCCGGCGGCAGGGCGAGGTCGTCCAAGGCCCAGATCACCAGTGTCGGGATCGTCAGCTTGGGCAATTGCGGCGGGGTGTAGCCTGCGGGAACTTCAAACGGGGCGTCCATCAATGGCACGTCAATCGGGCTGGCGCGGTAGTAATTGAGCATCCCGAAAGCCGCATCGCGGTTTTGCCAATCCAGCAACAAAGCTTCGCGTTCTTCCGGCTCCATCGCGGTTGGGCGATCCCATTTGACCTCTTTCAGCAGCAGCCCGGTGAGGCCGTGTTCCTTGACCAGCGCATCATTGGCCGGATCGCGAAACCCGCGAATATACTGGCTCGCCGCGCGTTGGCCGGGGTGGGTATAAAGCAACTTCTGGAAAATCGCCGGATGCGGGGCGTTGGCGATCACCGCGCGGGTGACGCGGGCGTGCTGCCCGCCCAGCGCCACGCCCCACGCCAGCGCGCCGCCCCAGTCATGCCCGACGATGGTGAAATGCGCGATGCCGAGCGCATCAGCCAGCAGGAATACATCACCGATCAGCTTGTCGGGCGTATAGGCGGCCACCTCCTGCGGCTTTGACGACCCGCGATAGCCGCGCTGATCGGGCGCGATGCAGCGGAACCGGTCCTTGAAATGCGCGATCTGATGCCGCCAGGTGCGGTGGCTTTCGGGAAAGCCGTGGAGGAAGATCAGCACCGGGGCGTGGGCCGGGCCTTCGTCCACTACGTCAAGGTGAAAGCCGTTGGGCAGGGCCACGCGCTTGAGGTCGAATTGCATCATTCGTGCTCCAGCTTGTCCATATAGCCATTGGCGACCATCGCCGCGACCGAATCGAACAGGCTATCGGGCGTGCGGCGCAGTTCGCCCATTCCGGCCTCCATCCCTGCTGCGACGATGATTTCGCGCGTTCCGCCGGCAATCGCATCGAGCATGGTGCGCGCCGCATCATCGGCGGGGATGCCTTCGTCAATCGCCTTGTCGCTGCGCCCGCGCGCTTCGCCCGCGCCAGTCAGCGCATTGCGCGAAACATTGGTGGCGACCGATCCGGGGTAGATCGTGTGGACACTGACACCGCTCTGCGACAACTCCGCCCGCAGTGCATCGGCATAGCCCGCCAGCCCGAACTTCGCCGCGCAATAGGCAGTGCGCAGCGGCACCCCGACCTTGCCCGCGATGGATGAAATGAACCCCAGCACGCCGGAGCCTCGCTCTGCCATGTGGCCGATCAACCCTTGCGAAAAGGCAATCTGCGCGGTCAGATCAATCGCGATGATATCGCGGTAAACCTGCATATCGGTGTTGAGCGCGCGGCTGCGCTGCGAGATCCCGGCATTGGCAAAGGCGATATCGACCCCGCCTTTCCACGCGATGGCTTTGGCGGTGGCCTCGGCCAGCGCGGCATCGTCGCGCACATCGAAGGCGAGGATCAAAGTCTCCCCACAATCCGCCGCAACCTCGGCCAACCGCGCTTCATCGCGGCCCGACAGCACCACATGCGCGCCGCGCGCCGCCAATTCGCGCGCCAGTGCCGCGCCGATCCCCGATGATGCCCCGGTGATCCACGCCACCTTGCCCCCAAAACTGCTGGCGTAATCCATTACTCTCTCCCGTTTGCACGAGGACTAGCGAGCGCCAGTGACAAGAGCAATCAGGTTGCTGTTCGAGACCGGATCATGTCGGCCAGATCCGCCGGGAACACCGGTTCGGGCCAGTCGGCGAGTTCCGCCAGCGTGAACCAGCGGTGCTGCGTCATCAGCGCCTGCTCCGTGGCAGTGTGGCGGCTGGTGTCGATCCGCGCTTCAGCCACGCGGACGAGATAGAAGCGTTCATCAGCCTGCACCGGCTCGCCCTGAACCGTGATGAATTGCGGCTTCATCTGTGCGATTTCCGGCCCCGGATCAGCGATGATGCCGGTTTCCTCGAACAATTCGCGCCGCGCTGCATCGTCAAAACTCTCACCCGCTTCGCATTCGCCGCCCGCTGTCACCCAGAACGGCGGCCTGCCCGGCAGGTCGTAACGGAACATCAGCGCGCGGGTTTGCGGGTCGATCACAATCAGGCGCGCAGCACGGCGCAGGCGCAGGGCGGCATTATGGGGCGCGGGGTTGATGGTCATCCGGCAGGCACGCCCGCCTTGATCGCCACCGCATGAACCCGCCCGCCAACGATATCGCCCAACGCGGCAATCACCGCGCGCTGGCGGGCGAGGCGGTTCATCGGGGCAAACGCCGCCGCTTCGATTTCGATGGTGAAGTGCGATTCGCCCGACCCGTCATCGCCGCTATGGCCGTGATGCCGCGCGCTGTCATTGATGATGGCAAGCCGCGTCGGGGTAAACGCCTCGGTCAGCAGGGTGTGCATTTCGGCGGCAACGGTTCCGGTCATCAAGGCTTTCCTTTTTTGCAGGCATGGCGGCGCGATTATGGCTTGGAACTTGGGGGCAGGATTGCCATTCTCAAGTCTTATGTCTTCACACCCCAAACCTTCATCGCGGTTTCATGGCCGTGTAGAACGCGCGCAAGAGCGATGCGACGCGCCGGGTTGCTGCGAGGCGGGTGAGTTTCGCGCGCCCGGTGGTCGGCCGGGCGGGTTTGACGGGCCGGGCGAATGGCGCTGGTTCTGCCTTGATCATGTGCGTGAATTCAACGCCGGGTATGATTGGTTTGATGGCATGAGCGCGGAGGAAATCATTGCCGCTCAATCACCGATTGCCGGGTGGCGCACCGAATCGCGCGCCTTTCGTCCCGATGCAGGGGTGGACGGCGTGCCGCGCTGGGCCGATTATGCCGATCCGCTCGACGCCATCGCGGCGCGCGCACGCGGTATCCGCAGCCGCGCTGAACGTGAAGGGCAGATGGCTGCGTCAGGCCGTTTCACGCGCGATGAAGCGCAGGCGCTGGAAACCATGGGCCTCGGCTCGGACACTGATCGCACCCGGCTGCGGCGGCGCTATTCCGAACTGGTGCGGCGCTATCACCCCGACCGCAACGGCGGCGACCGGCAGCACGAAGCGCGGCTGAATGCGGTGGTTGACGCCTATCAACTGCTCAGGAAAAGCGCGGCGCTCGCTTGAGGGTGCGCTTGGGCAATCAGCTTGGCGTCGATGGGGTGCGTTGCGGCGGAGACGCGCTTTGCTTGAACGCCCAGCGCAGCGTCCTGCCCATGCTCCATGTCGCCGCGCGCGCGGGCAGCGCGGTCAGCAGCGGGCGTTGCAGCCGCAGCATGGTGCGCGCCCAATCGGGCAGCATTGCCACCGCATCGGCGGTGATCATGGTCTGCACCCCGCGCGGCGTGCCTTTGGGCCGCTGGCTGAGCACCAGTTGGGCCACCTCGCGCGCTTGCGGCGAGGCGCTGAGATCACGGCGCAACTCGCGGAAAATCCGCTCCGCCTCGGCGCGGGTCTCGGGCACCGGATCGGCTCCCAATGCGCGAGCGATGATCGCAAACTGGCGGTAATATTCATCCTGCTCGGCGCCGGGCATATCGGGCCGGACATGGCGCAGGTATCCAGCAAGAAAGCTCTGCGCCTCGGTCACGTGCACCCAGGCCAGCGTGCGCGGATTGGTGGCTTCATAGCGCGTGCCATCGGGCAGGGTGCCGCCAACATGCGCGTGGATGCGGTTGACCCGCTCGATCGCCTTCACGGCATCGTCGCGGTGGCCGAAGGTCGTCACCGCAATGAACCGCGCGGTGCGCTGCAGCCGCCCGTGCATATCCTCGCGGAAATTGGAATGATCGAGCACGCCTTGCAGCGCATGGGGATGGAGCATCTGCAACAGCAGCGCGCGCACCCCGCCGGTCATCATGCCGACAATATCGGCGTGCACCAACCGGATCGGAGTATCGCGCGCGAACAGCGCATCGTCCGAAGGCGGGGTCGGCGTTTGGCCTTTGCTGACATCGTGAAACACCCCGCGCACTTGCGAAACCAGTTTCAAACGTAGCGATTCGACCGGATCGGGCATGGCAGCGGCTATAGGCGTGAAGCGTTGCGGAGGGAAACACGCCTGCCCGAATTGCCAGCCCATATTGGCAAACCACCGCTTGCAGGCCGCGCCCATGCGTTCTAACCGGACGGCACGATGACTGCACATTCCAAGAACAATGTCACCGGCGATACCGCCATCCCGGCTCAGCCCGATACCACCGTCAACGTCCGCGAGACGTTCGGTATCGATGTCGATTGGCAGGTGCCCGCCTTCTCGCAGCTTAGCGAGCACGTGCCCGAAATTGACGATTCCTATGTGTTCGATCCCGATACCACGCTGGCGATTCTTGCGGGCTTTGCGCATAACCGCCGGGTGATGGTGCAGGGCTATCACGGCACCGGTAAATCGACCCATATCGAACAGGTCGCGGCGCGGCTCGGCTGGCCCAGCATCCGGGTGAACCTCGATGCGCATATCAGCCGGATCGATCTGATCGGGCGCGATGCCATCGTGTTGAAGGACGGGTTGCAAGTCACCGAATTCAAGGAAGGCATCCTGCCGTGGGCGTTGCAGCATCCGGTGGCGCTGACCTTTGACGAATATGACGCGGGGCGGCCCGACGTGATGTTCGTGATCCAGCGCATTCTTGAATTCGATGGCCGGTTGACGCTGCTCGATCAGAACCGGGTGATCACGCCCAACCCGTGGTTCCGGCTGTTTGCCACCACCAACACCGTCGGCCTTGGCGATACCAGCGGGCTGTATCACGGCACGCAGGCGATCAATCAGGCGCAGATGGACCGCTGGAACATCGTCGTCGCGCTGAATTACCTCGCGCCCGAGGTCGAACAGCAGATCGTCAAATCCAAGACGCCCGAGGCCGATGACAAGCTGATCGCCGACATGGTCAAGGTCGCCGAACTGACCCGGCAGGGCTTCATCAACGGCGACATTTCCACCGTGATGAGCCCGCGCACAGTCATCACCTGGGCGCAGAACGCGGCGATTTTCGGATCGGTAGGCTTCGCCTTCCGGCTCAGCTTCCTCAACAAATGCGACGAGGCAGAACGCACGCTGGTAGCCGAATATTATCAGCGCGTGTTCGGCGAAGACCTGCCCGAAGGCGCTGCGAAGAAGCGGTAAGCAAGGCGCTTGCTCCTGAGTGTCATAGGCTGATAATACAGCGGCAACATGGCGTTGTTCGACCGATTCTGGAAAGGCTCACGGGCCAGGGCTGATCGCGATCGGGACGAAGCGCCTGCGGGGTTCTACCCGCTTTACGAATCGATGCGGCCGATTGAGGACGACGACGATCTTCCCCGCCCGCGCGTCTCGGCCAAGCCCGATTTCGATGCGTGGGATGTGCGGCTGGATCACATCGACGCGGCGGTTGAGGTCGAGGAGCGCCGCCGCCGGCGCTGGTGGCAGCGTGATTACTGGCGCAACCGGAGCAAGCTGTGGTGGGCGGGGCGCGGAATCATGGCGGGCCTCGCGCTGTTCGCGGTGCTGGTCGGCTGGTTACTGATCACCGCGCCGCTATCGAAAAGCCTTGAACCCATCGCCCCGCCGCAAGTCACGTTGCTTGCCAGCGATGGCACGCCGATTGCGCGCAGCGGCGCAGTGGTCGAATCGCCGGTGAAGGTTGCTGACCTGCCGCCGCACGTCACACAGGCCTTCATCGCGATCGAAGACCGGCGGTTCTACACCCACTGGGGCATCGACCCGCGCAGCATCGTCCGCGCGGCGTGGACGGGATATGGCGGCGGATCGACCATCACCCAGCAGCTCGCCAAGTTCACCTTCCTCACCCCTGAACAAAGCCTCAGCCGCAAGGCGCGTGAGGCGTTGATCGCGTTCTGGCTGGAAGGCTGGTTGACCAAGGACGAAATCCTCGAACGCTATCTTTCGAACGCCTATTTCGGCGACAATCAGTATGGCCTGCGCGCGGCGTCCCTGCACTATTTCTACCGCCAGCCGGAAAAGCTGCGGCCCGAACAGGCGGCGATGCTGGCGGGATTGTTGCAGGCGCCGTCGCGCTATGCGCCAACCAAGCATTATGAAAAGGCCAAGGCGCGGATGGATCTGGTGGTCGGCGCGATGGTCGAGGAAGGCTACCTGACCGCGGCTGAGGCCAGGGCGCTGCCCGATCCCCGGATCGACGTGCGCACGCGGGATGATAACCTGCCGACCGGCACCTATTTTGCCGATTGGGCGCTGCCGCTGGCGCGCGAGGGAATGGAGGCGAGCTATTCCAGGCAGGTGCTCACCACCACGCTCGACGCGCGGTTGCAATCGCTGGCCAACCGTGTGGTCGCGCGTGCGCCATTGGGCGGCGCGCAGGTCGCGCTGGTAGCGATGCGCCGCAATGGCGAAGTGGTGGCGATGGTGGGGGGAAAAGATTACGGCCAGTCCCCGTTCAACCGCGTCACGCAGGCGCGCCGCCAGCCGGGATCGACCTTCAAGACTTTCGTCTATCTCGCCGCTCTGGAAGCCGGGTGGGAGCCTGATGATACCATTCCGAACACCGAAATCACCCAAGGCAGCTACCGCCCCAAAAACGCCGCCGGGCGCTATTCCGATCAGATCACGCTTGAAGATGCATTTGCAGGGTCGAGCAATGTCGCCGCCTTCCGGCTGTTTCAGGCGGTGGGCAGCGACAAGGTGATCGCCAAGGCCCGCGCGCTCGGCATTACAGCACCGATGGCAGATGGCGATCCCAGCCTTGCGCTGGGCACCTCGGTGATGACGCTTATGGAGCTGACCGCCGCCTATGCCGGGATCGCCGCGAATGAATTTCCGGTCGAACCCCACGCCTTTGCGCGCGGGACACGCACGTGGTGGGAATGGCTGACGACGCGCAAGGACAGCCTGTCATCGCGCACCCACAAAGACCTTGAAACGATGCTGCGCGCGGCGATCAATCGCGGGACGGGTCGCAACGCGGTGCTGCCGATTGCCAATTACGGCAAGACCGGCACCTCGCAGGATTACCGCGATGCGTTGTTCGTGGGTTATGCGGGCGAACTGGTGGTCGGCGTGTGGATCGGCAATGATGACAACACCCCGATGAAGGGCGTAACCGGCGGCAGCACGCCTGCGCGGATCTGGCGTGATTTCATGCGCGGGGCGCTAAAGATCGAAGCCGCGCCGCAGCCCGAACCATCCGAATCGCCCGATCCCGAAGGGCCGATCCAGCAGTTTGACTTGGGTATTATCGGTGCCAACGGCGGAGTCATACCGCTGGGTCAGGATGGCACCACACTGCGGATCGACGGCGGCGGCGTGGTGCTGTCGCAGGACGGCGTGCCGGTGGAAATGCGGGTGAGCGAGGGCGGCGTTACCGTGCAGCCCGCGCCGACGCCTTCTGCAACACCGCCCTAACCCATCAATATATTCATCACAGCCGTCGCAATCGGGCGGGATCGATCATCCTGCCATGCTTCCACAGTGACATTGGCGTTGCGTCGCCCCAGGCGGGTGATGCGGCCAATGGCGAAGCTCGGCTTGCTCTTGCCAGCGGCGAGATATTGCACGGTGATGTTGATCGGCTTCAACTGCGGATCGCGACCTGTTGCCAGCAATGCGGTGTGCAGCGCGGCATAGCCTGCCGCTTCCAGCAATCCGGCAGTTGCGCCGCCGTGGAAGTGCTTCGGGCGGCCTTCGACCATCGGGCCGAAATCGACTGTCAGCACCGGCATCCCTGCGTCTTCGCCGCTAACGGCAATGCCGAGCGAGCGGGCATAGGCGGGAAGCTCAACCGGATCAGCCATGTGCTTCGCCTCCGCCAAGCGCCGGATTCGCCTGACGCGGATCAGCCCCGATGGTCATGAACACACCTGCGACATGGGCCACCGGATCAGCCGGATCGCCATCATGGGCAATCCCGCGCACGAACACCGCCGAACGCGTGGTGCGATAGCATTCGACCCGCCCCAGAACGCTTGCCCGTTCACGCGCCGGGCGTTGGTAATCGACTCTCAAATCAAGCGTTGCAACAGGCGTGAAAGTGCCCGTCGTCTGCCAGATCGCCATGCCGCTCGCCATGTCCATCAGGCTGATGATCGGGCCAGAGGCGAGCACCGGGCGCGATGGTTCGCCCAGCAAATCCTCGCGCCACGGCAGTTCGAGTTCGACCCAGTTTTCGCCCAGATCATGAAACTTGAGGCCAAGCCAGCCGGTGTGGCCGTGACGGAAAAACCATTTTGATGCTTCGCGCGCGTCGAAGCGGGCAGGGGGCGTGGTCATGGCAGGCGCAATAGGGGCGTGGATGCACCGGGCGCAAGTCCGGTTGCTGCTTTCATCAGCGGGTTCACAAAATCCCACCCGCCAGCCGATCGATCGCGCCTTGCAGGATGACAGCAGCGGCGTGGCTGTCGATTGCGGCGGCGCGCTTGGCGCGGCTCATGTCCTGCCCGATCATCGCAGCTTCGGCGGCCTGAGTTGACCAGCGTTCATCCCACAGCAGGATGGGGAGCGCGAAGGCTTCGGCGCAGTTGCGGGCATAGGCGCGGCTGGCCTGCGCGCGTGGGCCTTCGGAACCGTCCATGTTGCGCGGCAGGCCGAGCACGATGCCGCGCACGCCGCGCGTCTGGATCAGTGCCGCCAATGTTTCACGGTCGCGCCCCCACTTGCCGCGCGCGATGGTGGTGCCATTGGTGGCAAACCGCCAGCCCGCATCGCAGGTCGCGGTGCCGATGGTCTTGGTGCCAAGGTCAAGCCCCAGCAACACGCCGCCCCCATCATCACTGCCAGCGCCGACCGCATCGGCAAAGCCGTGCGTGTCTTCGAAGATCAAGCCGCCTTCTGCCATGCCTCAGCCCGCCGGATGACGTCCGCCTTGGTGTTCGCCCAGAACAGCGGCAGATCATAGACGTGATAATTGTTCCCCGGCAGCACGTAAGACCCCATCGTCGGCGGCGGGCCGATTAGCAGCAACCCGCGCGCATCGCACCGCGCCGGGACAAGGCCGGGGACAATTTCGCCCTGCTCCATGCTGTCTTCGGGCACCAGCGTGCCGAGGTTGGCGCTGGCCGGGGCGGTGCCGCCATAAATGCCGGTCAGCGGATTGGTGCAGAGGATCGGGCTGTTGCCCGCCAGTTCGCCATCGAGCGATCTGGAGGTGGAATAGATCTTGAGGATACTTGCCGGATCAGCTGGTTCGGCAAAGCTTGACCAGCTGATGATGCAGCCTGACTGTTCAGCCGTGGCGCAGGCGGGAAAGCCCATTGCGGGCAGATCATGCTCCACGGATATCGGCCAGCCGATGATATAGGCCGCGACCAGCCGTTCGGCAGTGGGAGAACCGCGCACTTCTTCGGCCAGCAGGCGCTTCAGATGCAGCGACCCTTGCGAATGCCCGGCCAGCACAATCGGGGTATCGGGCGCGATCGAGGACAGGAAATAACGGTAAGCCTCCAGCACATCGGCATAGGCGGCTTCGATCGCCTGCTCCGCTTCGGGAGCGTCGGTGAGGAATGCGCCCATCGTCGCTTGCCGGTAACGCGGCGCCCAGATTTCGGACGCGGCGTTGAACGGGCTGGCCATGCCGCGCAGGTAGATGCGGGCGATGCGTTCCGCCTCTGCATCGCCGCCATTGTCGAGCGGGGCGTTCCAGCTGGAACGGTTGAGATAGCTGGTGGGGTGGACGAAGAACACCGCGAAGGGCTGCGTTGCCTTGGCAGGTGGGACGAGGATTTTGCCACCGCTCGTCGCTGAAGCCGGCTGCCAGCGCGCCGGATCGTTGACCCCGATGCCGGGGCGCGAATACCATAGCGCGGGGTCTTCATACGCGTTCGCTTCAAGCGGAGCGACGGGGGCAAATTCTGCCGATGGCACCAGCGCGATGGCCGTCAACTTGTCTGCAAATAGCGAAAGCACAATTCCAGCGCTGATCACCAGAACGATACAGAATGCGATGAAATAGAGAAACTTGCGGGCCATGTTTCGGTGCGACTCGAACTACTCGGTGGCGGGCGCTTGGGCCACGCCTTCGGCCAAAGGCGGGCGCAGTGTCGTCCACGCGCGGTCGCCGCGCAGGCTGGTGAACCAGCTCACCGGGTTCCAGGTGGTCGACCCATCGAGGCTGAATGTGATGAATTCCGCCCGTCCGCCGATATTCGCAAGCGGCACGCCGCCGCCCAGGCCGTTTTCTTCGGCTGCTGCGCGGCTGTCAGCCGATTGATCGCGGTTGTCACCCATCACGAACACGTGGTCGGCAGGCACGGTGTAAGGGCCGTAATTGTCGAGGCTTTGATCGCGGTAATCAATGGTCAGGTAGGTCGCGCCGTTGGGCAGGGTTTCGCGCCAGGTCGGCGGGGTGAAATATTCGCGCCCGTCTGCGCCCGTCTCGCGAAAATCTTCGAAACCGGTCAGGCACGGCCCGTCCTTGCACATCAGCGCCGGTTCAAACGGAATGCGCACTGCCGGCACGACTTCGCGCTTGATCGGGGTGCCGTTGAGGATGATCTGCCCGCCGCGCACTTCGATCGTATCACCCGGCAGGGCGACCACGCGTTTGATATAATCCTCATCACGCAGCGGGTGCACGGGGATCACGATATCGCCATATTCGGGCGTTGCCGCCCACACCCGCCAATCGGAGCGCGGCAGCAGGTGGAAGCTGGCCGAGGCCCACGACCAGCTATAGGGATATTTGCTCACCACCAGCCGATCACCGACCCACAAAGTCGGCATCATCGAGGTCGAGGGGATGTAGAATGGCTTGGCCACCAGGCTGTGGAACGCCAGCACCGCCAGCAGCATCAGCGCAAGGCCGCGGATTTCCGCCAGCCAGTTGACCTTCTCAGAGGCTTCACGCGCGGTTTTGTCAGTCACTTGCGGGCTTTCAGTGGTTGCCATCGGCGTTGGCCGATCACAGGGGGATGGCTTCGATGATCACAAAGGCCTGCGCCCAGGGGTGATCATCGGTGAGGGACAGATGAATGCGCGCCTCATGGCCTGCCGGGATCATTTCTTCAAGCCGCAATGCCGCCCCGCCCGTCAGCGCCAGCGTCGGCGCGCCCGAGGGGGCGTTGACCACGCCGATGTCTTTCATGAACACCCCGCGCCTGAACCCGGTGCCGACCGCCTTGGAGAAAGCCTCCTTGGCGGCAAAGCGTTTGGCGTAGGTGCCCGCAATGGTGAAGGGGCGGCGGCGGGCTTTGGCGATTTCGACCTCGGTGAACACGCGGTTTTCGAACCGTTCGCCATAGCGGGCGAGCGAATTGCCGATCCGTTCGATATTGCACAGGTCTGATCCGAGACCGATGATCATGATGTAGCTCTCAGGATTACCGCAACCAGCAACGCCAACGCGATCACGTGGAGCATGACCTGCGATTTGAACAATGGGTGCGCGAAATCGCCCTTGGCCACCCGCAACGCGCCGACATAGCCGAATATCTGCAAGGCCACCCAACCGGCCGCGAACACCACCATCACCTGCGCGTTCAGGGCAAAGCCGAGAAACCCGATCGCTATCAGGAACAGCGCAGCAGCGGCAAAGGCCCAGCGTTTCTGCGCAGCGGCAAGCGGCGGGAGATCGTCACCCGACACCTTATCGTGCCTCATCCATCAATTCGCGCATCCGCCGGATCGCGTTTTCGAGGCCGACAAACACCGCCTCACCGATCAGGTAATGGCCGATGTTGAGTTCGGCGATCTGCGGGATGGCGGCGATCGGCTGAACATTCTCGAATGTCAGCCCGTGGCCGGCGTGGGGTTCAATCCCGTTTTTGGCGGCGAGTGCGGCCATATCGGTGATGCGGCGCAATTCGCGCTCCACCTGCGCGCGGTCGCCATCGGCAAAGGCGTGGGCATATTGGCCGGTGTGAAACTCCACCACCGGCGCGCCCAGCCGCAGCGCGGTATCAAGCTGGCGTTCTTCGGCCTCGATAAACAGCGAAACGCGGATGCCTGCGCCGCGCAATTCGTCAACAATCGGCACCAGCGTATTGTGCAGCCCCGCCGCGTCCAGCCCGCCTTCGGTGGTGCGTTCCTCGCGCTTTTCAGGGACGATGCAGGCGGCGTGGGGTTTGTGCCGCAGCGCGATGGCGAGCATTTCGCGCGTCGCCGCCATTTCCAGGTTGAGCGGCAGGTTGGTTGCCTGCTGGATGCGCGCCAGGTCTTCGTCGCGGATATGACGGCGATCTTCGCGCAGGTGCGCGGTGATCCCGTCGCCGCCAACCGCCGCAACAATCTCCGCCGCGCGCACCGGATCGGGATGATCGCCGCCGCGCGCATTCCTGATGGTGGCGACGTGGTCGATATTCACGCCCAGTCTGAGATGGGGGTGGAGGGCTGCGTTCATGCTTTTCTGCTTCCGGGCTTGGTCACATCAACGCGCGCCAGGCTTTCGGGGATTTCGCCTTCATCATAGGTCGGAAAATCAATCGCCAGCAGCGGGTAGAATGGCACGCCCAGATCGACCGAACCGCAAGACCGGTCGATGATCGCGCATTCGACGATCACTTCAGCCCCTTCACGAGCGACAGCGGCGATCGCTTCGCGGCTGGAAAGGCCGGTGGTGACGACATCCTCGACCATCAGCACCTTTGCGCCCTTGTCGAGCGCAAACCCGCGCCGCAGGTGAAAGGTGCCATCGGGTCGTTCGAGGAAAAGCGCGTCCTTGCCCAACGCCCGGCCCACTTCATGCCCGATGATGATCCCGCCCATCGCGGGCGAGACGACCACATCGATCTGTGCCCGCACCGCTGCCGGAATGCCGGCCACCACCGCTTCGGCGAGCCGCGCGGCGCGCTGCGGGTTCATCAGCACCCGCGCGCATTGCAGGTAATGCCCGCTATGCCTGCCCGAAGACAGTTTGAAATGGCCTTCGAGCAAAGCGCCCGATGCGCGGAACTCTGCCAATACGTCGTCTTCGGTCATGACCTTGCTCTGAAAAAGCGTGAGGAAGCGCCGACTTGCGCGGCAATCATGGAGGCTTGCATAATTTTCTCCCTAGAAGCGCTTGAGGCCCTCGGCAAGCGCGGCTAAGGGCGAGGATGAGGCTGGCATATCTGCTGGCGGAACGCTGTTTTTCAACGCTTGCTCTGGCAATGCGCCGATTTGCAGTATGGGGTCATAACTTAGATATTGTTTGGGCACATGATGATGGGTCAGATGCATACCCGTATGAAGTTGGCTACTCTCGC
>PHEL01000018.1 GCA_002842925.1 Alphaproteobacteria bacterium HGW-Alphaproteobacteria-14
GGACCGGGCTATCGATGGGCCAATGGCTGACTATACCGCTGATACTGACTGGATTGATTGTCGTGTTCTTCGCGCTGCGGAACAAACCGCTGGCGAGCGGGGGCGTGCAACCGACCTGACCGCTGAGCCGGGGGCTGGCGGCGCGCGCGCGTGGAAAAGCGCGCTGCGGCTGATCGATCCCGAGTCTGAGGCCGATCGCGAAGCGGCGCGCGCTGAGGCAAAAGCTGCCATCCGCGCCAAGGCGGACGCCGAAGCCAGGGCGCTTGCCGAGCAACAAGCCCGCGAACAGGCCCAAGCCGAAGCGGAGGCCAAGGCCAAAGCTGCCCTCGAAGCGCAGGACAAGGCCCGCCGCGAAGCCGAAACACGCCGGAAATCCGAAGCCGAAGCGGAGGCCAAGGCCAAGTCTCGTGCAGAACAGGAGGCGCGCCTCAAGGCCCAAGCCGCCGAGAAGGCCCGCGCCGAAGCAGAAGCCAAGGCCAAGGCCAAGGCAGAAGCCGAACAACGCGCTCGCGCCGAACGCGAAGCCCGCGAACGGGCTGCTGCTGAAGCCAAAGCCAAAGCAGCGGCCGAAGAAAGGGCACGCAAGGAAGCCGAAGCCAAGGCCAAAGCAGCGGCCAAAGCCAAGGCCGAGGCTGAAGATCAAGCACGCCGCGAGGCCGCCGCCGCCGCCGCCGCCGAAGAACAGGCCCGCCGCGAAGCCGAAGCGCGTAAACAAGCTGAAGCCAAGGCGCGCGCCAAAGCCAAGGCCGAAGCAGAAGCAAAAGCCCGCGCGGCAGCAGAGGAGAAAGCGCGCCGCGCAGCCGAAGCGCGCGCTGAACGCGAGGCTCGCGAAAAGGCCGCTGCCGCTGCCGCTGCCGCTGCCGAAGCCAAGGCCAAGGCCAAGGCAGAAGCCGAAGAGCGCGCCCGCCAGGAAGCCGAAGCTGCCGAAGCCGCTGCCTTGGCCGCCGCAAAACAAGCCGCCGCCGAAGAACAGGCCCGGCTCGAAGCCGAAGTCGCCGCGCGCGCCAATGTTGATGTCGGCAAGGCCCTGCGCCGCCTGATCCGCGAAACCGGCCCGATCAGCCTTGCGCATTATATGGGCGAAAGCAACGCGCGCTATTATGCCAGCCGCGATCCGCTGGGCGATCAGGGCGATTTCATCACCGCGCCGGAAGTCAGCCAGATGTTCGGGGAACTGGTCGGGCTATGGCTGGCGGATCTGTGGGTGCGGATGGGCAGCCGCAAACACATCCACTATGTCGAACTTGGCCCCGGTCGCGGTACGCTGGCGCGCGATGCGCTCAGCACGGCGGCGCGCTATGAATTCGCGCCTCAGGTGCACTTTGTCGAAACCTCGGCAACCTTGCGTGGGCTCCAGCGAGAGACATTTCCCGGCTGCCATCACCACCACGATCTTTCGACCTTGCCCGATGATGCCCCGCTGCTGGTTGTCGCTAACGAATTTTTCGACGCATTGCCGATCCATCAACTGGTGCGCTCGGCCGATGGCTGGTTTGAACGGGTGGTCGGCCTGGAAGGCGACGCCTTCGCCTTTGGCACAGGCAAGGAGCGGATGGATCATCTGGTGCCATCAGGCTGGGTGCGCGCCAGTCAGGGATCGATGATCGAAACCAGTCCGGCGGCCGTGGCGGTGATGGGCGAACTTGCGCAGCGACTGACCAATCAGGGCGGGGCGGCGCTGATCATCGATTATGGGCAGACCGAATTGCGCGCCGGATCGACATTGCAGGCGATCAAGGCGCATCAGAAGGTCGATGTCTTCGCGCATCCGGGTGATGCCGATATCACCGCGCATGTCGATTTCGAACTGCTCCAGCAGATCGCCCGCCAGCACGGTGCTGACGTGATGGGGGTGCAGATGCAGGGCGAATGGCTGCGGCAGATGGGGATCGACACGCGGCTGGAAGCGCTGCAACGCCGCAACCCCAAAGAGGCTGACAAGCTCAAACGTCAGCGCGACCGGCTGGTGGAATCGACCCATATGGGCACCTTGTTCAAAGTGCTCGGCATGTGCGGGCGGCGCTGGCCGTTCGGGGTGGGGTTTGAATAGGGCCATGACCTTCGGCCCGCATTAAAGCCCCGCTTTTGCTGCCAGTTGTGCCGCCGCCGCCTTTGGTGTCATTTTGGCAGTGTCTTCGCGATCAACCGCAAGATTGGCCTCGCGCATTGCCTCAACGCTGATTGCGCCGACCAGCGGTTCCAGCGCGGCGATCACGCCTTCGTCCCCGGCGATCCGGGGCGACAGCATCAGCATCGCGTCATAGCTCGGCAGTGCGCCCTTGGGATCGGCCAGCACCACCAGCTTGTCCGCCGCAATCCGTCCGTCGGACGTATAAGCGCTGATAACGTCAGCCTCGCCCGATTTCAGTGCATTATACATAAACGTCGGCGCGAAATTGCGCGTCCCGGCGAAGCGCAAGCCATAGGCATCGCGCACCGCGATCCATTCGGGCCGCTCGAAAAACTCCGGGTCGCCGCCCACCGTCAGGCGCGGCGCGACGGCGACCAGGTCGGAGAGCGAGGCCACCCCCAATTCCGCCGCCCGGTCGCTGCGCATGGCGAAGGCATAGGCGTTTTCGAACCCCAGACGGCCCAGCACCTTCACCCCGTTTGTTTGCCATTCCCATTCGCGGATGGTTTCATACATCGCCTCACGCCCCGGATTGTCCGCGCGTTTGAGGTAATTCGTCCAGATCGTGCCGGTGTAATCGACCGAGATATCAATGGCGGAGGACGCGACCGCCGAATGCACCACCGCGCTGCCCAGCCCGTCGCGATATTCGACTGCGTAACCCGCTGCCTCCAAGCGCGCACCGATCAATTGGGCGAGGATATATTGTTCGGAAAACTGCTTGGAGGCGATGACGATGCGGCGTTCATCGTTGCCGGCTCCTTGCGCCCATAGTGCAGCGAGGATGCCCATCACCACCACCGCAGCCCCGCCAAAGGTCATCCAGCGCGACCGTTTCGCCAGCCCCACCTCGATCACCCACAGCAGATTATCCGCCGCCAGCGCCAGCCCCGCGCTGGCAAGGCACCCCGCCAGCACCAGCGCCCAGTTCTGCGTCTGCAAACCGGCAAAGATCGGATCGCCAAGGCTCGGCTGGCCGATGGTGGTGGCGAGCGTTGCCGCGCCGATGGTCCACACGCTTGCGGTGCGGATCCCGGCCATGATGAAGGGCGCGGACAGCGGTGCCTCGACCAGTGTCAGTTTCTGCCACTTGGTCATGCCGACGCCGTCCGCCGCTTCGAGCACGCCGGGGTCGAGATTGGCCTGCGCGGTCACCGCGTTGCGCAGGATCGGAAGCAGCGCATAGAGCGTCAGCGCCATCAGCGCGGGCAGAAACCCGAGCGTCGGCAGGCCTTCACCGAACACCGCGCGCAAGGACAGCAGCAGCGGGAAGAACAGCGCCAGCAGCGCCAGCGCGGGGATGGTCTGGACAAGGCTCGCCAGCCCCAAGGTGATCCGCGCCACCACCGGCGAACGGCTGGCCCACACCGCCATCGGCAGCGCAATCAGCATGGCGAGGCCGATCGCGCTGGCCGACAGCACCACGTGCGCCGCCAGCTTGTCACCCAGGCCGGGGAGGATGTCCCAGATATCGCCCATCAGGTGCGGCTTCCCCCAAGGCCCTCTAACGCGGCGAGCCGTTCAGCCTGTTCACGCGGCACCGCGACAAGGCCCTGGGCGATTGCACCGCCAGCCCCTGCCAGCAGCGCGCGCGGGGTTTCATCCGCCACCAGCCGTCCGCCGTCCATCACCAGCACCCGGTCAGCCAGCAGCAGCGCTTCGGCCATGTCGTGCGTCACCATCACCGTGGTGAGGTCGAGCCGTTCATGCAACTCGCGCACCTTGGCGCCCAGCGCGTCGCGGGTGACCGGATCGAGCGCGCCAAAGGGTTCGTCCATCAGCAGCAGTTCCGGCCCGCCCGCCAGCGCCCGCGCCACGCCGACCCGCTGACGCTGACCGCCGGAAAGTTCATCGGGCATCCGGCTCGCCATCGCCGGTTCGAGTTCGACCAGCGCCAGCAGCTGCGCGATTCGCTCGGGCGGCAGCTTTTCGCCAGCCAGCCTTGGCCCGATGGCGATGTTTTCGCCAACCGGGAAATGCGGGAACAGGCCCACCCCCTGAAACACATAGCCGACCCGGCGGCGCAGGCGCGCAGGGTTGAGCGCGCTTACATCCTCGCCGCCGAACAGCACCCGGCCTTCACTCGGCGCTACCAGCGTGTTGACCGTTTTGAGCAGCGTCGACTTGCCCGATCCCGATGCGCCGACCAGCGCCACGAAACTCCCCGCCGCAATGTCGCAGGTAACGCCGCCGACCGCGGTGATTGCCCCAAAGCGGCAGATCACCCTGTCGAACTGGAGAATGGGTGCGGCGGTCATCGGCTGGAGGTTAGCGATGATCAGGCGATTGTGCCAGCTTTGCCCGATTGGCCTTTGCAGCGCCGCTTGCTATGCGCATTGTCAGAACGATCATTTCACCGCCGGGAACAAATCATGCGCGCCACCCCCGATTTCGATTTCCAGCTTGGCGAAGCTGCGGAGATGATCCGCGACAGCACCGCGCGCTTTGCTGACGAACAGATTGCACCGTTGGCGGAGCGCACCGACCGCGAAGACCGCTTCCCGCGCGAGCTGTGGGAGCCGATGGGCGCGCTGGGCCTGCACGGCATTACGGTCGAGGAAGAATGGGGCGGGCTGGGGCTGGGCTATCTCGAACACGTGATCGCGGTCGAGGAAGTCAGCCGCGCGTCGGCCAGCGTCGGGCTTTCCTATGGCGCACATTCCAACCTCTGCCTCAACCAGATCCG
This sequence comes from Alphaproteobacteria bacterium HGW-Alphaproteobacteria-14, assembly GCA_002842925.1. Lineage (GTDB taxonomy): Bacteria > Pseudomonadota > Alphaproteobacteria > Sphingomonadales > Sphingomonadaceae > Erythrobacter. Next base: position 4,818 of record PHEL01000018.1, read on the forward strand.
CCGCTGGGGGAATGACGAGCAGAAGGCCAGGTATCTGCCGAAACTGATTTCGGGCGAACACGTCGGCAGCCTCGCCATGTCGGAAGCGGGCGCGGGGTCGGACGTGGTCTCGATGAAGCTCAAGGCCGAAGCAGTGCAGGGCGGCTACGTCCTTAATGGCACCAAGTTCTGGATCACCAACGCGCCGGAAGCCGATACGCTGGTGGTCTATGCCAAGACCGACGGCCACGCCGGATCGCGCGGCATCACCGCCTTCCTGATCGAGAAGGGCGATGAAGGATTTTCCATCGGCCAGAAGATCAGCAAGGTCGGGATGAAAGGCTCGCCCACCGCCGAGCTGGTGTTTTCGGACTGCTTCATCCCCGAAGACCGCATCATGGGGCCATTGAACGGCGGGGTCGGCGTGCTGATGAGCGGGCTGGATTATGAACGCGTGGTACTCGCCGGGTTGCAGCTGGGCATCATGCAGGCGTGCCTCGACACGGTGATCCCGTATCTGCGCGAGAGGAAGCAGTTCGGAAAGCCGATCGGCTCGTTCCAGCTGATGCAGGCCAAGGTCGCCGATATGTATGTCGCCCTGCAATCGGCCCGCGCCTACACCTATGCGGTGGCGAAGGCCTGTGACGCCGGGCAGACGACGCGCTTCGATGCGGCGGGGGTGATTTTGCTGGCGAGCGAAAACGCCTTCAAGGTTGCCGCCGAAAGCGTGCAGGCGCTGGGCGGGGCGGGCTATACCACCGACTGGCCGGTCGAACGCTATATGCGCGACGCCAAGCTGCTCGACATCGGCGCGGGCACGAATGAGATCCGCCGGATGCTGATCGGGCGCGAATTGATTGGAGCAGCAGGATGAGCGACGACGATTACGTTTACGATGAAGCCAGCGGCGAGTGGCTGCCTGCGTCCGAACTGGCGGCCAAGCGCGCGGCGGAGGATGCTGTCGAAGTGCGCGATGCGGTCGGCAATCTGCTGGCCGATGGCGATGCGGTGACGCTGATCAAGGATCTTGAGGTCAAGGGCGCGGGCCAGACGCTGAAGCAAGGCACGCTGATCAAGTCGATCCGCCTGACCGGCGACGCGCAGGAAATCGACTGCAAATATCCCGGCATCAAGGGCCTCGTCCTGCGGGCCGAATTTGTGCGGAAACGGTGATCGTCGACGGCACCGTTCTGCTGCTGTTTTGCTCCGCTTGCGGCGCACGGCACCCCAATTTCCAGTTTTCGGGCGATACCGACATGGACATGGATGGACTTGGTTCGGCAGGTGATCGCACGGGGGCGCGGCTTGTCCTGTTTCGCGCCCTGCGCGGCGATGTGGAGGGTGCGTGGCTTGACGGGGAATTGCGGTCCGCAAGTCTGGCAAGCGTCACGCCGCTTGCGCCCTCAGCCAAAGGGCTGGACTTCGCGAGTTTCCGCAAGCTTTACCGACCGCCCGAGTTGAAATTCCACTGCCCTTGGTGCGATGCGGCGGAGATGGCCGTATCGCGGGAGATGACGCCAGCCGAATTTGTCGATGCCGGAGGACGGATCGACTTCATCGGCGCTATCGAATTACGTGAAGGACAAGCCTTTTCATGACCGCCCCCACGCTCACCACCAAACTCGACCGGGAGAGCCCCGAGGCCAAGGCGCGGTTTACGTATAACCACGCGCTCACGCAGGAACTGCGCGCCGCTGTGGCCGAAGCCGCGCTCGGCGGGCCGGAGAAGCATCGCGAACGCCACGTGTCGCGCGGGAAGCTGCTGCCGCGCGAGCGGGTGGAGCGGTTGCTCGATCCGGGTTCGCCCTTGCTTGAGATCGGGCAATTGGCGGCGAACGGCATGTACGAGGGTGACGTCAACGGTGCCTCGATCATCTGCGGCGTGGGGCGCGTTTCGGGGCGGCAGTGCATGATCGTGTGCAATGACGCGACCGTGAAGGGCGGCACCTATTACCCGATGACGGTCAAGAAGCACCTGCGCGCGCAGGAGATCGCGCAGGAGAACCGCCTGCCGTGCATCTACCTCGTCGACAGCGGCGGGGCGAACCTGCCGCATCAGAGCGAGGTCTTCCCTGACCGTGACCATTTCGGGCGGATCTTCTTCAATCAGGCGAATATGAGCGCGCTCGGCATTCCGCAGATCGCCTGCGTGATGGGCAGCTGCACCGCCGGGGGCGCATACGTGCCTGCCATGTCCGACGAGAGCGTGATCGTGCGCAACCAGAGCACGATCTTCCTCGCCGGCCCGCCGCTGGTGAAGGCCGCGACCGGCGAGGAAATCACCGCCGAAGACTTGGGCGGCGGTGACCTCCACGCCAAGAAATCGGGCGTGGTCGATCACCTCGCGGAGAATGACGAACACGCGCTCACCATCGTGCGCGATATCGTCAGCCACCTCGGCGCGAACACCGGCGCGGCCAAGGACATGGCGCTCAAAGACCCGCGCCCGCCCAAGTTCGACGCAGATGACCTCTACGCTATCATCCCCGATGACGTGCGCGCGCCCTATGACGTGAAGGAAGTGATCGCGCGGCTGGTCGACGGCTCTGAGTTTCACGAGTTCAAGGCGCATTACGGCTCCACGCTGGTGTGCGGTTTTGCGCATATCTGGGGGATGCCGGTTGCGATTCTGGCGAACAACGGCGTGCTGTTTTCCGAAAGCGCACAGAAGGGCGCGCATTTCATTGAACTGGCGTGCCAGCGCCGCATTCCGCTGCTGTTCCTCCAGAATATCAGCGGCTTCATGGTGGGCGGCAAATACGAGGCGGAAGGCATCGCCAAGCACGGCGCGAAGCTCGTCACCGCCGTCGCCACCGCCACCGTGCCCAAACTCACCGTGGTGATCGGCGGGAGCTTCGGCGCGGGGAACTACGGGATGTGCGGGCGGGCCTATAGCCCACGCTTCATGTTCACCTGGCCCAACGCGCGCATTTCGGTGATGGGCGGCGAGCAGGCAGCATCCGTGCTCGCCACCGTCCACCGCGACGCCGACACATGGGACGAAGCCGCGACCGAGGCCTTCAAGGCCCCGATCCGCCAGAAATACGAGGACGAAGGCAACCCCTATTACGCCACCGCCCGACTGTGGGACGACGGCGTGGTCGACCCGGTGCAGACGCGGGATGTGCTGGGGCTGGCGTTGGCGGCGTGCCTTGAGGCACCGATTGCGGAGCGGCCCGCGTTTGGGGTGTTCAGGATGTGATGGGAGAACAGATGCAAATCGAAGAGGAGCGGGGCACGGTGCACAACAATGCCGCTGGTTTGGCAAAAGTGAAAAATCTGTTTTTGCTTTTCCTGCTTGTGGCGGTTCTTGCAACTGCCATTTGGCTTTTCCGTGGGTCTGTGGGCTGGCCAGTCGCTAGTGCGCTTGAAGACGAAAATGGAGCAAAAATTTCAGTTTATCGAAACGATTTCATAAGCACATCAGAAATTGTTTTCGATATCGTGGACGTCGATTATGCAGAATCTCCTTTAGGGATGACAAGGAAACTCTTGAAAGCTGCGGATGCATTGAAGGAGCACAACTTCGAGAGGGTCTTCCTCGCTCATCGTGGAGAAAAAAAGTTCTACCTAGATGGATATTATTTCCAAAGGCTCGGCAGAGAGCGTTCCTGGCAGAACCCGATCTATACCATCCGCACACTCCCAGAAAACGTCATGAGGCTCGATGGAAGCCCAGCCTATGGCTCGTGGACCGGTGGCTGGATTGGTGTAATGGGGCGGCAATTGGAAGATGCTAATCAGTTCCACCGAGATTGGTGGTTGTCTGATGAGATCTCAGGTTCGTGATTCCTTAGCTAACCCCACGCGCCCCCTTGCGTAACTCCCCCGATTACGGGCACATACGCTTGGGGGAGGGATTACACTTTGCCGCACGGACACACCCGCAGACCAACGTTGCTGTCGCGCATCGTGCGCCGGATCATTCTGGCGATCTGGCAACTTAGGGGTTGGAAGATCGACTCTCCGTTGCCCAAACACCTGAAAAAATACGTGATCGCGGGCGCGCCGCATACTTCCAACTGGGATTTCGTGTTCTTCACCGGGGCGACCCACGAAGAAGGTATCAAGCCCAATTTCATGGGCAAGCATACGTTGTTCACCGGCATCATGAAAAACTTCATGCTCGACATGGGCGGCGTCCCGATTGATCGCCGCAAAAGCACCAATGCCACCCAGCAGGTTGCCGCCGAATTCGCCGCGCGCGATGAACTGGCGCTGGTGATCGCGGCCGAAGGCACCCGCAAATCGGACGGCAAGTGGAAATCCGGTTTCTACCATATTGCCCGCGCGGCCAATGTCCCGATCGTCCCCGCCTTTGCCGATAATGCCAACATGATCGTGAGTTTTGGTCCGCCAATGCTGCCGACCGGCAATTATGGCGAGGACTTGCTGAAAATCGCCGAATGGTTCCGCGCAAAGCTGCCCGATTACGAGCGCTTCAAAGTGCTCGAACAACAGGCGCGCGATATTATCGCGGGCAAGAACGATGTCTGAACTGCCGGAAACCGCTCAAATCGACCAACCGCACTGTTTCGCCGCACAAATGGCACGTCGCACCCTTTAAGCCTGCGCCCGCTTGGCCTATGTTGCATCCCAGCAAGGAGGCGCGCTGAACCATGGCTCTCAACCCCACCCTACGCGACCAAGAGCGTGAGCGGATTGCGCGCCATGTGCTCGATCTGGTGAAAGAGCGCGGATCAGAGATTCCGTGGACCATCGCTATGGCCGAAAGCGGGCTGACCCGCGCGCGGTTCGAAGCCCTGTTCGCCGATTATGACGATCTGTTCGATGCGATCGCGCAGACCTGGCTCGCCCCGCATATGGCGGTGATGGAGGAGGTGCTGGCAAGCAATCTCCCGCCGCCGCGCAAGATGTTCGAATTCTTCCGCAGCCGCTTCATCATCTCGCAAAGCCGGTTCCGCGAAGACCCGGAGCATTTCACTATTCTGTGCGAAATGGGCGCTGCCAATTTCGAGCGGGTGCGTTCCTACGTTGATCTCGCCGATCACTATACCTGCGAGTTGATCGCCGAAGCGCAGGCCGAAGGGTTCTTTGCGGGGCTGGAGATTGATGAGGCGCTGTCGCTGATCAATCAGATGATGTCCAACTACACCCTGCCCGATGCGCTGATCTATCTTGGCGACAAGCTGACCGAGCAAAAGCTGGCGCGGATCGTCGATACGATGTTCATTGGTCTATCGGGTGAGGCCGGGGCGGATGCTTCGGGGGTCAACACGCTGAAAGTAGCGTCGTTCTGAAAATGCCTCATGCCAGCGCGCTGAGATGCTTGCGCATATTACCAAAGTTCGATGAGCCCCGCCTCATCGCGCTTTGGTCAGGCCCGTGCGGCGCAGACGCATTCCAGCGCGTGATGCGTCAGCATCTTAGCGCGCTGGCATAACGCGCCGGGTATCGCGCTAATCCCGGCGGAATTGCAGCACATTGGCGGGCAGTTTGCGCGGCGGTGGGCGCAGACGCTGTTCGGCGAGCGCATATTTGAGCGCCGCGCCCACCATCAGCGCCGATATCAGCAGGATCGCCGCCGCCCAGAACCAGTGAGGCAGGCCCATTTCCGCGGCGATTTGCCCGGTGTCTGACAGTATCGATTGCCCCTCGATCACTGCCCGTTCGGTGAACAGGTAATGGAAATCGCGCAGCATGCTCATCGCGCCCAGCACACCGAGGAATTGCAAGGTAAAGCGCACGAACCCGGACGATGCGCGCCATGCAACCAGCACCAACACCCCCGCCACCAGCGGCAGCATCGTATAGCCGACTGGCGACCGCACCCAGATCGCTACGCTCGTCACAATCGCCGTCGCCGATAGCCACAGCACGGGTCGCCACAGCCGTGGATGCGCGCTGGCGATTATCAGCAGGGCACCGACCGCGCTCGGTGCCAATGGCCCGCCTGCCGCAATCGCGGCGAGCGTGAAGCGCGAGGCATCAGCCGCGACCTGGCTCTGCGCGACGCCCGAACCACTGGCAAAGATCATCAATTGCTGAAATTGCTGCCCCAGTGCCAGCGCGGTCAGCCCGTGACCCATTTCGTGAAACCAGGTGGTCAGGATGGCGAAGGGATAAATCAGATAGGTGCCAAATGGCAGCGCAGGCAGCATCACCACGACCAGCCCGGCCAGCACCAGCCGACCGACCGCTTCGCCCTGACTGCCGGGGGTAACAAGCGATCGCATTCGCCTCAGCCAGCCTCGGTGGGGGCGGGCCCTGCGCCCCTGTCTCCTGCGTCCCTGTCCTCGGTAGCCGGGACCCGACCGGTCGCATCGACCGCGATCCGCAGCGCCTCCTCGTCCTCGTCACGCTGTTCGCGCAGGATCGACCAACTGGCCAGAAACAGCCCGGCCACCAGCGGGCCGAGGACAATTCCTGAAAACCCGGCCATGCTGATCCCGCCCAATGTGGTGATGAGGATGATCCAGTCAGGAATGCCGGTATCGCGCCCGACCAGTATCGGACGCAGCACATTATCGGCCGAGGAGATGATGAAGAACCCGGTCAGCAGCACGAACAGGCCCTGCCAGTAATCACCGATCAACAGCAGATACAGTCCTGCCGGCAACCATACCGCGCCCGATCCGATCACCGGAACCAGCGCGAAAATCGCCATGATCACCCCGAACAACAGCGCCGATGGCACACCCGCAATCATCAGCGTGATCGTGCCCAGCGCGCCCTGAACCAGCGCCACCACGCCGGTGCCCTTGATCGTCGCACGCACGATCCCGAGGAATCGTTCAGCCAGACGTTCGGCAATGCTGCGCTCAACCGGGATCGCCCGCAGCACCGTGCGTCCGATCCGTTCGCCATCGCGCAACAGGAAATACATTACATAAAGCGCAACGCCGAACGACAGCAGGAATCCGAGCGCGCCACTGCCGATTGAAACCGCCTGACTGGCAATCATCCCGGCGCTTTCGCTGAGCAATTCCTGTATCCGCGTCTGGACATTCGCCATGTCGGCCCAGCCGCTGCGGTCAATTGCTTCTTGCGCGGTTGACGGCAGCACACCGTATACAGAATTGAATAGCGCAGCCAGATCTACCGGCTGTTGCTGCAAGGCAGCGACCAGCCTGATTGCTTGCTGCGCCACCAGCGCGGCGATCCACAGTGCGGGAACCATCACGACGAAGAAGATCACCAGCAGCGATACCCCCGCCGCCGGATTGCGCCGCCCTCCCATTCGCCGCAGGATATTGCGATACAGCGGCTGGAACATGATCGCTGCCAGGCCCGCCCACAATAGCGGCTGGGCAAACGGCAAGATGATGACCGCCATCAACAGGCTGACCACCGCAAGGATTATCAGGAAACTTGCGTGCTGCAATTCCTCGGTGCGGTGCGGCTGTTGATTCATGGCCTTCGGTTCGTTCCCTGCAAGTGCCTAAACATCGAGGTTCGCCACGTTGAGCGCATTGTCCTGAATGAATTCGCGGCGCGGCTCGACGATGTCACCCATCAACCGGGTGAAGATTTCGTCCGTGACGTCGGCATCCTCGACCTTGACCTGCAACAGTGCGCGGTTGTCGGGATCGAGCGTGGTTTCCCACAATTGTTCCGCATTCATCTCGCCCAGCCCCTTATACCGGCTGATCGAAAGGCCCTTGCGCCCTGCGGCGAAGATCGCATCAAGCAGCTGCGTTGGGCGGCTGATCGATCCGTCAAACGTGGCGGCAGGCGCGGGGGCGGCTTCCTCTGCCTCGCCGGCGAGAGGATCGCCTGCGACCGGTTCGGCTTCGGGCTCTTCAACGGCAGCATCGCCTGCGCGCACCAGCTGGACGGGCGAGGCGTAGGCATCGGCCTGCGCCGCGGCGAGCCCGTGGAGCTTGTGGGCTTCGGTGCTGGACAGGAAGCGCGCGTCGATTTCGTGCACATCGGTGACCCCGCGCCACAGGCGTTCGAAAATCACCGAGCCATCATCGCGCAGCGATGCGCTCCACCGGGCTTCGCGGTCGCCCGCACCCAGTCGTCCGGCGGCGCGGGCCAGCGCCGCAGTCAGCGCTTCTTCCGCCAATCCGGGTTCGAGCGCGCCGACCAGCGCCATCTGTTCGACAATTCCGCTGTTATAACGGCGCGGCACGAAGGTCAGCAGGTTCTTCAATCGCAGCGCCTGATCCACCAGCGTGCGCAAATCCGCCCCGCCGCGTGCACCATCTGCGGTTTCCAGCACCCGGCCCTGAAGCCCGGCATCGACCAGATAGCGATCAAGCGCAGGCTGATCTTTCAGGTAAACCTCGCTGCGCCCCTTGGCGACCTTGAACAGCGGCGGCTGGGCGATAAACAGGTGCCCGGCGCGGATGATATCGGGCATCTGGCGGTGGAAGAAAGTCAGCAGCAGCGTGCGGATATGCGCACCGTCGACATCGGCGTCGGTCATGATCACGATCTTGTGATAGCGCAGCTTTTCAAGGTTGAACTCATCGCGGATGCCGGTGCCCATCGCCTGGATCAGCGTGCCGACTTCCTTGGATGAAATGATCCGGTCAAACCGCGCGCGTTCGACATTGAGGATCTTGCCCTTCAGCGGCAGGATCGCCTGGGTCTTGCGGTCACGGCCCTGTTTGGCGCTGCCGCCGGCAGAATCGCCTTCGACCAGGAACAGTTCGGACTTGGCCGGATCGCGTTCCTGACAATCGGCCAGCTTGCCGGGCAGGCTGGCGATGCTCATTGCGCCCTTGCGGCTCATTTCGCGGGCGCGCCGAGCGGCTTCGCGCGCGGCGGCGGCGTCGATCACCTTCTGGATGATCGCGCGCGCATCGGCGGGATTTTCCTCCAGCCATTCGCTCATCTTCTCGCCCATCAGCGCCTCCAATGGCTGGCGCACTTCGGAGGAGACGAGCTTGTCCTTGGTCTGGCTGCCAAACTTGGGGTCGGGCAGTTTCACGCTGACAATCGCGGTCAGCCCTTCGCGCATATCCTCACCCGACAGGCTGACCTTTTCCTTTTTCAACATCCCGGACCGCTCGGCATAATTATTGAGCGTGCGGGTCAGTGCGGCGCGGAATGCGGCCAGATGCGTGCCGCCGTCGCGCTGCGGGATGTTGTTGGTGAAGGCGAGCACGTTTTCGTAATAGGAATCGTTCCATTCCAATGCGACATCGATCCCGATACCGTCTTTTTCCGCCGAGACCGAAATCGGTTCGGGGATCAGTGCCTGCTTGTTGCGATCGAGATATTTGACGAAAGCGGCAATCCCGCCTTCGTAATAGAGATCGTGTTCAAGCACTTCCTCGTGCCGCAGATCGCGCAGTTTGATCCGCACGCCCGAATTGAGGAACGCCAGTTCGCGGTAACGGTGCTCGAGCTTTTCGAAATCATATTCGGTGACGTTCTTGAAAGTATCGTGGCTGGCCTTGAAGGTGACGCGGGTGCCCTTTTTCAGGCCGTCATCATCACTGTTGCTGGCGACCGCAGGCGCATCGCCGGTGACCACCAGCGGCCCCACCGCATCGCCGTGTTCAAACCGCATCCAATGCGACTTGCCCTCGCGCCAGATCACCAGTTCGAGCCATTCTGACAGGGCGTTGACCACCGACACGCCGACACCGTGCAGGCCGCCGGACACCTTGTAGGCGTTGTCGTCGCTGGTGTTTTCAAACTTCCCGCCCGCGTGCAACTGGGTCATGATCACTTCTGCGGCGGACACGCCTTCTTCCGTGTGCATCCCGGTGGGGATGCCGCGCCCGTTATCCTCGACAGAAACGCTGCCATCGGGGTTCAATTCGATCAGCACGAGGTCGCAATGGCCTGCCAGCGCCTCGTCAATCGCGTTGTCGCTGACTTCGAACACCATGTGGTGCAGGCCGCTGCCATCGTCAGTATCGCCGATATACATGCCGGGGCGCTTGCGCACCGCGTCGAGGCCCTTAAGGACCTTGATCGAATCCGCGCCATAGTCACCCATTTGCTTCTGGTTCATGGGTGTGCTGGCGGGACTGTCGGGAGGGGTTTCACTCATACTGATCATATAGGCACGAGGGGGCCGTTCCGGAAGCCGCAGTGGTCGCTTTCATCCACAGGCGAATTCGTTATGACAGCTTCGAAGTCATCAGGGAGTGCTGACATGAAGAAGCCGATTACCGCCCTTGCGACTGCCGCTCTGGTCGCTGCGCCGCTGGCAGCACAGACGCCAACCGGCACCATGGGCGAGTTGCGCCCCGACCAGCAGCAGTTTTTTGCTCTCTACAAGGAGCTGGTCGAAACCGACACCACGGTGTCCAGCGGCAGTTGCACCCAGGCTTCGGCGCAGATCGCCACCCGGCTCAAGGCAGCCGGCTTTTCTGATGACCAGATCACCCAGTTCTCGGTTCCCGAGCACCCTAAGGATGGTGGGCTGGTAGCGGTGCTGCCGGGTTCGTCAAAGTCGCTCAAGCCGATGCTGCTGCTTGCCCACATCGACGTGGTTGAAGCCAAGCGCGAGGATTGGGTGCGCGAACCGTTCAAGCTGATCGAGGAAGGTGGCTATTATTACGCGCGCGGGATCGCCGACGACAAGTTCATGGCCGCAACCTGGGCCGACACGATGATCCGGCTGAGGGAGACCAACGCCAAGCCCAAGCGCACGATCAAATTGGCGCTGACCTGCGGCGAGGAGACCGACACCGCATTCAACGGGGCGCAGTACCTGTCCACCAAAAAGCGCGACCTGATCGACGCCGCGTTCGCACTCAATGAAGGCGGCGGCGGGCGCACCGATGGCAAGGGTCATCTGCTGGTCCAGACAGTGCAGGTTGGCGAAAAGGTCTATCAGGACTACAAGCTGGTGGTGACCAATCCGGGCGGGCACAGCTCACAACCGGTGCCCGACAACGCGATCTACCGACTGGCGGCGGCGCTCGAAAAGATCGGCGCGCACGAATTTCCGGCAGCGCTCAACGACACCACCCGCGCCTTCTTCGCCAAGGCAGGCGCTTTGCGGCCCGATGCACTGGGCAAGGCGATGGTCGCGCTGACCGAGAACCTCGACAACCCTGAGGCGATGGCGCTGGTCAACCAGGACAAAGCGATGCATTCGATGCTGCGCACGACCTGCGTAGCGACGATGATCGAAGGCGGACATGCGGTCAATGCGCTGCCGCAGCGGGTCGAAGCTAACGTCAACTGCCGTATTTTCCCCGGCCATAGCCCCGCCGAAATCAAGGATCAGCTGGCCGCTGTGATCGATGACAGTGCGGTCGCGATTTCGTTCGCGCGGGCTGACAAGCCGATCGCCACGTCCCCGCCGCTCGATCCCGCAATCATCGGTCCGATGGACGCGCTGGCGGCGAAGTATTTTCCCGGCGTGCCGGTGATCCCGGCCATGTCGACCGGAGCGACCGATGCAGTTTACATCGGCGGCGCCGGGATCCCCACCTACGGCGTTCCCGGCGCATGGGGCGATCCTGACGGCAATGGCGCTCATGGCCTCAACGAACGGCTAGAGGTCAAGGCGGTCTATACCGGACGCGATTACCTGTTCGACTTGGTCAAGGCGTTGGCGAATCCGAAATAAACGGGCGGTTCACTCCGCCAGCTTGGCGGGCGGCCAGTTGAACGGTCGCCCAAATGCTTCGCGAAAATGCACCTTTCCCTGCCAGATTGTCGCGTCGAACAGCGGCATCATCCCGGCGCGGGCGGCGGCATCAAACTGGGTTTCGTGGCACTGCGCAGCGGCGCTCGCGGCGGTGAGATCGGCGGGATTGTAGGCGATGCTTTCGGTCAGCAGTGCGGGGTCGGTGGTGGCCCATCGCGCCATTTCGGGCACCGGCGGCAGGCGTCCGGCGGGGATGCCGACATAGAGCAGTTTGGGGCGGGTCGCGGCGGGCATGGCCTGCACGACCTGCGTGGCAAGCGCGCTCACCATGCGGTGATCGGCGTGGCCATAACCGCCATCCGGCCCCCACGTGAGGATCAGGTCGGACAGCGCAAATTGTTCCTGATAAGACTCCGCCAGCGCCCGCGCTGCGCTGCCTTCGTGATGCGCGCCGATGCCCAACGAGCCATCACCATGCTCAGCGCCGAGCAGGGTCGAGATGCCCAGCGCCTCAACCGCGCACCACGCCTCTGCAATGCGCCGTTCGGCCAGTTCGGCACCGGGCACGAGGCCGGAAACGCCCGGCCCTGCATCGCCTGGGGTGGCATAGTGGATGGCTACGTCCGCCCCTTGCCGCGCCAGTGCGGCAATCGCCGGGGCCATGAACAGCTCGTCATCCGGGTGAGCCACCACCACCAGCACCTTTTGCGGCCCAGCCTCGCCTTGCGCGCTCGCCGGAACCAGCGCGAGTGCGGTCAGCGCGGTTATGCCTGTTCTGCTGATCATTGCCGTCTCCTCACCTGCTACCCTGCCACCTGAAACGACACATGCAAATACTTTGCGTGCCGAGCTGGCCCGGTTATGCAGGAGCGCATGAACACAGCAATGATGACCGCCTGCCTTGCCGAACCTTTTGGATCATTCCCTGATATCCTGATGGAATGGTCGCGGATCAAGGGCGATGACCTCGCGATCGTTGATGAACGGCGCAAGATTTCATGGGCCGAGCTGGCCGGACTGGTTGAACGGTTGGCCGCGCGGCTCGTGGAAACAGGCCTCCAGCGCGGGCAATCGGTGGCGATCCTCGGCACATCCAGCGCCGAATATGCGCTGGTGTTTCTGGCGGCAGTGCGCGCGGGCGGGGTGGCCGCACCGCTGACCACAAGTGCCTCGCCCGAACAGCTTTCAGGCATGGCGCGGGATTCTGGCGCGGCCCACCTGTTCATCGATGCGACCAAGGCGGCGGAACTCGGCACCGATTTCATGGCCGATCTGATCCGCGTGCCTTTGGAAGCGATCGATCAGTGGATGGCGCCAGCGGGAACTCGCGCTCCCGCCTTCGCGCCCGACCCCAAAGACGCATTCAACATCATCTATTCCAGCGGCACCACCGGCATTCCCAAGGGGATCGTCCATTCGCACCAGATGCGCTGGCGGCAATTTGCGACGACCGCGCTGAGTTACCTCGCTTCGGGGCTGGAGGTGCGGTCGCTCGCTTCGACCCCGCTCTATTCCAACACTACGATGGTCGCATTTCTGCCGGTGCTGCTGGCGGGCGGCTGCGTGCGGGTGATGGGCAAGTTCGATTGCGCGAAATGGCTCGCCCATGCGGCAGCCGACCGCGCAACCATCACCATGCTGGTGCCGGTGCAGTATCAACGGCTGATGGATTTTGCCGGGTTCGATGATTTCGACCTGTCGGCGTTGCAGCTCAAATATTGCACCTCCGCCCCCTTTCCGGCGGCATTGAAGCGCGAGGTGCTGCGGCGGATGCCGGGCGCGCTGATCGAGATTTATTCGATGACCGAAGGCGGTGTCGTCTGCCTGCTGCCGTGCCACGAATTCCCCGACAGGCTCCACACCGTTGGCCGCCCTGCGCCGGGGAGCGAGTTGAAGGTGCTCGATGACGAGGATCGCGAAGTGCCGCCGGGCACGCCGGGCAACCTGATCGGCCGTAGTCTGACCATGATGAGCGGCTACAAGAACCGCCCCGACAAGACCAAGGAAGCGCAGTGGATCGACCCTGCCACGGGCGAGGCGTGGATGCGGATGGGGGATATCGGGCGGGTGGATGCCGACGGGTTCGTCGAACTGGTGGGCCGCGCCAAGGACATGATCATCTCGGGCGGGTTCAATATCTACCCCAGCGATCTGGAGGCGGAATTGCTGAAGGAGGCGGGCGTGATCGAGGCTGCGGTGGTGGGCGTGCCGTCACGCAACTGGGGGGAAAGCCCGGTTGGCTTCGTGGTGCTGAACAATGGCGCGGGTGACTGCGCTGCGATAATGGCGGCGGTGAACGCGCGGCTGGGCAAAACCCAGCGGCTCGCCGCGCTCTACGCCATCGCCGAAATGCCGCGCAGCCATATCGGCAAACTGCTCAAAAGCGACCTGCGCGAAGAAGCCGAGCGGCTGGTTGGAGATGCGTTTTGAGCGCCCGCAAGTGCAGCATATGTCGCTCGATTAGACGTCAACCATAAAATGCACGCGGGTTGACGGAGAGCCAATAATTTGCAGACTGTCGGTGGGGTTATCGAAGGGGATAAAGCTTTCCACAGATAGGAATTGTAAATGAGGGCATATTCAATCCTGGCCGCTTCCTGCGCGGCACTTGCACTAAGTTCGTGCGGGCCATCGTTTGATGGGCCGCAACCTAAAGACATCGATCAGTTTCTGGAAATGGAACTGCCCGAAGGCATCGATGCACAGGACTTGGAAATTCAAGCAGTGCAAAATGTCGGTGATGAAATAGAGCCAATCTATCGTTCGCGTGTGAAGGTGAATCTCGTGCTGGAAGAAGACTTTGCGACAGTGGACGATTATGTCGGGGAACGCCCGGTTATCAAGATAACAAAGAAAAAGGGCACTGAAATTCCTGCAATAATATTCACACGAAGCGAACCACTCGGCAGCAATGACTGGAAGGTTGAGACAGAGAAATTGCAGTTCAAATCTTTTGAGGGAAATCCAGTAAGCACATTTGAAAATCCTATCATCAAAGGATCAGCTGAAGAAAAAACCGCAATTGAAGCAGCCAAGAAACAAGCCGCTGAAGAAGAGCGCGAAGAGAAGGCTAAGGTCTCCGCCGCCCAAAAAGCTTTTGTCGGTAACTGGAAGGCCAGCCAGCCGTTAATGTCATACGGATCGGTTTATTCCAGCAATGGCGTGCAGGTCGGGATCAGTTTTAACCTAGGCCCCAACACTGATGGATTTGGCAAGGGAACTGGTTTGGTTTATGACTTCAATAAACCATCGGTCGCGGCACGAAGTGACGTGACTTATACGGTCAATGATGATGGTAGTCTTGCGACAGTAACTTTCCTGTCCCGCGCGCAACACGAGGCCGTGCCTTGGTATGTCTCTGAAGACACGAACTTCAATCTCACGTCCGACGGCAATGTCACAGTGGGCGGCTATGGCCGCTGGTCCATCAAGCTGTCGAAATAGGGTGCGATTGTCTGGCTTGGGCAAAGCCGATTGAGACGCGGCCACCATTCTAGGGGGAGGGGCGGTGGCCGCGTCTCTTTCGCTGCGTGCCCGAACCCTGGGGTGGCGAGCAATCGACTGGACGGGATGGCCGAGCGAGGGGGGTGCTGGCCAATCCTGCCGGTCAGGCAGGCGGGCAGACGGGCCGTGTCCGGCCAGCACTGCCGAGCGATCATCTCGCAAGGAGAAAGCCGGTTTGGAAAGAGGGACCCGGCACCCGATCGCTTGGAAATGCAATTGGTGTTCGATTGCATCGAATTCAAATGCGAAATCGCCAAGCTCAGTTGCGTAAAACACAACAGCGGCGTGGCAATGCCTGTTGCGGCGCGGCCTTTGCGCAGCGTGCGCATTGATGCGCTTCAACAGCCGGTGCAAAATATTCCTTCAGGAGCGCAGCAGCGCTGGACAGCGTGGGCTGCCCTGCCGTAATTCGCGCCCATGAGCGCGCAACCAACCCATCCGCAGGCAGGCCCCTCCGCTGTTTCCGACTGCATCCTGATTGTCGATTTCGGCAGCCAGGTGACCCAGTTGATCGCTCGCCGCGTGCGCGAGGCCGGGGTCTATTCGGAAATTGCCCCCTTTACCCAGGCCGAAGCGGCGTTCCACCGGCTGAAGCCAAAGGGGATCATCCTGTCGGGCTCCCCCGCCAGCGTGCCCGATGATGGCAGCCCCCGCGCGCCGCAGTTGCTGTTCGATGCGGGCGTGCCGATCCTCGGCATCTGTTATGGCCAGCAAGTGATGAGCCATCAGCTTGGCGGCGAAGTACGACCCGGACATGAGACGGGAGAGGGCGGCGAATTTGGCCGCGCCTTCCTCACCGTAACCGCCGAATGCGCGCTGTTTGACGGGCTGTGGGGTGTGGGAACACGCCATCAGGTGTGGATGAGCCACGGCGACAAGGTAACGCAGTTCGCCCCCGGTTTCGAGATTGTCGCCACTTCCGACGGCGCACCATTCGCCGTGATCGCTGACGAAGCGCGGCGGTTCTACGGCACCCAGTTCCACCCGGAAGTCGTCCACACGCCTGATGGCGGCAAGCTGATCGCCAATTTCGTGCGCCATGTCTGCGGGCTGGCCGGCGACTGGACAATGGCCGAATTCCGCAAGACCAAGATCGCAGAGATCCGCGCGCAGGTGGGCGACAAAAAGGTTATCTGCGGGTTGTCAGGCGGGGTCGATTCGGCGGTGGCGGCGGTGCTGATCCACGAAGCGCTAAAGGATTCGGGCGCCGACCAGCTGATCTGCGTGTTTGTCGATCACGGGCTGATGCGAATGAACGAGGCCGATCAGGTCGTCACTCTGTTCCGCGATCATTACAACATCCCGCTGGTGCATGTGCAAGCAGAAGAACTGTTCCTTGGCGGGCTGGCCGGTCTCACCGACCCCGAGGCCAAGCGCAAGTTCATCGGCAAGACCTTCATCGACGTGTTCGAAGCCGAAGCGATCAAGGTCGGTGGGGCCGATTTTCTCGCGCAGGGCACGCTTTATCCCGATGTGATCGAAAGCGTCAGCTTCACCGGCGGACCGAGCGTCACCATCAAAAGCCACCACAATGTCGGCGGCCTCCCCGAACGCATGAACATGCAGCTGGTCGAACCCTTGCGCGAACTGTTCAAGGACGAAGTGCGCGATCTGGGGCGCGAACTGGGCCTTCCGAACGCTTTCGTTGGTCGCCACCCCTTCCCCGGCCCCGGCCTCGCGATCCGTATCCCCGGCGAAGTGACCAAGGAACGTTGCGATATCCTGCGCAAGGCCGATGCGATCTACCTCGAAGAAATCCGCAATGCCGGACTGTATGACGCGATCTGGCAGGCGTTTGCGGTGCTGCTGCCGGTCAAGACCGTCGGCGTGATGGGCGATAGCCGCACCTATGACAACGTCTGCGCGCTGCGCGCTGTCACCTCGACCGACGGAATGACAGCAGACGTGTTCCCCTACGACGCCGGATTCCTGACCCGCGTGGCGACCCGCATCGTCAACGAAGTGAAGGGCATCAACCGGGTGGTGTATGATTATACGTCCAAGCCGCCAGGAACGATTGAGTGGGAATGAGGCGGTCCGCATAGCGTTCCCCCCTTTCGGCAAAGCGCATAATCGCATATCGCTTGCTCCAATACCCTGTTTGAGAGGTTTTTGCCTGTGATGCAGACTTTTCGTTCCGTTGCTCTTGTTGCCGCGCTCGCGCTCGGTCTGTCCGCTTGTGCCCAGCAGGCCAGTGCGCCCGATGCCGAACAGGCCACCCCGCTTACAGAAGGCGTGTGGACGCTCGACGCCGCGGGTTCGCGTCTTTCCTATGTCAGCATCAAGGCGGGCGAAGTGGCCGAAGCCAACCGGTTCGACACGCTGTCGGGCACGGTGGCAGCCGATGGCACTGCGACAATTGATATCGATCTCGCCTCGGTTAACACCGGGGTAGATATTCGCAATGAACGGATGCGCGACATCTTCTTTGACGTCGCGGGCAATCCCAAGGCGGTGGTGACGGCCAGGCTTGACCCGGCAGCCTTTGCCGGGCTGGCGGTGGGCCAATCGATTACCCGCTCGCTGACAGCGAGTGTAGCGCTCAAAGGTGTCGAGCAGGAGATCGAGACCGAGGTGCTTGTCACCCGTGTGTCGGCGGACCGCGTGACGGTGGTGCCGACCGCGCAGGTTATCATCAGCACCGACATGTTCGAACTGACCGATGAATTGGGCGAATTGCGCGCGCTGGCGCAGCTGCCGTCGATCACGCCAGCGGTGCCGGTAACCTTCGTGCTGGCCTTCTCGCGTTCCTGAGATACCATTTTATCGAGCCTGACGTTACGGCGCGCAGCATTGCGGTGTGCATTCGTCAAAAGCGGGCTTGAAAGGCTCCGGCAAACAGGCTTGTGTCCTGCGCGAATGAAGCTTTGCACGGGAGAGCACACGCCATGAAAACCGCCATCACCGAAATGTTCGGCATCCAGCACCCGATCATCCAGGGCGGGATGCATTTTGTCGGGTTTGCCGAAATGGCAGCGGCGGTGTCCAATGCGGGCGGGCTGGGGATCATCACCGGGCTGACGCAGGGCACGCCAGAAAAGCTCGCAAACGAAATTGCTCGCTGCAAGGACATGACCGACAAGCCGTTCGGCGTGAACCTCACCATCCTGCCGACGCTGACCCCGCCCGATTATCCGGGGCTGGTGAAGGCAGTGATCAATGGCGGCGTGAAGGTGGTTGAAACCGCCGGGCGCAACCCGGTCGAATTGCTGCCGCCGTTGAAAGATGCCGGGATCAAGGTGATCCACAAATGCACTTCTGTGCGCCACAGCCTCAAGGCGCAGGATATCGGTTGCGATGCGGTGAGCGTCGACGGGTTCGAATGCGGCGGCCATCCGGGTGAGGATGATGTGCCCAATTTCATCCTGCTACCGCGCGCTGCCGATGAACTGGAAATCCCGTTCGTCTCGTCAGGCGGGATGGCCGATGGCCGCAGCCTGGTCGCCAGCCTTGCGATGGGCGCGCAGGGGATGAACATGGGCACCCGCTTCATCGCCACGAAAGAGGCACCGGTGCATGACAATGTGAAGCAGGCGATTCTCGCCGCGAGCGAACTGGACACGCGGCTGGTGATGCGCTCCTTGAAGAATACCGAACGTGTGCTCAACAACGCCGCTGTCGAACGTCTGATCATCAAGGAAAAGGAGCTGGGTGATGCCATCACCATCCAGGACATCCTGCCCGAAGTCGCCGGGGTTTACCCGTCGATCATGATGGAAGGCGATATGGACAAGGGCGCGTGGAGCTGCGGCATGGTTGCCGGGCTGACCCCGGTTCAACCTTCGCCGGGCGCATCTGCCTTGACCCGCGTATAAGGCACGAAATCGTCGAAGAAGACGACGCCGGTGAAAATGCCGGTGAAGGGGTCGATGGTGGTGGCATTATCGACCCGGCAAAGTTCGCTCGAATTGAAACGGTTGGTCACCAGCGTGTCGTTATTATCGATCTGTTCGGGCGAGCGGGTGCGTTGAACATAGATGGTTTTGCCCCGGCCATAGACATAGGCGGTGCGATCAATGGCCTGCATCTGTATGTTGCGCATGGTGCGGATACAGCTGACCGGCTCTCCCGCGACCCGGCCTTCGAGAAGCTTGGCGAGCCGCTTTTCGCCGTCGGTCATCGGCACTGCGTCAGCCTCTGCCTCAACTTCCGGCGCGCCCTCGGTCTGAGCGGCGACGGGCCAGGCGAGGCCAAGCGCGAGCGTGGCGGCGAGACCGCCGATCATGGCGCGGGAACGGGCAGGCAAAGGTGACATCGCACAATCTCCTCGAAGGGAAAACCAGACGATTGGTAACGCCCTGTGCCTTAACCGGCGCTGAGCGAAATCAGGCGCGCGCCGGACTCGCACTAGCGGAAATATCGGGCAAGGCCGCCTGATCAGCGCCGTCGGCCGGGCCACCGCGCAGCACGAACCGGCGGTCGCAATAGCCGCAATCGACATAGCCATGCTCGTCAATTTCAAGGAAAACGCGCGGGTGGCCTAGGGCTGCGGCACGATAGCCGGTGCCGCTGCGGATGCCGCTGGAACCATCGCATCTTACGCGCTGCGTATCGACCAGCAGGACTTCAGGTGGGGGAATGTTCATGGATCCAGCCGATACAGGGCGAAGGCGCTGAGTTCAATTGCCTTTGAAGGGCGGCTTGCCTAGGGCTGGTGGCATGACCGCAGCACCTGCCATCCGGATCGAAAACCTCGTCAAACGCTATGCCCCGGCCAAGGGCGCAAACGGCACGATGATAGAAGGTAAGTTGGCGTTGGGCGGGGTCAGTTTCGATGTGCCCGAAGGGTCGATCTTCGGCCTGCTTGGCCCCAATGGCGCAGGCAAATCGACGCTGATCAACATCCTTGCCGGGTTGGTCAACAAGACCAGCGGCGCGTGCGAAATCTGGGGTTTCGACATTGATTACGGCGTTCCCGGCGCGCTTCGGCGCAGCGAGGAACTGCTGGCGGCAGTGCGGTTGGCGGATAAGCGCAACGCCTATGCCCGCACACTGTCAGGCGGGATGAAACGGCGGCTGCTGGTGGCCAAGGCGATGGTGCATTCCCCGCCGATTCTGGTGCTGGATGAACCCACCGCCGGAGTCGATGTCGAACTGCGCCGCCAATTGTGGGAGCTGGTCAGCGAGCTGAACCGCGAAGGGGTGACCGTGGTGCTGACCACGCACTACCTCGAAGAGGCCGAGGAATTGTGCGACCGTATCGCCATCATCAACCACGGTCAGTTGATCGCGAACAAGCCGACGCAGGAACTGATCGGCATGGCGCGCGAAAAGATCGTCGCGGTGACTGTCGCCGATGATCTTGCCGCCGCGCCCGCGCATGAGGCGTTTGTAAAGGCCACCTGGGACGGCGCGCGCGCGGTTGAAGTGACCTATGACAAGGACCGCCTCAGCGCCGGACAGGTGCTCGCGATCCTGCAGGAACAGGGGCTTACCATCGAAGATGTCACCACCCGTGAGGCCGATCTGGAAGATGTGTTTGTGCAGTTGACCGGCACCGCTGGCTGACGCGCGCGGCAGTTGCACGGCGGCATTAATCTTCGCGTTTGCGCCAGTCGCGGTGTCCGTGCCGCTGAACCGGCTCTCCGCAATGACGGCAGGT
This sequence comes from Alphaproteobacteria bacterium HGW-Alphaproteobacteria-14, assembly GCA_002842925.1. Taxonomy (GTDB): domain Bacteria; phylum Pseudomonadota; class Alphaproteobacteria; order Sphingomonadales; family Sphingomonadaceae; genus Erythrobacter. Next base: position 25,433 of record PHEL01000018.1, read on the forward strand.
GCCGATATAGTGGCGCCCATCCCAGGTTACCTCGCGGCGCAAGGGCTGGTGGCGGCCGATACGGCATCCGAAAAATGAAAATACGGACACGATGGCCATGCTCCGAATGATAAAATCGCAACAGCCAACAAACGTGTTTGCCGATGATCATCAGCGTCAGACACTGCTGATTCGCGGGGAACATCAGGACAAAACAGCGGGCTGCACTGCCGCTTTCGCTTGAACACTACCTGTGGTTACTTAAGCCTGTGTTACAAAGCATCGCACTTGCCCCACGCAGCGTTGCGCGTCATGGCACGGACATGACAATGCAGGATACAAGCGGCCACGCGCATGACGTGGTGGTTATCGGTTCGGGCGCGGCGGGGCTGACGGCGGCGCTGGCGCTGGCGCAGACCTGCCGCGTGCTGGTGCTGGCCAAGGGCACGCTTACCGGCGGATCAACTGCATGGGCGCAGGGCGGGATCGCCGCTGTGCTCGACACCGGTGACACGTTTGAAAACCATGTGCGCGATACGATGGTGGCGGGCGCGGGGCTTAATGACCGCGAGACGGTCGAATTCGTGATCGAGCGCGCTCCGCGTTCGATCGACCGCTTGTGCGAATTGGGCGTGCCGTTCAACCGCGATGCTGATTCGCTCCACCTGACGCGCGAAGGCGGCCATTCGCACCGCCGGATCGTGCATGTCGATGATGCCACCGGCTGGGCGGTGCAATCCGCCCTGCTGGCAGCGGCAAACGCCAATCCCAGCATCACCCTGCTGCCGGGCCGCACCTGTATCGACCTGATTACCGATCGCCACCGCGAACAGTTTTCGGCCGCCGGGCGCGTGTGGGGGGTCTATGCGCTGAACGAGGAAACCGGACGGGTCGAACGCCATGTCGCGCGCGCCACGGTGCTGGCGAGTGGCGGAGCAGGCCGCGTCTATCAATTCTCCACCGCGCCGCGCGGCGCGACCGGGGACGGGATTGCGATGGCATGGCGCGCGGGCGCGCGGGTGTCCAACATGGAGATGATGCAGTTCCACCCGACCTGCCTTTATAGCCTTGAAATCAAGAACTTCCTCATCACAGAGGCGGTGCGCGGTGAAGGCGGGCGCCTGATCAACCCGCGCACCGGGCAGCGGTTCATGGAGTTCTACGACAAGGATCGTATGGAGCTTGCCCCGCGCGATGTGGTCGCCCGCGCGATCGATGCTGAGATCAAACGCCACGGGCTCGATTATGTGCATCTCGACATCAGCCATCAGCCCGCCGATTTCGTGCGCAGCCATTTCCCGACCATCTACGACAAGCTGCTGACTATCGGCATCGACATGACCGCAGGCCCAATCCCGGTGGTGCCCGCGCAGCATTACACCTGCGGCGGGGTAGTGGTGGACCTGGCTGCTCGCACCGATTTGCCGGGCCTGTGGGCAGCGGGCGAATGCACCGAAAGCGGACTGCACGGCGCAAACCGGCTGGCATCGAACAGCTTGCTCGAATGCTTCGTGTTCGGTGAGGCTGCGGCGAGCGACATCCGCGCGCGCTGGGACACGCTGGAAGCGCCCCCTGCGATCCTGCCGTGGGATGAAAGCCGCGTCACCGACTCTGATGAAGAGGTGGTCATCAAGCAGAACTGGACCGAAATCCGCCGTTTCATGTGGAACTATGTCGGCATCGTGCGCACCACCAAGCGGCTGGAACGCGCCGCCCACCGCATCGCCCTGCTGCGGCGCGAGGTGGACGAATATTACGGCAGCTTCCGCGTCACGACCGACCTGATCGAACTGCGCAACTTGCTGCAATCGGCGGAACTGATCGTGAAATCCGCGCTCGCCCGAAAGGAAAGCCGCGGGCTGCATTACACGCTGGATTATCCCGAGATGGCGAATGAGCCGAAGGACACGGTGCTGGTGCCGTGAGCGAGGCCGGCGGCCCGATCCTCCATTGCCTGTGCGGCGGGGTTGAGGTTCGTTTGTCCAGTTTGCCCGAAACGGTCGGCGTGTGCCATTGCGCGATGTGTCGCCGCTGGACCTCCGGGCCGTGGATGGCGGTTCAGGCTCCGGGCAGCGTGATCACGGGCGATACGCTCGTTATCTACAGCTCCTCGCAATTTGCCGAGCGCGGGTTCTGCTCGCGCTGTGGGAGCCATATTTTCCATCGCCCCAAGGATGGCCCGGAGCTTGCCATTTCGGCCGGGCTGCTGCCGGAAGGTAGGCTCGCGATCACCCGCGAAATCTTCCACCACGCCAAGCCCTTGTGGTATCGGTTCGACGCCAGTTCACGCAAGCGCAGCGCGTTCGGCATGGCACTGGAATGGGGGCCGAAGCTGGCATGGAGACGGTTTGCAAGGCTCTGGCGCGGATGAATGTCGCGCGTCCAGATGGTGTTCAGGAAGGGCGAAATATGCGCTGTACCATGACAAACCGTGCGACATTCCTCATCCCTGCCTTGTTGGTCTTGCTGGCGGCCGTCGCCCCTCTCGCCGCTCAGGACGCCCCCGCCCCCACCGAGTCCGAAAACGCCATCGTCGTCACCGCCCAGCGTTCGGGCGCGCCGATGTGGACGATTGAGACGCCCACCGGCACCATCATCCTCGTCGGCGAGATCCGGGCGATCCCGAAAACCACCCCGTGGCAGCCAGACCGGCTCAAGGACGCGACCGGGCAGGCGCAACGCGTGATCCTCGGCGCGCGGCCCAGGATTTCGCCGGGTGATATTCTGCGGCTGATGTTAAGCGGGAGCAAGTTCACCAAGCTGCCCGGCAAGACCATCGCAAGCGAATATCTTGCGCCCGAACAATGGGCGCGGCTCGCGGCATTGGGTGAGGCGCATGACGAGGATTATGCGCGGCAAAGCTTCCTGCTCACATCGTTCGAGATGCTGCGCAAGGAACTGCGGTTCAACCGCGATACCGCCGATGATGCCTCCGACGTGGTGAGCAAGGCGGCGGACAAGGCGGACGTGCCCACTACCCGCGCCGCCACCTTGCGCGGGGAGGATATTATCGACAACCTCGCCGATGCGCCGCCGACAGCGCATATTCCTTGCCTGATTGCGGCGATGGATGTGCTGGAAGTCGGCCCTGATATCGTCGAACAACGCGGGAGCGATTGGCGGCGGTATGATATCCCGGCGGTAATGGCGAACCCGCTTGAACAGGCGCTCGGTCAATGCTGGCCGTGGGCGGACGAGACTTTGGGCAGCGAATTGCGCACCATCTGGGTCGACAATATCACCGCAGCGCAATCCGAACCGGGCGTAACCCTCGCGGTCGTGCCGCTGCGGGTGCTGGCGGAGCGCGATGGCGTGCTGGATCAACTCTCCGCGCAAGGCCTCGACATCAGCGGCCCGGCGTGGAAGTAATCGCGTAACAACAACAACACGCGCGAGAGGCCACGTTAGCCATGCCCACCATCACCACACCAAACACCGGCATCGAAATCTTTTACGAAGACAACGGGAAACCTGAAAACGAGGTGATCCTGCTGGTGATGGGATTGGGCGCGCAATTGACGCTGTGGCCTGATGAACTGGTTGATGCGCTGGTGGGCGAAGGTTTCCGCGTGATCCGTTACGACAACCGCGACATCGGCCTTTCCCAGAAGATGGAAGGCGCACGCGCGCCCTCGCTCGCCACGCAGGTGCTGCGCAAGAAGTTCGGCTGGCCCGCCAAGGTGCCCTATACCCTCACCGACATGGCGCATGACGGGATCGGGCTGCTCGATGCGCTTAAGATCGACACCGCGCACGTGGTGGGCGCTTCGATGGGCGGGATGATCGCGCAGCTGATGGCGGTGCATCATGGGCCGCGCCTGCGATCGCTTACCTCGATCATGTCGACCACCGGCAACGGCAAGCTGCCGCAGGCGGAAAAGCACGCGATGGATGCGCTGATCGCGCCCTTGGCTGGCATGGATGAAGAAACGCTGGTGGCCCACGGGCTCAACATCGCGCGCAATATCGGCAGCCCCGGCTTTCCGTTTGATCCGCAGCAGCAACGCGAGAAGGTGCTGCGCAATGTCCGCCGCAGCGTCTATCCGGCGGGGCTCCCGCGTCAGCTCGCCGCGATTATCGACGATGGCTGCCGCCGTTCGCGGCTCGCCGATGTGCGGGTGCCGACGCTGGTGATGCACGGCGAGGACGATCCGTTGGTCAAGCTGGCGGCGGGAGAGGATACCGCGCGCCACATTCCCGGCGCAAGGCTGGTCACGATACCCGGATGGGGCCACGATATTCCGCTGCCGCTGGTTGATCGTGTGGCGGGCGAGATCGTTGCCCACGCGCGCGCCATGTAATACCAGCGCGCCGATCAGCGCGGCAGTTCGCTAATCCCCATTAACGCTTCATCGACGCTGCGGGCGCATTGGCGGCCTTCACGGATGGCCCATACCACCAGACTTTGCCCGCGCCGCATATCGCCGCAGGCGAAGAGGCCGGGAACGTTGGTGGCATAGCTATCGGTATCGGCATCGACATTGCCGCGCGGGCTGAGCGCCACGCCTGCCTGTTCGAGCAGCCCGGCCTTCTTCGGCCCGACGAAGCCCATCGCCAGCAGGATCAGATCGGCGGGAATGGTGAATTCACTGCCCGCGATTTCCTGCATCTGGCCGTTGACCCATTCGACCCGCACGCATTCCAGCCCGGTCACCGCTTCGCCGTCGCCGATCACGCGCTTGGCCAATACTGCCCAATCGCGCTCCACGCCTTCCTGATGGCTTGAAGACGTGCGCAGTTTCATAGGCCAATCGGGCCAGGTCAGCGCCTTATCTTCCTTTTCCGGGGGCTTGGGCATGATTTCCAGCTGGGTGACGCTGGCCGCGCCCTGCCGGTTTGATGTGCCCACACAGTCGCTGCCAGTATCACCGCCGCCCAGCACCACCACATGTTTGCCGGTGGCAAGCAGGCTACCACGCGGGGCTGCGCGCAGTTCATCGTCGCCGGCAACACGTTTGTTCTGTTGGGTCAGGAACTCCATCGCCAGCCGCACACCGGTCATTTCCGCGCCGGGGATGGTCAGCGCGCGCGCATCTTCCGCGCCGCCGGACAGCACCACTGCATCAAAGTTTTCCTGCAAGGATTTGAACGAAATGTCGACGCCGACTTCCTTGGAAGTTTTGAACGTCACCCCTTCGGCTTCCATCTGCTGGCACCGCCTGTTGATGAGATGCTTTTCCATCTTGAAGTCGGGGATGCCGTAACGCAGCAAGCCGCCGATGCGGTCGGATTTTTCGAATACCGTGACGCTGTGTCCGGCGCGCGCCAACTGCTGCGCGCACGCCAGCCCTGCCGGGCCGGAACCGACCACCGCCACCGATTTGCCGGTCTTGCGGGCGGGAACCTGCGGGGTGACCCAGCCTTCCTTCCACCCACGATCAATGATGGCGCATTCGATCGATTTGATCGTCACCGGCTGGTCGACGATGTTGAGCGTACAGGCCGCTTCGCACGGGGCGGGGCAGATGCGACCGGTAAATTCGGGAAAATTGTTGGTGGAATGGAGCATCGCCAGCGCACGCTTCCAGTCGGCTTCGTAGACCAGGTGGTTCCAGTCCGGGATCAGGTTGTTCACCGGACAGCCATTGTGGCAATAGGGAATCCCGCAATTCATGCAGCGCGAGGCTTGGCCCGCCAGCGTGCTTTCATCCGGCTGGATGATGAATTCGCGGTAATTCTTCAGCCGTTCCTGCGGATCGAGATAATCCCGATCACGGCGGTCCAGCTCGAGAAATCCGGTTTCCTTGCCCATTGTACTGTCTCGTTCCTGAAATCTATTCCGCCGCGACGCTTTCGGCCTCGGCCCGTTCCGCTTCAAGCCGTTTCAGCGCCACCGCATAGTCGCGCGGCATCACCTTGACGAATCGCGTCAGCGCCGCATCCCAATTGGCCAGCAATTCGCTCGCCAGCTTGCTGCCGGTGTGGAGTTGATGGCGCTCGACCAGAATCCGCAGCCGTTCGCCATCGTGGCGCAGCATGTCGCCCATGCCGAAATCATTGACTGAGCGCGGACGCTGTGTCGGCCTTCCAGTGCCGTCATCTGCATCCGGCCCCGCCGCAATCGGCAGCAGATCGACCTGTGCGTGATTCACGAGGCTGGAGAAGTCGCCGTCCGGGTCATAGACATAGGCGACCCCGCCGCTCATCCCCGCAGAAAAATTGCGCCCGGTCTTGCCCAGCACCACTACCACGCCGCCGGTCATGTATTCGCAGGCGTGATCCCCTGTGCCTTCGACCACGGCAATCGCGCCCGAATTGCGCACGGCAAAGCGTTCTCCGGCGACGCCGTTGAAGTATGCCTCCCCCGCAATCGCGCCATAGAGCACGGTGTTGCCGACGATGATGTTGTCCTGCGCAGCGCGCGGCGCGGCTTTGGGTTGGCGCACGATAATGCGGCCGCCCGATAGCCCCTTGCCAACATAGTCATTGGCATCGCCAACCAGATCAAGCGTCACCCCGTGGGCGAGCCATGCGCCAAAGCTTTGCCCGGCCACCCCGGTCAGATTGACACGGATGGTGTCGATCGGCAGGCCTTCATGGCCATATGCCTTGGCGATCTCTCCCGATAGCATCGCGCCAACCGTGCGGTGGACGTTGCGCACCTCGCGGGTGATCTGGACCGGGGCTTTGGTATCAATCGCGCTGCGGCAATCGGCTATCAAGCCGTTGTCCATCGCGCCCTCCAGCCCGTGATCCTGCGTCGTGATATTGCGCAGCGATGCGCCGTCTTTCAGTTCCACCTGATGAAGGATACGGCCAAGGTCGATCCCGCGCGCCTTCCAGTGGCGTTCCATCCGGCTGGTGTCGAGCCGGTCGACCCGGCCCACCATCTCGGCCACCGTGCGGAAACCCAGCTCGGCCATGATCGCGCGCAGTTCTTCAGCAACAAAGAACATGTAATTGACCACGTGTTCGGGCTGACCGATAAAGCGCGCGCGCAGCACCGGGTCTTGCGTGGCAACGCCGACCGGGCAGGTATTGAGGTGGCATTTGCGCATCATGATGCACCCGGCGGCGATCAGCGGCGCGGTGGCAAAGCCAAACTCGTCCGCGCCGAGCAGCGCACCGATGGCGACATCGCGGCCGGTGCGCAACCCGCCATCGACCTGCACTGCGATGCGGCTGCGCAGGTCATTGAGCAGCAGCGTCTGCTGCGTTTCAGCCAGCCCGATTTCCCATGGGCTGCCCGCGTGCGTCAGGCTGGTCAGCGGCGATGCGCCCGTCCCGCCGTCAAAGCCCGAAATGGTGACGTGATCCGCGCGCGCCTTCGATACGCCCGCAGCGACCGTTCCCACACCGACTTCGGACACCAGTTTAACCGAAATCCGCGCGACGGGGTTCACATTTTTCAGGTCGTGGATCAGCTGTGCGAGGTCTTCGATCGAATAGATGTCGTGGTGCGGCGGGGGAGAGATCAGTCCGACGCCGGGGGTCGAATGCCGCACTGCGCCGATGCGCTTGTCAACCTTGTGGCCGGGCAATTGCCCGCCTTCGCCAGGCTTTGCGCCCTGCGCCATCTTGATCTGGATATCATCCGAATTGACGAGGTATTCGGTGGTCACGCCAAACCGGCCAGAGGCGACCTGCTTGATCCGGCTGCGCATCGAATCGCCATTGGCCAGCGGGGTAAAGCGGAATGGTTCCTCCCCGCCTTCGCCGGTGTTCGAGCGCCCGCCGATGCGGTTCATCGCGATGGCGAGAGTCGAATGGGCCTCGTGGCTGATCGAACCGAAGCTCATCGCTCCAGTGGCGAAGCGCTTGACGATTTCGGCTGCCGGTTCGACCTCATCCAGCGGGATCGGCTGGTCGGCTTTCTTGAATTCGAGCAAACCACGGATTGTCAGCAGGCGTTCGGATTGTTCATTGATGCTGGCGGCAAATTCCGCGTAGTTCCTGGGATCATTGCCGCGCACCGCGTGCTGCAATTGCGCAACGTTTTGCGGGGTCCAGGCGTGTTCTTCGCCGCGCAGACGGTATTGGTAAATCCCGCCGGCATCCAGCATCCCGTCATACAGCGGATTGTCGCCGTAAGCCTGTGCATGGCGCCGCAGCGATTCTTCGGCGACTTCGGCCAAACCGATGCCTTCGATGGTGGTGGCGGTGCCGGTGAAGAACTTGTCGACGAAGGCGGACGACAGCCCCACCGCATCGAAAATCTGCGCCCCGCAGTATGACTGATAGGTCGAAATGCCCATCTTGGACATGACCTTGCGGATGCCCTTGCCCACGCCCTTGATGTAGTTCTGCTGCACCTTGGCGGGCGTCAGATCAGGGTGCCGCTTGGCGCGCAGGGCTTCCAGCGTTTCAAAGGCGAGGTAGGGGTTGATCGCTTCCGCACCGTAGCCCGCCAGCACGCAGAAATGATGCACTTCGCGCGCTTCGCCGGTTTCGACCACCAGTCCGGTCTGCATCCTGAGGCCTTGGCGCACAAGATGATGATGCACCGCTGCGGTCGCCAATAATGCGGGCATCGGCACACGGGCCTCGCTCTGTGCGCGGTCGGACAGCACCAGGATATTGTGATCCTGCAGCACCGCCTCGGTCGCGGCCCAGCACATTTCCTTGATCGCCAGTTCGAGGCCATCAGCCCCGCTCGCCGCATCCCAGGTGATGTCGATGGTAGCGCAGCGGAATGCGCCGTCCAGCGCCTCTTCGACCGAGCGGATCTTGGCCAGATCTTCGTTGGTGAGGATCGGTTGATCGACCTCCAGCCGCTTATGCGTCCCGGCGTCACGGCCAAGCAGGTTGGGGCGCGGGCCGATCATGCTGGTGAGGCTGGTCACCAATTCTTCGCGGATCGGATCGATCGGCGGGTTGGTGACCTGCGCAAAGTTCTGCTTGAAATAATCATACAGCAAGCGCGCACGGTTCGATAGCACCGCGATCGGCGTGTCGGTGCCCATTGACCCAATCGGATCATCGCCGTCCACTGCCATCGGTTCAAGGAAGCGGCTGATATCTTCCTGCGTGTAGCCGAACGCCTGCTGGCGCTCCATCAGCGTGGTTTCTTCGGCCGGGATCGCGGCAAGTTCGGGGACGATATCGGTAATGTCTTCGAGCTTGTACTGCGCTTGCGCCAACCACTTGGCGTAGGGTTCGGCATTGGCGAGGTCGGCCTTCAGCTCGTCATCTTCGATGATGCGGCCCTGTTCCAGATCGATCAGCAGCATCTTGCCGGGTTGCAGCCGCCATTTGCGCACGATGTCTTCTTCGGCAAACGGCAACACGCCGCTTTCCGAAGCGAGGCAGACGATGTCGTCCTTGGTCACGCAGAACCGCGCCGGGCGCAGGCCGTTGCGGTCCAGCGTCGCGCCGATCTGGCGGCCATCGGTAAAGCATACTGCCGCCGGGCCGTCCCACGGTTCCATCAGCGCGGCGTGATATTCATAGAACGCCCGGCGCGCAGGCGTCATCAATGCGTTGCCGCTCCACGCTTCGGGGATCAACATCATCATCGCGTGGGCAAGGGAATATCCGCCGGCGATCAGCAGTTCCAATGCGTTGTCGAGGCACGCGGTGTCGGATTGCCCGTGGGGGATGATCGGCCACATCTTGTCGAGATCGGGGCCGAGCAGCTCGCTTTCCATCGTGCGGCGGCGCGCGTTCATCCAGTTGACGTTGCCGCGCACCGTGTTGATTTCACCATTATGGGCAATGAACCGATAGGGGTGCGCCAGCCGCCAGCTGGGGAAGGTGTTGGTGCTGAACCGCTGATGCACCAGCCCCAGCGCCGATACGCAATCGGGATCGCGCAGATCATCGTAGAAACTGCCGACTTGCGTTGCCAGCAGCAGGCCCTTGTACACCACCGTGCGGGTGGAACAGCTGGGAAGATAGGTCTCGGTCAGACCGGGCAGGCCGTGCTTTTCGGCGAGCTGGGCCAGCGGGTTCTGCACCTGTTTGCGGATGGTCAGCAGCTTGCGTTCAAAGGCGTCCTGATCGGCGCAGTCCGGCCCGCGCGCGATGACCGCCATTTCGATCACCGGCATTGATGCGATCACCGCTGCGCCAAGCCCATCCTGCGTGGTCGGCACCAACCGCCAGCCCACGAAGCGCTGGCCTTCCTTGGCGGTGAATGTTTCCATCCGGGCCTTGACGAAGGCGCGCGCCGCATCGTCCTGCGGCAGGAAGCACATGGCGACGCCGTATTCGCCCGGCGCGGGCAGTTCGTGGCCCTGCGCGTCGGCCCATTTGCGAATCAGCGGATCGGGAATCTGGATCAGCAGCCCCGCGCCGTCCCCCAGCAGCGGATCGGCGCCTACCGCACCGCGATGATCGAGCTTTTCGAGAATCTCCAGCGCCTGCGCGATGATGGCCTGGCTTTTTTCGCCTTTGATATGCGCAACCATGCCGACGCCGCAGGCGTCATGTTCGTTGGCGGGGTCGTAAAGACCCTGGGAGGAGGGGTATCCCATGGCAAAGTCCGATCTGTCAGATGCCGACAGGTGCGTTTGGTGGCGAAACGCCTGACGCACGCTTGGCGACGATTATTTCGGACAAGATTTACCGCAGGCGGCGTGCCTCACCCGATTTCGGGTTCCTCATGCCGACGCGAAGCGGGTTTGGCAATGGCTTTGCGCGAAGTATTATTTCTCGCAGAGGTATTCAAACTATCGTTAGATTGCGTAAGCTGCATCAGCCTGCCGGTTTGCTTGCAGCTTTTGCGCCTATTACCCGGTTCAGGCGGCGCCGCGCAGCCCTTGTAGCCGGGCCAGGGCATCGCGCAGCGGCTCACCCTCAATGGCCGCGCCGCGCTCCCCGCTCAGCGCCGCCAGCGCCTTCATCGCCTCAGCCAACGCGGCCTCGCGGGCGACGATGTCGTGGCGGCTGCCTGCTGTGCCGGGGGCAGTGGTGCGGTGTTCGTGCAGCGCGCCAGCAAAGCGTTCGACCATCTGGATAACGCTCAGTTCCTGCACTGGCATCGCGCGCAGACGTGTCAGCGCGGCGGTGCCTGGGTTTGCGGCTGGAGCTGGGGGTGTGGCCGCCTCCGGCTTGGGGGCGAGCCGGACAGGTTCCGCATCGACGTGGGGTTCAAGCGTCGTCGCATCATCCGCGATCGGTTCTGGCGCTTCTTCAACCCACACCGCATTGCGGCCCGGAAGCTGCGCGAATTCCGCCAGATCAAGCGCGCGCGGCGGCGGCAGCGCTAACATAGGCGTGTCCGCGCCAGGAGGGTGCGCAGGAACAGGCGCAGCAAAGGGTATGGCCTCCAGTGGCTCGTCCAGGCTGGCGCTGCCAAGTTCGTGCTTGGGATCAATCGCGCGGACATGGTTTGCTGCGCGCGCAACGAGCGAGGGCGCATCGGTGCCACCCCGTTCCGCACGGCTGGCGCGGCTGGCAATCACTAACAGCGCGCCGCCAAGCAGCAACGCGCCGCCGATAGCCAGCACGATCTGCGCCCGGTCCCCAAGCGGCATCAGAACAGAACCCTTGCTTAACTGTGCGATGAGTGCGGGGGGCATGACCATGACTGAAAGTCCGGCCAGCGCCGCCCCCCAGACACCAAGCATCGGCGCAAAGGCCGGATGCGAAGACAGCTTGCGCCGCCTGCGCTGCGTCGGTTGATCCTGTTGCCCCGTGGTCATTTGCGTGTCATCCCGCTGCTTGCGATGCGGCGCGTGCGCCGGGCGTGCTGTTGCCTAGGCTCCGGGCTAACAAAAGATGGTAAACAGAATGATAATTCTGCGCATTGGCGGCCCAATCGTGGTGAGCGCGAACATGGGCTTCGGCGCGATCGCGCATCGCGTCCCATCCTTCGCGCGCATCAAACAGGCCAGCCAGCGCCGCAGCGCAGGCGGCGGAATCATCGGGCGCGAACAAGGTGCCAGTATCGCCATCACCGATCAATTCGCGGTGTCCGCCCACATTCGATGCAGCCACCAGCCGCCGCTGCGCCATCGCTTCCAATGGCTTTAACGGGGTGACCAGATCGGTCAGGCGCTGCGCCTTGCGCGGATAGGCGAGCACATCGACCAGCGAATAATAGCGTTCCACCTCACCATGCGGGACGCGGCCGGTAAAGATCACCGCTTGCGGATCGGGCAGGGCCGCCGCCGCCGCGCGCCACTCGGCATCCATCGGCCCCGCGCCTACCAGCAGCAACCGCGCCTGCGGGTGCGATTGCCTGAGCAGCGGCATCGCGGCAATCAGATCGTCGACGCCTTCATAGGCGTAAAAACTGCCGATATAGCCGATCACCGGAGTGCCCGGCGCGATCCCCAATGTTGTTGCCAGTGCACTATCGCGCGGAATCGGCTGGCCGAACAGCGACAGGTCAACGCCGTTGCGCATCACAGTGATCTTGCCCGGCGCAATGCCGCGCTGTGCCAGATCATCTTTCAACCCTTCGCAAATGGTGAACAGCGCATCGGCGGTTTTCGCTACCCGCGTTTCCAGCGCGCGGGTGAGCCGGTATTTGATGCTGCCTTCGCTGCCGGTCAGGTTGCCGACCGCCGCATCTTCCCAGAACGCGCGGATTTCATAGACGAAGGGGATGCCCAGCGCGCGCGCGGCACGTTGCGCCGCCGCGCCGCATAGCGCGGGCGAATGGGCGTGGATGATATCGGGCCGCCAGTCTGCCGCCAGCGCGCGGATGGCGCGGTCAAGCGCATTGATTTCGCCCAACTCGCGCAATGCGGGCGGGCCTTCGGGAAGGCCTGCGGTGCGGTGGAAGGTCAGGCCATCGGCAATCTCGGGCGATCCCATGTCAGCAGCCTCAAGATTATGCCGCTGCCCGGTGATCCCGCGCACCTCCAGTCCCAGCCCTTGTTGCGCCTTCAAAATGGCGCGGGTGCGGAAGGTGTAGCCGCTATGGAGCGGCAGTGAGTGGTCAAGGACGTGGAGCACGCGGGTCATGGCCCCAGCGCATACCGCAGGTGTGCTTAACGCCGCGTCAACTGCATCGGCGTAAGGATGAGGGGTATCGCGGCCCGGAGCCACCTGAGATGATCGATTATTTTGCGCTAGCGCTGGGTCATGGCCTGATTGCCATTGCATTGCTGCGGCTGGTGCTGCGCGATGGGCTGGATGCCGATCCGCTGATCGAACAGATGACATCCGATACCAAGGCCAATCGCAAGGCGAAGAGCGTGACGGCCCGCAACGCCGCACGCCGCGCGCGCAAGGCTGATGACCCCGCGACGCAGCGGCAGCATGGTGACGGCGCGTAACCCATGCTCGACCTCGCCTTCCTTGCCTTCATTGGATATGTGCTGGTGCTTGGTATCCGGCGCCCGTTTCTGTGGGTGCTGTTATATGTCTATATCGACATCCTCGCCCCGCAGCGGATCGGTTATTCGATCATTGCCAGCCTGCCGGTTTCGCTGATTGCGTTTGCTGCGGCGTTTGGCGGGTGGCTGGCGCTTGATCGCAAGGAAGGCGCGCGCTTTACTGTCCGGCAGGGATTGATGCTGGCGCTGCTCGTCTATTGCTGGTGGACAACCGGGAACGCCGATTTCCCCGAAGCTGCTGCGACCAAGTGGGACTGGGTGTGGAAGGCCTTGCTGTTCGCAATTTTCCTTCCGTTAACGCTCACCACCCGCGCCCGGATCGAAGGGCTGGCGCTGGTATTGGTGCTGGCGATTGCCACCATCGTGATCGGCACGGGGATGAAGACCGTGCTGGGCGGGGGCGGGTATGAAAACCTCAAATTCTTCGTCAACGATAATAGTGGCATCTATGAAAGTTCAACCCTGGCGACGGTAGCGATCGGGCTGATCCCGATGATCTGGTGGTTTGTGCGGCATGGGACGGTGTTTCGCCCGCACTGGACGGTGACCGCATTCGCGGCGGCGCTGACCTTTGCCTGTCTGCTTGTGCCGATAGGCACCGAAGCGCGCACCGGATTGCTGTGCATCGCCGCGCTAGGCGTGCTTATGCTGCGCTATACCCGCAGGCGGCTGCTGTTCATTGCCGGGGCAGGCGTGCTGGGGCTGACTGCGCTGCCGTTTCTGCCGCAAAGCTATTACGAACGCATGGCGACCATCGCAGCGCCGGGCGGGGATGAAAGCGCATCGACCCGCGTGGCGGTGTGGGAATGGACCATCGATTACGCCGCAGACAAGCCGTTTGGCGGCGGGTTCGATGCCTTTCGCGGCAACCGCTTTTCCTACACGATGCCGGTCAAGGAAGTCGCCGGGAACACCACTACGGTCGAATACCGCGAAGTGGTAGATGAAGGCCGCGCGTTCCATTCGTCGATCTTCGAGATGCTGGGCGAACAGGGCTGGCCGGGGCTCGCCATCTGGCTGACGCTGCACGGACTGGGGCTGTGGCAGATGGAACGCATCCAGCGCCGCTGGCGCGGGCGTGAGGATGAGGCGGAACGCTGGATCGCGCCGTTTGCGGCGGCCTTGCAGATGGGCGCGGTGATCTACATCGTCGGCGCGCTGTTTCAGGGGATCGCTTACCAGCCGGTGATGCTGATGCTGGTCGGGTTGCAGATCGGGCTGCATTCCTATTGCCAGCGGATCGATTCGGCGCGGGCGTTGCTGGATCGCAGCACCGCGCGCAAGCAGGCGACCGGCAACAAGACGCGCGGTGCCGTAACGGCATAATCGCCGCCGTTGCGCTCCTCCCGATGATGCGCCATGACACTGCCGCACAAGCAGCGCGGCGGGCACGGGATCTCGCCTGCGCAAACGCGAAGGAGGAGCCCGATGACCCCGCAGGAATTGGCCGCCAAGGTTGGCGAAAATATCGGCACCAGCCAATGGGCCGAAATGAGCCAGGAACGCATCAACCAGTTCGCCGAGGCGACCGGTGATCACCAGTTCATCCACGTGAACGAAGACATGGCGAAGATGACCCCGTTCGGCGGCACCATCGCTCACGGTTTTCTCACCCTTTCGATGATCCCCTACCTCAGCGCGAACAGCGATATGCCGCGCATTGACGGGATCAAGATGGGCGTGAATTACGGCGGCAACAAAACCCGTTTCATCGCCCCGGTGCGATCGGGCAAACGCATCCGCGGCCACTGGAAACTTACCGAAATGGTTGAAAAGCGCCCGGGCCAATGGCAGCAGACCGCCGAAATCACCATCGAGATCGAAGGCGAAGAAAAGCCCGCACTGATCTGCGAATGGATCACGCAGTTCTTCGTTTAAGCCATGTTTGAGTTTCCGCAAAAGCGCGAAACTCAGGCGGCTTGACGCAACCTCACCGAGACCCCCGCCGGCGCGGGGCGCGCACCCCGAATAAAGGATACCCCCATGTCACGTGAAGCCGTTATCGTTTCCACCGCCCGCACGCCGATTGGCCGCGCTTACAAGGGCGCGTTCAATGCCACGCCCGGCGCCACGCTTGGCGCTTACAGCCTCGCCCCCGCGATTGAACGCGCCGGGATTGAAGCGGGCGCGATCGATGATGTGGTGTGGGGCACGGTGCTGACCCAGGGCACCCAAGCGGGCAATATCGCTCGCCAGGTCGCACTGCGCGCCGGTTGCCCGGTGACGGTGTCGGCCCAGACCATCGACCGCCAGTGTTCATCGGGCCTGATGGCGATTGCTACGGCAGCCAAGCAGATCATCGTCGACAACATGGATATCGTCGTCGGCGGCGGGCAGGATTCGATCTCGATGGTGCAGACGCCCGAAATGCGTGTTTCGCCTGACCGGTCGCTGATCGCGATGCACAAGGATGTGTATATGCCGATGCTCGGCACCGCCGAAACGGTCGCCAAACGTTACGGCATCAACCGCGAAGCGCAGGACGAATACGCGCTCCAATCGCAGATGCGCACGGCCGCCGCGCAGGCTGCCGGATATCTCGATGCTGAAGTCGTTCCCGTCACCACCACCATGGCGGTGAAGGACAAGGAAACCGGCGAAGTCAGCCATGTCGAATTCACCCTGACCAAGGACGAAGGCAACCGCCCTTCGACAACGCTGGAAGGTCTGCAATCGCTCCAGCCGGTTATGGGGCCGGGCATGAACATCACTGCGGGCAACGCCTCGCAGCTTTCGGATGGCTCGTCGGCAGCGGTGCTGATGGAAGCCAAACTGGCCGAACAAAAGGGACTTCAGCCCTTGGGCCGCTATGTCGGTATGGCGGTGGCGGGGACCGAGCCCGACGAAATGGGCATCGGCCCGGTATTCGCGATCCCCAAACTGCTGAAGGCAACCGGCCTGAAAATGGACGATATCGGCTTGTGGGAGCTGAACGAGGCTTTCGCAGTGCAGGTGCTCTATTGCCGCGACAAGCTGGGCATCAATAACGATATCCTCAACGTCAATGGCGGGGCGATTTCGATCGGCCACCCCTACGGCATGACCGGCGCACGCTGCACCGGCCACGCGCTGATCGAAGGCAAGCGTCGCGGGGCGAAATATGTCGTCGTCACCATGTGCATCGGCGGCGGCATGGGCGCAGCGGGCCTGTTCGAAGTGTTCTGAGGAAAAGGTTTCTCAGCCAGGATTAAAGAACGGCGCGGGGGGGGCAACTCTCGCGCCGTTTTCCGTAAGTATTTCAGCGCGCTGATATTACGCCTCCAGTTCGATGTCCCAATACAGCCAATCGCGCCAGGTTTCATGGAGGTGATTGGGCGGGAACTGCTTGCCGTGCTGTTGCAATTGCCAGCTGGTCGGGCGGATCGGGGTGCGGTGCACAGGCATCGCCGCCTGTTTTGGAGTGCGCCCGCCCTTCTTCATGTTGCACGGCGCGCAGGCGGTGATGATGTTTTCCCACGTCGTGCGTCCGCCCAATCGGCGCGGGATCACGTGATCGAAGGTCAGGTGATCATGGCTGCCGCAATACTGGCACTGAAAGCGGTCGCGCAGGAACACGTTGAAGCGGGTGAAAGCGGGAAACTCGCTGTGCTTCACATATTGCCTGAGCGCGATAACGCTCGGGATTTTCATGTCGAGGTTGGGTGAATGCACCTCGCGTTCGTAGCTGGCGACAATATCCACCCGGTCGAGAAACACCGCCTTGATCGCTGTCTGCCACGGCCACAGGCTGAGCGGGTAATAGGACAGCGGGGTGTAATCAGCGTTGAGGACCAGCGCCGGACAAGCCGACAGGTTTCGCGTCGGATCGCCGTCCGCGCCGCGGAACTGGGCCGCCTTTTCGATCAGCTCGGCATTGAACACGTCGCGCGTTCCTCCCTGATTGAGGCCATCCTGACGTGCCAAGGAAAAGAGTCAAACCCGTGACAGGGTGGCTATCCACAGGGACGCGCTGTGGATAGCGCAAGGGTGTCAGCTGCGGTATGGGCGGCGGTGATGCAGGAAAGCGGCCCCCTGGTTACCCGTTTTGCGCCAAGCCCCAATGGGCGGCTGCACCTGGGCCATGCGCTGTCTGCGATTATCGCGCATGATCTGGCGAAGGCAAGCGGCGGGCGATTCCTGCTCAGGATCGAGGATATTGACGGCCCGCGTTCACGCCCTGAACTGGCGGACGAATTCCGCCGCGATCTGGCATGGCTGGGGCTGGAATGGGAAGAAGTGCCCGCGCAATCGAACCGGCTGGAAAGCTACGTCGCCGCCGCCGAAGCTTTGCGCGCGCGCGGGCTGCTGTATCGCTGCACCTGCACCCGCAAGCAGATCGAGGCTGCGGGCGCGGCTCAAGGGTCGGACGGCCTTATCTACCCGGGGACCTGCAAGCTCACCCCGCCTGATCCGGCGCTGCCCGCCGCATGGCGGCTTGATGCGAACATGGCGCTGGCGCAAACCGGCGCGCTTGTGTGGGAGGATGATTTTGCTGGGACAATCCCGGTTGATCTGGCGGGACTTGGCGATGTGGTGCTGATGCGCAAGGATTTGCCCGCCAGCTATCACCTTGCCGTCACGCTCGACGATGCGGCGGACGGCGTAACACTGGTAACGCGCGGGGCCGATCTGTGCGCGGCGAGCCATATCCACCGCACGCTTCAGGCGCTGCTCGGCCTGCCCCTGCCGCGCTGGCGCCACCATGCGCTGTTGACTGACGAAGCGGGCCTGAAACTCGCCAAGCGGCGCGGTTCGCCAGCCTTGGCCGAACGGCGGCTGGCTGGCGAGGATGGGCTGGTGCTTGCCGCGCAATTGCGATTGCAGCATTTGCGGCTTGGAACCTGACACGCAAACGGCCATTATGCGCTCATGAACTATGTCCTTGTGCCCGTGCTGCTCGTCCTGATGGGGCTTGTCGCCTTTTCGCTGATCCGTGGGATCATTGCCTTCCTCAAGACGACTAGGATCGATCTTGAAACCGGTGAGGGTAAAACCGCCACCGATATGCAGCTCGCGCAGAACAAGGCGATGTTTGCGCGGATTAAATATCAGGCACTGGCAATCGTGGTGGTGGTGATCATCCTTGCCGTTGCTCGCTGAGGCCTATGGTCAAGCTCAACAAGATTTACACCCGCACCGGGGATGATGGCACGACCGGGCTGGTCGATGGATCGCGCCTGCCCAAATACGCAGCCCGCATGGAAGCGATCGGCGCCATTGATGAGGCGAATGCGGCGCTGGGTTTCGCCTTGCGCAAATTGAGCGGCGCGACTGCCGATAGTGTGTTTCGCATCCAGAACGATCTGTTCGATCTGGGTGCCGATCTGGCGACCCCCGAAGAAAATGGCGATTTTTCACCATCGGACATGGTGCTGCGGATTGTGCCATCGCAGGTCGCATGGCTTGAAGAACGGATCGACGCGCTCACCGCAGTGCTTGCACCGCTCTCCAGCTTTATCCTGCCCGGCGGGACGGAGGCGGCCGCGCGGTTACATCTGGCGCGTACCGCGACGCGCCGTGCCGAGCGCGCGATGACCGCGCTGGCTGCAACGGAGCCGACCAATCCGGCGGCGCTGGCTTATATCAACCGCCTTTCGGACTATCTGTTTGTGCTGGGCCGCGCCGCCAATAATGATGGCAAGGCGGACATAAAGTGGGTTCCCGGCGCCAATCGCGATTGAGAACCAGCTAGTCAGGCCGCACCTTCCCCGCTAGGGCGAGCGCTTTGCTGCACTTGCGAAGGAATGCACCATGCGCAATATCGCCGTCATCGGCGCCGGTCAGATGGGAACCGGCATCGCTCAGACCGTTGCCGCCCAAGGCATGAAGGTCATGTTGTCGGATGTTGACCTCGCCCGCGCCGAAGCAGGCAAGGCCACTGTCGAAAAGGCGCTGGTCAAACTGATGGGGCGCGGCAAGATCGAAGCGGGGGAGGCTGAGGCACTGCTCGCCCGCATCACGCCTGTTGCCGATTATGCCCCCTTTGCCGAGGCCGATCTGATCATCGAAGCCGCGACCGAGCGTGAGGAAATCAAGAACGCGATTTTCCAGGCGGTGGGCAAGGTCTTGAATGCAGGCGCGATCATGGCGTCGAACACCTCGTCGATTCCGATCACCCGCATGGCCAATCACTCGCCCGATCCGGCGCGCTTCATCGGGCTGCATTTCTTCAACCCGGTGCCGGTGATGGGTTTGATCGAGGTGATCCCCGGCCTTGCCACCGCGCAGTCGACAACCGACCGTGTGTCTGAATTCGCGCGGGAACTGGGCAAGGAAGTGGTGCTGAGCCAGGATGAACCCGGCTTTGTCGTCAATCGCATCCTGCTCCCCATGATCAACGAGGCCGTGTTCGTGCTCGGCCAGTCGACCGCCGGAATCGAGGATATCGACAAGGGCTGCCGGCTCGGCCTCAATCACCCGATGGGGCCGCTGCAATTGGCCGATTTCGTCGGGCTGGATACCTGCCTCGACATCATCAACGTGCTCTACAAGACCACCCGCGACACCAAGTATCGCCCCGCGCCGCTGCTGGTAAAATATGTCGAAGCCGGATGGCTGGGACGCAAGACCGGGCGCGGGTTCTACGATTACACGGGCGAGGCGCCGGTTCCGACGCGGTGAGATACGCGGTCGATCAGCGCTTGTTGGTGGGTAGCGCGCGCTTCCATTGATATAGCAGATCCAGCGCCTCTCGCGGGGTCAGCGCATCCAGATCGGCGGCACGCAATTGTTCTGCAAGCAGGTGTTCGGGGGTCGCCTGCGGTTCAGGGCGCAGCGCAGCGAACAGCGGCAAATCGCCCAGCCCGGCAGCAATCCCGCCGGTCGCTTCGCGTGTGGCCTCAAGCTTTTCCAGCACCGCTTTGGCGCGTTCGACGACGGCTTCGGGCACCCCGGCCAGCCGCGCCACCGCGAGGCCATAGGAACGATCTGCCGGGCCTTCGGCAAGTTCATGCAAAAGCACCAGATCGCCCTGCCATTCGCGCGCGCGGACATGGTGCAGCGATAGAGCCTCACAGGTCTCGGCCAGCCGCGCGAGTTCGTGGTAATGGGTGGCGAACAGGCAGCGGCAGGCGATACGCGAATGCACCGCTTCGGCCACCGCCCAGGCCAGTGCCAACCCATCATAGGTTGATGTTCCGCGCCCGACTTCATCAAGGATCACGAAACTGCGCTGTGTCGCCTGCGCCAGAATCGCGGCGGTTTCGACCATTTCGACCATGAAGGTGGATCGCCCGCGCGCCAGATTGTCCGCCGCGCCAACCCGGCTGAACAAGCGGTCGACCAGCCCGATCCGCGCCGCCGTGGCCGGAACAAAGCACCCCGCCTGCGCCAGCAATACGATCAGCGCGTTCTGCCGCAGAAAGGTTGATTTGCCGCCCATGTTCGGCCCGCCGATCAGCCACAGGCGGTTGTCCTGAGCCAGCACACAGTCGTTGGCCACAAACCGCTCACCCGCCTTGGCCAGCGCGGCTTCGACCACCGGATGCCGTCCGCCGGTGATGGCGAGGCTCGTGTCTTCGGCAATTTCCGGGCGGCACCAGTCACCTTCGGCCGCGCGTTCGGCATTGGCGGCGGCAACGTCGATCCGGGCGAGCGCGGCGGCGGTCGCGGCGATGGCTTCGCGCGCAATGGTGATTTCAGCGACCAGCGCCTCGAAATGCGCTTCTTCGGCGGCGAGCGCATGGCCGCCCGCCTCGGCGATACGCGCCGCTTCTTCGTGCAGTGTCAATGAATTGAACCGCACCGCGTCTTTCATCGTCTGGCGGTGGGTGAAACCGCTATCCGCTGCCATTAACCGGTCTGCATGGCGCGCCGAAACCTCGATGAAATAGCCGAGCACGCCGTTGTGGCGAATCTTGAGCGTGGCGATCCCGGTTTCGTCGCGGTAGCGCGCCTCCATCGCGGCAATCGCGCGGCGCGCATCGCCTGATGTGGCGCGCAATTCGTCGAGCGCGGCGTCATACCCATCGGCGATATAGCCGCCATTGCTGCTTTCGGTCGGGGGCGAGGGCACCAGCGCGCGGCTCAGCAAATCGGTCAACGCGCCGTGTCCGGTCAACCGCGCAAGCATATCGTCAAGCAGAGCGGGGCGATCCGGCGCGCCGGAAAGCCAGTGATGCAGCCGCATTGCTTCGGACAGGCCATCGCGCAATTGGCCCAGATCGCGCGGAGAACCGCGTCCCGCCACCACCCGACCAAGCGCGCGGCCCAGATCGGGGATCGCGCGCAAGCCATCGCGCAATTGCGCGCGCTCAATCGGGCGATCGCGCCAGAACTGCACCAGCGCCAGCCGCGCTTCAATCGCCGCGTGGTCGAGCAGCGGGGCGGAAAGGTCTTCGGCCAGCAAGCGTGAACCTGCACCGGTAACGCAGCGATCCACCGCGCCGATCAGGCTGCTGCTGCGCCCGCCAGTGGCGCTTTCAAGGATTTCGAGGCTGGCGCGCGTGGCCTCATCCATCGCCATGCCTGCATCGGCGGTGCGCCGCACCGGAGGCAACAGCAAGGGCAGATTCCCGCGCCCGACATGATCGAGATAGGCGATCAATCCGCCCGCCGCCGCCAGCATCGCGCGCGAAAAGTCTCCGAAGGCATCCAGCGTCGCCACCGCGTGCAACGCTTTCAGCCGCTCCGTTCCGGCATCGCTGGCAAAGCTGCTGCGCGGGCGCAATATCGTATCATCCGGCCCATGCGACCAGTCGTCGGGCACCACCACTTCGCTTGGGCCAATCCGGGCAAGCGCCGCGCCGATCATTTCGGGCGCGCATTCCTCCAGCACCATCGCGCCGGTCGAAACATCGCAGGCGGCGATTCCGATTGCCCCGCGCAATTCCGTCAGCGCGGCCAGCACATTGGCACGGCGCGGTTCGAGCAGGGCTTCTTCGGTCAGCGTCCCGGCGGTGACCAGCCGCACAATCGCGCGGCCCACCAGCGCCTTGGATGATGGCGTGCCTTCGCGTTTGGCGCGGGCCTTGGCTTCGTCAGGGGTTTCGATCTGTTCGGCAATCGCTACCCTGCAGCCAGCCCTGATCAGCCGCGCAAGATAGCTTTCCGCCGAATGCACCGGCACGCCGCACATCGGGATCGGCTGGCCATCATGTTCACCGCGCGTGGTGAGCGCAATATCGAGAATTTGCGCTGCGGCCCTCGCATCATCGAAGAACAGCTCGAAGAAATCGCCCATGCGGTAGAACAGCAGCGCGTCGCCCGCTTCCTCGCGCAACGCGAGGTATTGCGCCATCATCGGTGTGGGTTTGGATTCAGTGAGCGCGGCCATAGCTGCATTGCCTAGACACCAGCGTTGCGATTCGGAATGTCTGCCCTTACGGATGTCCCCGGAGTTGCGACATTTCCGCCCTTTCGCGGTGCCGCCCTCCTCGCTAAGCGGGGCGCGGATTTCGCCAAGCGCACACAACAAGGGATCAGGCACCATGGCCGAAGAGAACCGATCCGGCCGGGTAAGCTGGAGATCGTCGCGACCAAACCGATGACGTCGCAGCGCGATCTCAGCCTTGCCTATTCGCCCGGCGTGGCCGCTCCGGTTGAAGCGATCGCCGCCGATCCTTCGCTGGCGGCGCGCTACACCGTCAAGGGTAATCTGGTGGCGGTGATTTCCAACGGAACCGCGATCCTCGGCCTCGGCAATCTCGGCGCGCTCGCATCCAAGCCGGTGATGGAAGGCAAGGCGGTGCTGTTCAAACGGTTCGCCGATGTGGACGTGTTCGATATCGAACTCGATACCGAAGATCCGGAGGCCTTCATCAATGCCGTCGCGCTGATGGAGCCAACGTTCGGCGGCATTAACCTGGAAGACATCAAGGCGCCCGAATGCTTCATTATCGAAGCGGCCCTGCGCGAACGCATGAACATCCCGGTGATGCATGATGATCAGCACGGCACCGCGATCATTACCGCAGCGGGCCTGCTCAATGCCTGCCACCTGACGGGGCGCGATTTTCGCGATGTGAAGGTGGTGGTCAACGGCGCAGGCGCGGCGGCGATTGCCTGCACCGCGCTGATCAAGGCGATGGGCGTGCGCCACGAAAACGTGATCATGTGCGATCGCACCGGCCCGATCACGCCGGGCCGCGCAGACGTGGATCAGTGGAAGAGCGCTCACGCGGTCGCCACCACCGCCACCAGCCTTGAAGAAGCGCTGGTGGGCGCTGACATCTTCCTTGGCCTGTCGGCAGCGGGCGCGCTGAAGCCCGAATGGGTGCGCAAGATGGCGGACAGGCCGATCATCTTTGCGATGGCAAACCCGGTGCCCGAAATCATGCCCGACGCCGCCAAGGCCGTGCGCCCCGATGCCATTATCGCCACCGGGCGCAGCGATTTTCCCAATCAGGTCAATAATGTGCTGGGCTTTCCGTTTATTTTCAGGGGCGCGCTCGACGTGCAGGCGACCACGATCAACGAAGAGATGAAAGTCGCCGCAGCCGAGGCGATTGCCGAACTCGCACGACGCAGCGTGCCCGAAGAGGTTGCTTCCGCCTATGGCAAGAACCAGAAATTCGGCACCGATTACATCATCCCCGCCCCGTTTGACCCGCGCCTGATCGAAGTCGTTTCGTCCGCCGTGGCCAAGGCAGCGATGGATTCGGGCGTGGCCCGCGCGCGCATCGACGATTTCGATGCCTACCGCATCCAGCTGCGTTCACGCCTCAACCCCACCACCTCGGTGCTGAGCGGGGTCTACGAAGTCGCCAAGGCCAACCCCAAGCGCATGGTGTTTGCCGAAGCCGAAGAAGAAGTGGTGCTGCGCGCCGCGATCCAGTTCCGCGATTTCGGCTATGGCACGCCGATCCTCGTGGGTCGCACCAAGGCAGTGCTCGACAAGCTGCATCAGCTTTCGGTGTCCGACCCCGGCAGCTTTGAAATCCAGAACTCGGCCGATAGCGAACACGTGCCGGCGATGGTCGATTATCTCTACAAGCGGCTGCAACGGCGCGGCTTTACGACACGTGACGTGCGCCGGATGGTCAATCAGGAACGCAACGTGTTTGCCGCGCTGCTGGTGGCGCTGGGCCACGGCGATGGAATGATTACCGGCATGACCCGCACCTTCGCGCAAACCGTGCGCGAGGTGAACCTGGTGCTCGATCACAAGGACGGCGCGCTGCCGTTCGGTATCCACATGATGATTGGCAAGAACCACACCACGTTCCTCGCCGATACCACCATCAACGAACGCCCCAATGCAGAAGAACTGGCCCACATCGCCAGGGAAACCGCTGCGGTCGCACGGCGCATGGGGCATGAACCACGCGTTGCGTTCCTCAGCTATTCGACTTTCGGCAACCCGTCGGGCCAATGGCTCAACAATATTCGTGAAGCCGTGGCGATCCTTGATCGTGAAGAGCCGGGCTTTGAATATGAAGGCGAAATGGCGCCCGATGCGGCGCTTAATCCCAAGGTAATGGCACTCTATCCGTTCAGCCGACTGTCCGGCCCCGCCAATGTGCTGATCATGCCGGGGCTGCAATCGGCGAACCTATCGGCCAAGCTGCTGCGCGAACTGGGCAGCAATGCCACCATCGGCCCGATGCTGCTGGGCGTGGAAAAGCCGGTGCAGATCGTGCCAATGACGGCGACTGTGCCCGACGTGCTGACGCTGGCAGTGCTGGCGAGCGCGGGGGTAGTGGGGTGACAATCCTTCGCGCTGATGCCGTGCTGGCGAGTGCGGAGCAGCGCCTAGCGCCGTCTGAACCGAAAATACCAGACTTCATGCCCGTACACGGTCCGCGCCTTGTGCTCATACCGCGTCTCGGGCCAGCCTGACGGGCGCACTTGCCAGTCGGTGGGCTTGTCCACCACCCACTCGAACGCATCGGTGTGGCGCTGCATCACCATCAGCGCGTGGCGCAGATAGATGTCGTGATCGGTGCCGAAGCGGAATTCGCCGCCGGGTTTGAGCTTGGCGGCGATCAGCTTCAATGGCCCGTCATTGATCATCCGCCGTTTTGCATGGCGCGCCTTTGGCCAGGGGTCGGGGTGCAGCAGATAGGCCATCGTCAGCGCACCATCGGGGATGCGCGCCAGCACTTCCAGCGCATCCCCGTGGTGCAAACGGATATTGGGCAGCCGCTGATCCTCGATATGGGTGAGCGCCTGCGCCACGCCATTGACGAATGGCTCGGCCCCGATGAAGCCGTGATCGGGCAGCAGATCGGCGCGGTAAGCCAGATGTTCGCCCCCGCCAAAGCCGATCTCGAAATGCAGCGGGCGCGAATCGCCGAACAGCACTTCGGACGTCACCGGGCCTTCAGCAGGCACGCTGATCTGCGGCAGCAGGTTATCGACCAACCCCTGCTGATGCTTGCGCAACTTCTTGCCCACGCTGCGGCCATAGAGCCGCGCGATGGTGGTCGGATCGCCTTCCTTGAACGCTGTCATGACGGCGGCGATTGGCAGGCGGTTCGTCATGGGTCAACCGCCACCATGCATGCGGCGAACAGGCCCACAAAAAAATCGTGCTGGACGCCTGGGCCCAGCCTGTGGTGATTCAGTGCCATGTCGTCCCCGCCGCCCATCTCTCTCGGTACGCTGACCGACAAGGAGCTTGAGATCCTGCGTTTGCTGGCGGGCGGTCACACTGTGAAGTCGATTGCCGCAAGGCTGGAGCGCTCGGAAGCCGCAATCAACGAGCGGCTGCGCGAGGCGCGGCGCAAGACCGGAGCGGGCAGTAGCCGTGAACTTGCCCGCCTGCTCGACGCACAGAAAATCTGGGACAGGAAAATCGATCTGTCCTCGCCCACATCATCGTCCGACAATCCTGACAGGCCGCCGTCTGGGCGCGGCCGCTGGTCGAAAGGACAGATGATGATTTTAATCGCAATCCCGCTGGCAGCCGCCGGGCTGCTGGTCACCGCGACGAATACGCTGGAGCGCGGCGAACCCCCGCTCACAGCTACGCTGGACACTGCCGCAACCTCGCCGCTGGTCGGGCGCTGGTCACTCGATGTAGCGCAGATCCCGGAAACCGAGCGTCCTCTCGCGGTGACGATCGCCTTCAGCGAGGCGAGCGGCGGGCGCTGGAATACTGTGGTAGAGATAGTCGCGCGGGATGGATCGCAGATGGAAGGCCGCTCCACTGCCACGCTCGACGGGGTGGCGGCGCCGGTGGTGGGTTCGATGGGCTTCATTGACAGCGTCTCGCTGCGTCAGCCTGAGGTCGGCACTCTGGTAATGACACTCGGCAAGGACGGGAATCGGGTCTCGACCCGCGTCTACACGGTCGCGATGGACGGCAAGAACATGACCGAAACGATCGTCTGGGCCGCAGAGGGCATGCCGGATATCGTAACGACCACCTTCAACCGCATCGACTGAAACGCGGAACGCCCGGAGCCAGAGCCCCGGGCGTTCCCGTTATCGTTTGCAGGCCAATTCCGGCCCAAAGGGCCGCAAGGCCGCCCGCCCGGAGGGGCGAGCGCAAAACAAATTACGCCGCTTCGACCACCGTTTCATCGTCGCGCAGTACGTAACCGCGGCCCCACACGGTTTCGATGTAATTGTCTCCGCCGCATGCCAGCGACAGCTTCTTGCGCAGCTTGCAGATGAACACGTCGATGATCTTGAGTTCGGGTTCGTCCATCCCGCCATACAGGTGGTTAAGGAACATTTCCTTGGTCAGCGTGGTGCCCTTGCGAAGCGACAGCAGCTCCAGCATCGCATATTCCTTGCCGGTCAGGTGCACGCGGGCACCATCGACTTCGACCGTCTTGGCATCAAGGTTCACTGCCAGCTTGCCGGTGCGGATCACGCTTTGCGAATGGCCCTTCGACCGGCGCACCACGGCATAGATGCGGGCGACCAGTTCTTCGCGGTGGAACGGTTTGGTCACGTAATCATCCGCACCAAAGCCAAAGCTGCGGATCTTGGAATCCATTTCGGAAATGCCCGACAGGATCAGCACCGGGGTCTGCACCTTGGCGACGCGCAGCTTCTTCAGCACGTCATACCCATGCATGTCGGGCAGATTCAGGTCGAGCAGGATGATGTCGTAATCATACAGCTTGCCCAGATCGAGGCCCTCTTCACCGAGGTCGGTCGAATAGACATTGAAACCCTCGGTGGTG
>PHEL01000162.1 GCA_002842925.1 Alphaproteobacteria bacterium HGW-Alphaproteobacteria-14
GACGAGCGGCGGATTGCGCGGGCTGGTGTTCTTCAACGCACGCATGGTCGATGATTTCAACACCGGCTCCGATCTGTTGTTCGGCAAGGAGCAGGACGGCTTCGTCATCGTCAACGGGCGCATCGGCCTGACCAATATCGCCGGCCGGTTCTCGATCGAAGGCTGGGCACAAAACCTGTTCAACAAGGATTACACGCAGGTTGCCATCAACACGCCGTTCGTCGCACCGCAACAAACCTTCTCGGCATTTCTGGCCGAGCCTCGGACCTACGGTGTGACCGTGCGCGGCAAGTTCTAAGGCAGTTAGTAATCGCCTGCAAAGGGGGCGCTCCGGCAACGGGGCGCCCTTTTTTGTTCTGCTTGAGGCGTCCTTGTTCGCCTACCGCTTCGCTGCTTGAGGCGGATTACACCCGCGCGCCGAACAATGCCGTGCCCACCCGCACATGGGTCGCGCCCAGCATCACCGCAGTTTCATAATCACCGCTCATCCCCATGCTGAGGCCGGTGAGCCCATGATCCGCCGCCAGCTTGGCGAGCAGCGCAAAAAACGGCGCGGCTTCGGTATCGGCGGGCGGGATGCACATCAGCCCGGCCAGCGGCACATCGGCGGCGCGCACGGCATCAATGAACGCGGGCAGTTCGCTGATCGGGCAGCCGCCCTTCTGCGGTTCATCACCGATATTGACCTGCACAAAACACGGCACGCGCTTGTCCGCCTTGTCCATCGCCCTGGCCAGCGCGGCGAGCAGGCTCGGCCGGTCTAGCGCATGGATATAGTCGAATAGCGCGACCGCTTCTTCGGCCTTGTTCGATTGCAGCTGGCCGATCAGGTGGAGTTCGATATCGGGGTATTCCGCGCGCAGGGCAGGCCACTTGGCAGCTGCCTCCTGCACCCGGTTTTCCCCGAACACGCGCTGGCCCGCTGCGATCAGCGGGACAATCGCTTCGGGGCCGTGGGTCTTGCTGACCGCGATCAGTGTGACATCCGCAGGAGCGCGCCGCGCGGGCTTGCACACCTTGACGATACCGGAGCGGACCTGGTCGAGGCGAGAGGCTGCATTATCCATGGTTGCGCTCTATAGCGGGTCGATGACGCGCGCCAATCCCCTGCCCGCCCTGTGGCTGCTGAGCGATGCGCGCAATGACGCGGTGCTGGAACACGCGCTCGCGCGCCTGCCGCGCCGCAATGCCTTTGTGTTCAGGCACTACCATCTTGACGTCATGGCCCGCCGCCAGCGGTTTGAGGAACTGGCCGCAGCGGCGCGCGCAGGCGGCCATCTGGTGATCCTTTCCGGCCCGGCTGAACTGGCGCAGGAATGGGGCGCGGATGGAATCTACGGGCTGCCGGAACAGCTCGGCAAACTCCCTGGCCTGCTGCGCCTCGCCGCCGCGCATGATGCGCGCGAGGTCGCCCGCGCCAACCGCGCCTGCGCCGACGGCCTGTTCCTGTCGCCCGTCTTCCCGACCCGCTCGCATCGCGGCGGCGGATGCCTTGGCCCTGAAAGGTTTCACGAACTCGCCGCGCTGGCCGAAATGCCGGTGATCGCGCTTGGCGGCATGACGGCAGAGCGCGCCGAGGCGCTCCCATGGCCGCGCTGGGCGGCGATAGACGGGTTGAGTTGATGGCACGGTCTGTCGCACATCGCTTGACCCGGACTCGCGTAGGATTCATGATGTGTTCCACGCAGGAGACAAGCACATGGCCAGCCGCGCGGCCCTAACCAGCAAAACCGGTCGCAAGACCGATGCCGAATGGCGCGCAGGGCTGCGCCGGTCATTGCAGCGCGTTGCCCAGATGACAGGCGCAGGGCTGCTGTTGGCGGCAGCGGTGTTCCTTGCGCTGGCGCTGGTCAGCTACACCCAGACCGACCCCAGCCCCTCGACCGCCGCCGATCCGGCGCAGGTTGCCAACTGGATGGGCGCGCCCGGCGCATGGGTGGCCGACCGGGTGTTGCTGATTTTCGGCCTGCCTGGTGCGCTGCTGTTGCCGTTGCTGTATATCTCGGCGCGCAAGCTGTGGCGCGACGTGGAAAACGGCGATGAACCCGAAACCACGCCGTGGTGGCTGCCCACCGGCCTGCTGCTGATCGCGATGACGCTGATCGCCGCCGTGCTGGCGCTCGTCTTTCAGACGCCGGGCGGCACCTTGCCTGCGCAGGCGGGGGGGCTGGCCGGGCTGCTTGGCGCGGGTGCGATTCAAGCAGTAGCGGCGCGGTTCGGCGCTGAGGCGCAGGGCTGGGTGATCTACGGCGCGGAACTTGCCTGCCTCGCGGTCGGGGTGGCATTGCTGACCCGGATCTTTGCGATCGATTGGCGGATGCTGCTGAGCCTGCCCGATTTCCTTGGCGGCGGATCGCTGGGCGGGATGCTGCGCCGACTGCCGCTGCCCGGTCGCAAGCGCGCCGCCGCGACGTTGGCCTTCGCCGGGGATGACGATGATACCCCCGCCGTCCGCCCGCGCCGCGTTGCCAAGGGCGCGACGCCTTCAGCCGATGACCGCCCGCGCCGCGCACCCGAAATCAGCGATCCCTCCGCCCCGCCCAAGCGCGCCCAGCCGACCAAAACCGCGCAAACCGACATGTTCGCCGCCTACAGCCTGCCCAGCCTCGATCTGCTGGCCGAACCGCCCGCCGACAAGGCGCCCCGGCTCGACAAGCTGGCGCTGGAACGCAACGCCCGGCTGCTTGAAAACGTGCTCGATGATTTCAACGTGAAGGGTGAAATTACCGCTGTGCGCACCGGCCCGGTGGTGACAATGTATGAACTCGAACCCGCGCCGGGGATCAAGGCCAGCCGGGTGATTGGTCTTGCCGAAGACATCGCCCGCAATATGAGCGCGATTTCTGCGCGCGTGTCCCCCATTCCGGGGCGCACCGTCATGGGCATCGAACTGCCCAATCAGGATCGCCAGGTGGTGATGCTGAAGGAACTCGCCGCCTGTGCCGATTTTGCCGAGGCCAAGGGCAACCTGCCGATCATTCTGGGCAAGGATATCGCGGGCGAACCGGTTATCGCTGATCTCGCCGCGATGCCTCACCTGCTGGTCGCGGGGACGACCGGATCGGGCAAGTCGGTCGGGCTGAACGTGATCCTGCTGAGCCTGCTCTACCGCTTCACTCCGTCCGAACTGCGTCTGATCCTGATCGATCCCAAGGTGCTCGAACTCAAAACCTATGACGATATCCCGCACCTGCTGTCCCCGGTGGTGACAGAGCCGCACAAATCGGTGCGCGCGCTCAAATGGGCGGTCGAGGAAATGGAGCGGCGGTATCGGATGATGAGCGCGGTCAGCAGCCGCAATATCCATTCGTTCAACGAGAAAGTCAGCGCCGCAATCGCCAAGGGCAAGCCGCTGGGCCGCCGGGTGCAGACCGGGTTCGATCCTGAAACCGGCGAACAGATGTTCGAGGAAGAACAGCTCGATTACCAGCCGCTCCCCCAGATCGTGCTGATCGTTGACGAACTGGCCGACCTGATGGTGACGATCGGCAAGGAAATCGAAGTGCTGATCCAGCGCCTCAGCCAGAAAAGCCGCGCGGCGGGGATTCACCTGATCATGGCGACGCAGCGCCCTTCGGTTGATGTCATCACCGGCGTAATCAAGGCCAACCTGCCGACCCGGATCAGCTTCAAGGTCACCAGCCGGATCGACAGCCGGACGATCCTTGGCGAACAGGGCGCGGAACAGCTGCTGGGCAAGGGCGATATGCTCTATAAACCCAACACCGGCGCGATGGTGCGCGTGCATGGCCCGTTCGTCAGCGACGAGGAGGTCGAAGCCGTCGCCGATTTCTGGCGCGGTCAGGGCGCGCCCGAATATGTCGATGCCGTGACCGAGGAGCCCGAAGACGGCGGGTTCGGGTTCGAGGACGAATTCACCGCTTCCGACAATCCCGAAGAACGCAAATATCGCCAGGCCTGCCAGATCGTGATCGAAAACCAGAAGGCATCGGGTTCGTGGCTCCAGCGCCAGATGGGGGTGGGCTACAACTGGAGGAAGACGGCCTTGTCGGCCCCGCGAACCACGTGGGGCGGCGCGAGATCTACCGCGATCGGGATGGCAATCCATTGTGATGCCAACTGGTGTGGCGATGCAAATCCGCAACGCCTTAAAACTGTAAATTGGCCGTAACGGCTCCGTCACGCTCGCGTCGCCGCTGCGTCACCAACACCTGCCACGGGCAAGGCCTCTCTCCACCAAGAAGGGCCTTTGCCAATGTTCCGCACCCCCCGTCCACGCGTTTCGCTGATCGCGCTGACCGCCATGCTCGCCGCCGCCCCGCAGGCCGCTTTCGCGCAGGATACCGAAACCCCGGCGGCTGACGAAAAGACTTACGGCAACCAGATTGTTGTAACGGCCCAAAAAGTCGAACAGCGCGTTCAGGACGTGCCGATCACCATCACCGCCACCAGCGGCGAACGGATCAGGCAGCTGGGCGTTATCGATCTGGATGAGCTTTCCAACTACGTCCCCGGCCTGCTGATTCAGGAACAGAGCGCCAATAACCCCGGCATCGTCATTCGCGGCATCACATCGGATAGCGGATCGGCGCAGCAAGGCCCGCGCGTCACGCTGTATTACAACGGCGTCGACATCTCGCGCTCGCGCGGGTCGTATCAGGCGATCTACGATCTCGAACGCGTCGAAGTGATCAAAGGCCCGCAGGCGACCTTGTTCGGCACCGCGTCCGCCGTGGGCGCGATCAGCCTTGTCTCGGCGCGCCCGCGCGAAGGGTTTTCGGGCGAAATCCGCGGCGGATATGGTAATTTCGACCAGACATTGCTCGGCGGTTTCCTGAACGCCGGATCGGACGTTCTGGCCGCGCGTGTCGCGTTTGAACGGCGCACCCGTGGTGGCTATGTCGAAAACCTCAACCCGGCGCAGGACAAGGAACTTTATGCGCAGGATCAATTCGGCGCGCGTGGTTCGATCCGTTACGCACCGACGGCCGATTTCACGCTCGATCTGGTGGCCACCTATGACCAGCAACGCAATGGCGGCACGCCGTTCGTTTCGGGCACCTTTCCGGCGTTCGCGGGCGCGCCGGGCGGCCCCGCCAATGCGTTCGAGGACGCCAATCTCGGCGGCAATCCGGCGGGCGCGGCGGTGCTGGGCGACGATCAGCTTGGCCTGAACCGCGAAATCTACGACATCAACCTCACGGCTGAATACCAGCTTGCCGACGGTTGGACCTTTACCACCGTCAATGGCTACCGCGAATTTAACAGCCGCGAAGTGTTTGATGCGGACGGGACGGCGGCCCCCTTCCTCGAATTCACCGAGATCGCGGATGGTTGGCAGATCAGCCACGAAGGCCGCTTTACCTATCAGGGCAGCAATTTACGCGCGAGCGCGGGCTGGAACATCTTTATCGAGGATGGCCGCCAAAACGTGCCCTTCGCGACCGAGGAAGGCACCTACCTTCAGTGCCTCACCAGCCTGTTCGGCGCGCCGCTGATCCCCGGCATTCCCTGTGTCGCGCCCGATGGCAGCGTCCCGGCTTCGGCTGTCACGGGCCTTTTGACGGGCGGCGCCGTTCAGGCGATCCCCTTTGCTTCCGTGTTCGAAAATCAAGGCCGCAACGAGGCCTATTCGCTATTCGCCGACGCCACCTGGATCGCCACCGATGCGCTGGAACTGACCGCGGGCCTGCGCTTCCTTGATGAAGATCGCAAGTCAGGCTTCTTTGCCAATGTCCCCAACAGCGTGCTGAGCGGTGCCCCGCTGATCCCCGGCCAGCTTGATACGGGCGGCCAGACCTTCACCGCCAAGGACAGCTTTACGGCGTGGCTGCCGCGCTTTAACACGCTCTATCGGATCAGCGATGATGTGAATGTGTTCGCGACCATCTCCAAGGGCCGCCGCTCGCCGGTCGTGCAGCTCGGCGCGCGGCGCGACGGGGCCAACGTCGTCGCAAACCGGCTGGATGTTCCGCAAGAAACGGTGTGGAACTACGAAGGCGGGATCAAGCTGGCCAGCGGCCCCGTTTCGGGTTCGCTGGGGGTCTATTATCAGGAATATAAAGGCTTCCAGGTCAGCGTTGCGCAGCTTGATGCCAACGGCAATCCGACGGGTGCTTTCGTCACCCAGAGCGCGGGCAGCGCATCGAACCTCGGGGTCGAAGGGGAATTGTCGGTCGCAGCCACCGACTGGCTGCAGCTGTTCGGCAATTTCGGCTATATCGATGGCGGTATCGATAAGGACGGCGCGTTTTCGCCTGCGTTTTCTGGCGCGCGGTTCCGTCTGCAGCCCGAATTTCAGGCATCGGGCGGTTTCAGCGTCGATTATGACATGGGCAACGGCACGCGCTTCTTCGCCACGCCGAGCGTCACGCATCGCAGCAGCATCTTCTTCGAAGTGCCGAACAATCCGCTGATCTCGCAAAAGGCGGTAACGCTGGTGAATGCGCGGGCAGGGGTCAGCTTTGGCGATGATCGTTATGAAATTGCCGGCTTCATCCGCAATGCATTCGACAAGAAATACCTGCTCGACGCGGGCAATACCGGCGGCGCGTTTGGCATTCCCACCTTCATCCCGGCAGAACCGCAGTTTTACGGGGTGGAAGTGTCCGCCCGCTTCTGATCCGGCTACCCGACCAGAGCGCAAGGGGCGGAGGGTCGTTGGCGGCCTTCCGCCCCTTTGCATTCGCGCATGATGCAGCCGTCATGGTTTATGACCGTGGTTAGGAATTCCTAAACACCCTTGCCGTAGCCCTACGTAAGTCAACGGGGGCTAAACCAATGATTCAATCCATGCGCGCGCTC
>PHEL01000163.1 GCA_002842925.1 Alphaproteobacteria bacterium HGW-Alphaproteobacteria-14
CTCGTCCCAGCGGCTTTTGTCGACCCGGCGGATATTGATGCGCGCGTTCTTGTGCCCTGATTGCACGATCCGCCGGATCAAGGGGGGGGAATCGCGGGTAATATCCAGATTATAGGTGTAGAGCGTTTTTTCGCGGGCATAACCCGCAGCCTCGATCCACCCTGCGTAATGCGCCGGGTGGTGTCCCATCATGATCATCGGCGGGTGATCCTGTCCGCTGATCAACAGGCCCGGTTCTTCCCAGACCGACAGCGAGATCGGGCCGAGCACACGGTGCATCCCTTCGCCCACCAGCCATGCCTCAGCTGCGGCCAGCAGCGCGCGCGCCACATCTTCGTCCTCGGCATCGAAATAGCCGAAAAACCCGGTGCCGGGGCCAAACCCCTGTTCGGCAGGCATGGCGAGCGCGAGTTCATCAATATGCGCTGAAATCCGCCCGACCGGCCGGCCGCCGCGCCGCGCAATGAACAATTGCACCCGCGCATGGCCGAAAAACGGGTTCTTGTCAGGGTCGATCAGTTCAAGCTGTTCGGAACGGATTTGCGGCACGAAATGTTCCAGCCGCGCGGAAAAGGCCCGGCCCAGATCGACAAAACCCACGCGCCCGCGCTTGCCGGAAACCGGCTCGATGCTTATTTCTGCCCTGCGCTTTGCTGCATCCGTCACACCGCAGTTCCCATGGTTGTTTTTGATCAATGCGTCTGTGTCGCGCCTGCGTCATTGACGCAAGCCTATCGATCACTCTTACCGATAACCCTCGTTTGGCTTACCCCTCGGATTTTTGCAGAAAATGGCCCGTAAATAGCTGTGCACCAGACGATTGACCCCGCCCACCCCGATGCGCTTTCGCCCCCGCGTGCGACCCGCAGCCAGTTCATGGCCAGCGACGACAAGGCGATGCTGCGCGCCGCGCGCGACCTGACCAAGGGGTTGGGGGAAGCTCGCCCAGGGATTTACTGGGCTGATATGCTGGTTTCGGCAGGCATTGGCTATGCCGGGATTGCGGTAGCAATTGTGAGCGGGAGCCTTGGTGTCAAACTTGCCGCTGGGCTGATCGCCGCGTTGGCAATGTATCGAGCGTTGTTGTTCATTCACGAACTCACCCATATCCACCGCGATGCATTGCCGGGCTTCCGCATTGTGTGGAATCTGCTGGTCGGCATCCCGCTGCTGACGCCAAGCTTCATGTACGAAGGGGTGCACACCATCCACCACAAGCGCACACAATATGGCACCATCGAAGACCCGGAATATCTGCCGCTGGCGTTGATGAAACCGTGGAGCCTGCCACTGTTTGTGCTGATTGCTCTGCTTGCACCGGTGGCGCTGCTGGTGCGCGCGGCGGTGCTGGTGCCGCTGGGCGCGCTGATCCCGGCGGTGCGGCGTTTTACCTGGCAGCGGTTTTCGTCACTGTCGATCAACCCCGATTTCCGCCGCAAGCCGCCCGAAGGCGATTTTGCCCGGCTTGTGCGCTGGCAGGAATTCGGCGTATTTATCTGGGCCTATGCGCTGATCGCCAGCGTCTTCGTGGTGGGCTGGCAGCCGCTTGCCATCGCGTTTGCGGTGCTATCGCTGACCGCAGTGCTCAACCAGTTGCGCACGCTGGTCGCGCATCTGTGGGAGAACGAGGGGGAACCGATGACAGTGACCGCGCAGTTCCTCGATTCGGTCAACGTGCCGCCGCCGGGGATCGCGGCTGAGCTGTGGGCGCCGGTGGGCCTGCGCTATCACGCGCTGCATCATCTGATGCCGTCGATGCCGTATCACGACCTGCCCGAAGCACATCGGCGGCTCGCGCGTGAATTGGGCACCGGATCGACTTATGAAGGCGCAAACCATCCGGGGATGCTGGTGCTGGTAGCGCGGATTGCGAAGAGCACGATGGGGGCGGGGGGGCTGAGGCAGCCTTGATCCCGTTCGCCTGACCCTATTCCTCAGTCCGGATCAGCACCGTTTCACCCAGCAGCAGGAACAGGAAAAACGGTGCCCATGCGGCCAGCAGCGGCGGATAACCGCCAAAGCTGCCCATCGCCAGCGCCGCATTGTCGACCACGAAATAGGCGAACCCCAAAGCCATCCCGATGACCGCGCGCACGAATAATTGCCCTGATCGCGCCAGCCCGAATGCGGCGATCGAGCCGAGCAGCGGCATCAACAGCGCCGATAGCGGCCCCGACAGGCGGTGCCACCATTTGGCTCGCATTTCGTCAGTATTTCGCCCCGCGGCGTCGAACGCATCAATCGTGGTGGCGAGTTCCCAGAAGCTTTGCGCATCGGGAT
The DNA here is from genome assembly GCA_002842925.1 of Alphaproteobacteria bacterium HGW-Alphaproteobacteria-14. GTDB lineage: Bacteria > Pseudomonadota > Alphaproteobacteria > Sphingomonadales > Sphingomonadaceae > Erythrobacter. Next base: position 2,281 of record PHEL01000163.1, read on the forward strand.
CGACCGATTGCAGCATGATCCGGTCTGGAGTGAGGCCCTCACCCACCACCAGTGGCGGCAGCGTTTCGCTGATCGCTCCTGCGACATCGAACCGTTGGGGCTGTTCCAGCCGCCAACCGGGCGCGGCATAGGTCGCGCGGGCGCTGCGCACTTGCTGGCGGATGATCCCGCTCGGCGTGCGTTCGTACCAGGTGACGTTCGACAGCACGATATCATCGCCTGTCCCCATCAGTGTGGCGGCAGACAGAATGTTGGGGCCATCGGTGAGATAGACGTTCGATCGCACTCTTGTGGCCCCCGCTCCGGTGGCCGGGACAGGGCCATATTGCACCGCCTCCCACGCCTTGAGGCTGGCATTGGCGCGGGTGACGACGCGCTCGTTGAAGCCGAAGCTGAGCAGCGAAACCACCGCTGCCGTCAACAGCAGCGGGAACAATACCTGATGGGCGGAAAGCCCCGCCGCCTTCATCGCCACCACTTCGCTGTTCTGGTTGAGGGTGACGAGCGTGATCAGCGTCGCCAGCAGCACCGAATAGGGCAGGAAGCGCGACGCGAGCTGCGGCAGGCGCAAGGTTGCATAACGCAGGATTTCAGCCTGCCCATTGCCCGCAACCTCAAGGATCTTGCCGGTCGCCGACAGCAGGTCAAGCGCCAGCAGCACCAGCACCAGCATGAACAGCACCGCGACAATGCGCACCACGAACAGTTTCGCAAGATACAGCGTCAGCGTGCGCGAAGGGAAGAAATCGAGCTGCATCTGTTCCTATTCTGCCGGGCCCGCTGCCATTTGGGGCATGGGACGATAGGCGCGCTGGGTGCGGCGCCTGAACAGCTTGCCCACCCGCTTCGACAGTTTGGCAAATGCCGTTTCCAGCGCGCCAATCGCCTGTCCGCCGGGCACATAGGCAACACGGTAATACATCCAGATGATCAGCGCGGCGAACAACGCGAACGGCACCCACAGCGCCAGCACCGGATCGAGCCGGCCCAGCGCGGCGACATCTTCGCCGTATTGATTGATCTTGTGATAGGCGACCACCATCACGATCGAAACGAACACGCCGAGCGCGCTGGTCGATCGTTTGGGCGGGATCGCCAGCGCCACGGCCAACAGCGGCATCAGGAACATCATCACTATTTCGACCAGTCGGAAATTAAAGCTGGCAAGACTGGCATCGCGTTCCTGCGTGGGGCTTGTATCGCTCCAGCCGATGCTGAGCAGTTCGGGCAGGATATATTCGCGGGTCGCATCGCCGCGCGCACGAAATTGCTCGATCGCGGGTAAATCAATCGGCAGATCATGACGGCTGAACGACAGAACGCGCGGCGTGCTGCCGCCGCCTTTCTGCATGGTGGTGTCCTGAATGATCGTGCCTTCGCTCAGGCGCAGGATGATCGTGTCGGGATTGTCACGCGTGGCAAGGAACGCCCCTTCGCGTGCGCTGATAGACAGCACCTGACCTTTGTTGTTGGCGACACGCGCGAAAATGCCGATCAACCGCCGCCCATCATCTTCGCTTGCCTCGATCCGCAAGGCCATGCGGTCAGCCAGGGTGGTGAATTCCCCGACCTTGATCGAGGCGCCCAGCGCGCCTGATCGCAGTTCGTAATCCATCTGTTCGTAATAATAGCGGCTGATCGGCTGGATATAGAACACCAGCGCCACATTGATCGCAACCAGCACCAGCGTGATGGCATAGGGCATCCTGAGCAGCCGGTTATACGACAGCCCGACCGCGCGCATCGTGTCCAGTTCGGATGAGGTGGCGAGTTTGCGGAAGGCAAGCAACACGCCAAGCAGCAGGCCCAGAGGGATGGCAAGGCTGGCATATTCGGGGATCAGCGCCCCCAGCATCTTGAACACCACCGCCACCGGCCCGCCTTCAACCGCCACGAAATCGAACAATCGCAGCATCTTGTCGAGCAGCAACAATGAAGCGGCCAGCGCGAACACGCCCAGCATCGGCGCGACAGTAAGTCGCAGGATATACCGGTCAACACTGGGGATCAGATTGTGCAAGTGCGGTTCCGTCGATTGCGCGAAGGCCATAACGCCCTAGCGCCTTCGGGCCTGCGCGTCATGCCCCCAATTCCGGCCGGTCGTCTCACGCTTTCTCAAGCGTGCATTGCAGCGGGTGCTGGTTCTGTTTGGCGAAATCCATCACCTGATTGACCTTGGTTTCGGCGATTTCATAGGGGAAAATCCCGCATACGCCGACCCCGCGCTGGTGCACGTGGAGCATGACGCGGGTGGCCTGTTCCAGATCCATGCTGAAAAAGCGTTTGAGCACCAGCACCACGAATTCCATCGGGGTGTAGTCATCATTCAGCATCAGCACTTTG
>PHEL01000164.1 GCA_002842925.1 Alphaproteobacteria bacterium HGW-Alphaproteobacteria-14
TCGCGCTACCGCTTCGCTACTTGAGCGCGCGCTTGTCGCGCTACCGCTTCGCTACTTGAGCGCGCGCTTGTCGCGCTACCGCTTCGCTACTTGAGCGCGGGGCCGACCGCCATGTTATCAATCAGCCGCGTTGCGCCAATCCGCGCAGCCACCAGCAGGCGGGCGGGGGTGTGGCCCAGTGCGGCCAGCGGCGCGAGCGTGGCCGCGTCGGCCAGCACCGCATAATCAACGCTGGCAAACCCTGCGGCGATGATGGTTGCCTCCAGCTCTGCCAATGTAGCGGCGATATTCGCCCCGCCTTCGATTGCCGTAATCGCCGCCTGCATCGCGCGTGGAAGCGCCGCCGCCGCCGTGCGCTGGTCGGGCGCAAGATAGCGATTGCGGCTGCTCATCGCCAAACCATCCGCCTCACGCACGGTGGGAACGCCGATGATCGCGTCTGCGTGCGGGTGGGTCAGATCAAGATCGCGCGCCATCGTCCGGATCACGGCGAGCTGCTGAAAATCCTTTTCCCCGAACAGCGCGACATCGGGTTGCACTTGGTTGAACAGCTTGCACACCACGGTTGCCACCCCGTCGAAATGGCCGGGCCGCGCCGCGCCGCACAAGCCTTCGCTGATGGCGGAAACGCTGATATTGGTGGCGAACCCCTTGGGATACATCGCCTCAACCCCCGGTGCCCACAGCAGCGCGCAGCCTTCGCCCTCCAGCATCGCGGCATCGGCGGCGAGTTGGCGCGGGTAGGCTTCCAGATCCTCGTTCACGCCGAACTGTCTGGGATTGACGAAGATCGAGGCGACCACGTGATCGGCGGTTTCGCGCGCGCGGCGCACTAACGTCAGGTGGCCTTTATGCAGTGCGCCCATGGTCGGCACCAATGCGATACGTGCCCCGCCCGCTTGCAGGTGGCCCAAGGCAGTTCTCAACATTTCGAGCGTCTTGACCGTTTGCACCGCTTCGCCTCCAAGGATAGACCCCTATCAGAGCGCCCTAGCGGTGCTGTAGGCCCTATATCAAGCGGCTGACCCTGTGACCTGAAATGTGCCCTGCGATTGAAAGTAACCCGCCATGACATCCGCCGCTTCTGATCAACAGCTGGCACCGCGCAAGTTGCGGCACGGACAGGCGCACCGCATTGTGTTTGCCAATGAAAAAGGCGGCACGGGCAAATCAACCACGGCGGTGCACGTCGCGGTGGCGCTGTCCTATCTCGGCGCGCGGGTGGCCGCGATTGACCTCGATCCGCGCCAGCGCACCATGCATCGCTATATCGAAAACCGCCTGGCCACGCTGGAAAAACGCGGATTGACGCTGCCGACCCCCGCTTGCGAGGTGTTCCGTGGGCAAAATACCGGCGATCTGCTTGCCATGATCCGGCAGTTGGAAGCGAGCTGCGACTTCCTCATCATCGACAATCCGGGCCGCGATGATGCCTATGCGCGGATCGCGGTGGAAAACGCCGACACGCTGGTAACCCCGATGAATGACAGCTTCGTCGATTTTGACCTGATCGGTCAGGTCGATGCCGAGACGTTCAAGGTGAAAAAGCTGTCGTTCTTTGCCGAACTGATCTGGGAAGCGCGGATGAAGCGCAGCCGCATGACAATCGAAAAGCAGCGCCCCGAAATGGATTGGATCGTGGTGCGCAACCGCACCGGCCATGTCGAGGCGCGCAACCAGGCGCGTCTGCACAAGGCATTGACCGAAATGGCCAAGCGGGTTGGCTTCCGGGTGACGCAGGGTCTTTCCGAACGCGTGGTCTATCGCGAGCTGTTCCCATCGGGCCTGACACTGCTTGACAAGGGCCATCTGGGCGAGCTGGGCACTAGCCATCTGGTCGCGCGACAGGAATTGCGTTCGCTGGTCAAAGCGCTGAACCTGCCCGATTTCGCGCGCGCGCAGAGCGAGCTGGAACTGGCCTGAACCGATGCTGCGCTATGTCATCCTGATCGCGCTGGCGTGTTTGCTGTGCCGCTGGGCGCTGGGGCGCTGGCCGTGGGACTATCTGCGTGGGGAAACCACCCGAAGGGCAGCGCTGCGGCGCGCGCGCAGCCTGCTGGGAGTTGAAGCCGGGGCGAGCCGCGAAGACGTGATCGCTGCGCACCGCCGCTTGACTGCGCTGGTGCATCCCGACCGGGGCGGCACCAATGCCGCGATGCAGGAAGCCAACGCCGCGCGCGATCTGCTGCTGGCCGAGCTGCCCCTTCCGGGCCGCAACAACGGCGGCTGACCCGGTCGCGCAGGCCATCGCAGGATTGACACATTTACCGTCCCGTCACAGGTCATGATGACGCAGCAATCAAGAGGCAACCTTCTCATGCAGCACCATTTTCATCCCACCATGCTACGCGAATACGACATTCGCGGGATCATTGGTGAAACGCTGGGCGCGGATGATGCGCGGGCGATCGGGCGGGCATTTGGCACCATGCTTCGTGCAGAAGGCGGCAGCACTGTCGCGGTGGGGTATGACGGGCGGGTGAGCTCGCCAATGCTCGAACACGCGTTGGTCGAAGGGCTGACCGCGAGCGGCTGCGATGTCGTGAGGATCGGCCTGAGCGCGACCCCGATGCTGTATTACGCCGAGGCCTCAGCCGAACAGGTGGATGGCGGCATTCAGATAACTGGCAGCCACAATCCCCCCAATTATAATGGCTTCAAGATGGTATTTCTTGGCCGGCCGTTCTTCGGCGCCGATATCCAGAAGCTTGGGCAACTGGCTGCGAACGGCGCGTTCGCCAGCGGGGCGGGCAGCGTCACCACGCGCGACATCATGGGCGAATATATCGAGCGCCTGCTCGAAGGATTGACCGGGATCGATCCCGCCGCGCTCGCCAGTCTCAGGGTCGGCTGGGATGCCGGAAACGGCGCGGCTGGCCCCGCTCTTGAAGCGCTGGCGGCCCGGCTGCCGGGGGAGCACCACCTGTTGTTTACCGAAGTTGACGGACATTTTCCCAATCACCATCCTGATCCGACTGTGGAGGCGAACCTTGCCGATTTGCGTGCGCTCGTCGCGGACAAGAACCTCGATTTCGGAGTAGCTTTTGACGGCGATGGTGACCGGATCGGTGCAATTGATGGCACGGGCCGGGTGATCTGGGGCGATCAGCTGCTGATGATCTACGCCGAGGACCTGCTCAAAACCTGCCCGAATGCGACGATTATCGCCGATGTGAAGGCCAGCCGCGCACTGTTTGACCGGGTTGCGCAGCTCGGCGGAAAGCCGTTGATGTGGAAGACCGGCCATTCGCTGATTAAGTCCAAAATGAAGGAAACTGGCGCGCCGCTGGCGGGCGAGATGAGCGGGCATGTGTTCTTTGCTGATGATTATTATGGATTTGACGATGCGCTTTATGCCGGGGTGCGGTTGCTGGCCGCATCGGCGCGGCTGGGCAAATCGGTGACCGAATTGCGCAGCGCGATCCCGGCGATGCTCAACACCCCGGAAATGCGGTTTCAGGTCGATGAGAGCCGCAAGTTCGCCGCGATGGCCGAGATCACCGAACGGCTCACCACCAACCCCGGCCCGGCGGTTGAAAGTGTCAACGCCACCGACGGCGTGCGGGTCAACACCGCCGATGGCTGGTGGCTGCTGCGCGCATCGAACACGCAGGACGTGCTGGTCGCCCGCGCCGAAAGCGATAGCGCAGAGGGGTTGAACCGCCTGCTCGCGCTGATCGATGAACAGCTGACGCTGTCGGGGCTGGAACGCGGGGACAGTGTCGGGCATTAGGGCAATGAAGTGAAGTTGTGCAGCGGGTAACTCGCCTGAGACACCAGCGAAGAGGGCATCATTCTGATCCCTTTCAGCCAGTTGCGCCCGACAATTACTTGACTCTCGATCAGGCTCGTGATCGATTGCAATAGTTATACCAAGTCCCATTGATTAGAACCCATGCGCCCATTGGCGCAGGCCGATGGACATGATGCGCCACGGCTGATCGACGAGTTTGTTCCAGGCGAAG
>PHEL01000165.1 GCA_002842925.1 Alphaproteobacteria bacterium HGW-Alphaproteobacteria-14
CGATCTCGAACAACTCTGCGCCGAAAAAGGTCTGCGCATCACCGAACAACGCCGGGTGATTGCCAAGGTGTTGTCGGAAAGCGATGATCATCCCGACGTGGAACTGCTTCACAGCCGCGCGGCTGAGGTCGATCCGGGGATTTCGATCGCCACGGTGTACCGCACGGTTCGGCTGTTCGAAGAGGCGGGTATTCTGGATCGCCATGATTTCGGCGATGGCCGATCACGTTATGAACCCGTGCCCGAAGCACACCACGATCACCTGATCGATGTCGAAACCGGCAAGGTTGTCGAATTCGTCGATCCCGAGGTTGAAGCATTGCAGCGTCAGATCGCCGAGCGGTTGGGCTATCGCCTGGTCGATCACCGCATGGAGCTTTACGGCGTTCGCCTGTCGCGCAATGACTGACCCGGCTGTTCCGACCGACCACTACAAATCGTCCGACCAGCGCGAACACGAACTTCGTCAGGCAGCAGTCCGGGGAGAAATCACCCCGATTACATGGGCCGGATGGCTGCGGCTTTGCCTGCGCGCAGCGGCGTTGGTCGGCCTGTTGCTGATCCTTTTGCCGCTGCATTATCTCTACCGGATGCTCGCCTATGGCTCGCCCTTCCCGATGCTGTTCTTGCGCTATGCTGCGCGGATTTGCGGCGCGCGGGTTGAGGTGATCGGCACACATCTGCGGCGCGATGTGTTCTATGTCGCCAATCACCTGTCATGGATGGATATTCTTGCAGTGGCTGGGGCAAGCGGCACCGCCTTTGTCGCCAAGGCCGAGCTCGCCGAAACGCCGGTGGTCGGCTGGCTGGCCCGGCTCAACCGGACGGTGTTCGTCAAGCGTGAACACCGCATGGGTGTGGCCGAACAGATCAACGCCTTGAGAGAGGCACTGTTCGATAACTGGTCGGTCACGGTGTTCCCCGAAGGCACCACCACCGATGGGCAATCGCTGCTGCCGTTCAAGACCTCGATGTTGTCGGTGCTCGAACCGCCGCCGCCCGGTGTGCTGGTGCAGCCGGTGATCCTCGATTACGGCGCGGTCGCGGAATGGATTGGGTGGATCGGAGAGGAAAGCGGCGTCAACAATGCCAAGCGGCTATTGTCACGCAAGGGCACTTTCCGGCTCAAGGTGCATTTCCTTGAACCCTTCAGTCCCGAAGATTTTCGCGGGCGAAAGGCAATCGGCACGGAATCGCGCCGCCGGATCGAAGAAGGGCTGGTTGCGATACTCGGTCGCCCGCTGCGGCCGTTTGCGCACACTGTCCCGCCCGTGCGTTATGAACCGCGCCCGGAAAGCCAGCACGTCGATTAAAGCGACTTCAGGGTCAGAATCCAAGGGCCCTGACCCTATAGCCCCGCGCGCACCAACCAATCGTGGAATATCCGCACCGGCCGGCTTTCCAGCGCAACCGGTCGGCACACGAACCAGTAACTATAGGGGCTTTCCACGGGCTTGCCGGGCAGGTTGATTAGCCGGCTATCATTGGCGCGGCGCAGGTGATCATCGTGCATGATCGCAATGCCAAGCCCCTGTGCGGCGGCCTCCAGCATCAATTGGCCCGAATCGTAATGATCGATGGCCGCAGGGTTCATGTTGTCGAGATCGTTTGCCTTTTTCCACGCGGTGAAGCTTTCGGGCAATTCGTTGTGGATCAGGAAGGTCTGCCTGGCCATCGTCTCGGGCGTGATGTTCGGCCCTATCGCCCGCGCCACCTCCTTGCTGCAGATCGCATGGACAAGATTGTGGTCGAGCCGCACCGCGTGCAGCCCGCTTGCCGGGCCGCGCGACAGGATGATCGCGGCGTCCAGCGTGTCACCCACCCGGTCTTCAAGGTGCGGGGCAGTGTCGATGTCGATATGCAGCAGCGGGTGGCGCTGGCGCAGTTCGCCCAGCCGCGGGAACAAACGCTGGCTGCCGAACATCGGCAACACGCCTAGCCGCAGGCGCAACAGCGCGATATTGTCTGACTGGCTTTCCACCGCGCGGGCGAGCGCCTCCATATGCGGGTTCACTGCCTCGTAGAACGCCTGGCCTTCATCGGTCAGCTGCATCGATTGGCGCGCGCGGGTGAACAGTTTCTTGCCGACGAATTCTTCCAGATTGCTGATCCGCCGCGACAATGCCGATGGGCTGAGACCGATCTCCTCCGCCGCTGCCCGGGCCGAGCCGAGCCGGACAGTGCGCATAAACGCTTCGAGCGCGCGAAGAGGGGGCAGGCGGCGTGCGGGCATCAAACATCTCCTTGCTGGCAGGAGATACGCCAAAATCGCGGTTTGGATGCAAAAAATCGAAGAAAAATTGCATCCCCAGTGTCAGCGTTGCGCCTACTGCATGCCGTCTGCTGCGGCCGGAGGATGCAGCCGCAGCCGCGTCACATGGGTTTCATCACCCGCAGTGACTTCAATCCGCCAGCCGCTGGCGTGTTCCAGCACCGTGCCGACCCGCGGCACCGCCTCGGCCAGCACGAAGGCAAGCCCGCCCAGCGTATCGACCGCTTCCTCAACCTCAGCCAGGCGCGGATCGACCTGCACGGCGACATCATCCAGCTCCGCGCGGGCATCGCAATCCCACATCCCATCACCGATCGGCACGATCAGCGCTTGCGGTGCATCGTCGTGCTCATCCTCGATATCGCCGACGATCTCCTCGACCAGATCCTCGATCGTGATCAGCCCGTCGGTGCCCGAAAATTCATCGAGCACGATCGCAAGATGCACGCGCTGGGTGCGCATATCGGCGAGCACATCGAGCGCCCCGCGCGCCTGCGGCACATAAAGTGGCTGGCGCATCAGCGTGGTCCAGTCCTCGGGCGGCGGGGTGCCATTGGCAAGGAACGGGAACACATCCTTGATGTGGATCATCCCGATCACCGAATCGAGCGTTTGGCGGTACACCGGCATACGCGAATGGCCATTTTCGCTGAACGCCGCGACCATTTCGGCCCAGCTGATGTCGGCATCCACCGCGATGATCTCACCGCGCGGCACCGCCACGTCATCGGCATCATGTTCGGAAAAATGCAGCAGGTTGCGCAGCATCTGGCGCTCGACCCGGGAAAGGTCGCCGCGCGCCGTGCTGCGGTCTTCGGCACCGGCAGAGCCATTCTCGTCCTCGTGCTCGTCGATTGCTTCTTCAAGCTGTTCGCGCAAACTCCGCGCGCCTTCGAGCCTCAGTATCTTTCGCAAGGCAGGCCAAAGCCCGCTGCTACTGTCCGCGTCTCCCGATTGAGGCGCAGAAGATGAAGAATCGGCCATGGCCTTCAGCGGGGCTCCCAAGTGGTTTCAAGCGCCATATGGGTCAGCGATGCCCAGTTTGGCAAGTATTGCGGTTTCCAGCACCTCCATCGCCTCGGCCTGTGCGTCGGAATCGACATGGTCGTGGCCCGCCAGATGCAGCAACCCGTGGACAATCAGGTGGGCGGCGTGGTGTTCAAGGCTGACACCCTTGTCCGCAGCTTCGCGCGCGCAGGTTTCGTAAGCCAGCGCGATATCGCCGAGCATCACCGGCGGGCCATCCGGGTCCAGGCTTGCGAGTTCCTCGCGCTCCAGCATCGGGAAGCTCAGCACATTGGTGGGCTTGTCGCGGTTCCGCCATGCGCTGTTGAGCGCGTGAACCTCATCGTCCGATGTGAACAGCAGGCTCACCGACAGGCGCGGATTGGCAAGCATGGGCTCGCCCTCCCCTGCGGCCTCCGTAGCGCGCCCTGCCAGCGCTTCCCACCCACCATCGGGCCAGCCTTCAGTGTCGATATCGAGCTGCATCGCAGGGGGCCTTAGCGCGGAATACGCGGGAGAGAAATGGCGCGACTGCGTGTTTGGTGAAACGTCTGCTATGAACCGCCCCGGGATTGCCGGAGGCCATTTGGTTTAAGTTATGCTGCCATGGCGGTATCGTCCAGCATGGCGTAGTATTGTTGTTCGGCTTCGGCGGG
>PHEL01000166.1:0-2754 GCA_002842925.1 Alphaproteobacteria bacterium HGW-Alphaproteobacteria-14
CTTCGCCTGGAACAAACTCGTCGATCAGCCGTGGCGCATCATGTCCATCGGCCTGCGCCAATGGGCGCATGGGTTCTAATCAATGGGACTTGGTATAACGCGGCGCGATCGGCTGCTGCGCTTCTTCCCAGGCGATGATCCCTCCGGCGAGGTGTTCCACCGGTTTGCCAGTCGCAGCGGCCAACCGCTCACCCGCAATCGCTGATCGGCGGCCCGTGCGGCAATAGAGCACCACCTCGCGCCCATCCGACAGATCGAGCTTGGCCGGGTCAAACTGATCAAGCGCGATGTGCTCCGCGCCGGGGATCGCGCCCTCGGCCACTTCGGCATCGGTGCGCACGTCGATCAGCCGGACATTGCCCCCCGCCATTCGCGCTGCAAGCTCTGCCGGTGAAAGATCGATCAATGGCGCAGGGGCAGCGATAGCGTCCGGCTGTGCATTCGCCGCCGTCGCCAGTTCCACGCCAAGCGGGGCCGAGGACGAATCATCGTGATCGCTCACCCCGCAGGCCGCCAGGCCCAAGGCAATCGGCACAACGGGGAGCAGGCGAAAGGTAAGGCGGGATGGTATCATCCCCGCATCATGCGGCCAATTTGCGCAAGACGTAATGGAGAATCCCGCCGTGGCGGTAATATTCCATCTCGTTCGCGGTATCGATCCGGCACAGTGCGGTAAAGCTGAAGGTGGTGCCATCGGCGCGGGTGACATCAACCGTGACGTCCTGCCCCGGTGTCAGATCAGCCAGGCCGCGGATCGAGAAGGTATCGTCCGCCGTCAGGCAGAGCGTTTCGCGAGTGTCCCCATTCTTGAACTGCAAAGGCAGCACGCCCATGCCGACCAGGTTGGAGCGGTGGATGCGTTCAAAGCTTTCGACAATCACCATCCGCACGCCCAGCAGGATCGTTCCCTTTGCCGCCCAGTCGCGCGATGATCCGGTGCCATATTCCTTGCCGCCGATCACCACCAGCGGGGTGCCGTCAGCCTTGTGGCGCATCGCCGCGTCGTAAATCGGCATGGTTTCGCCGTTATAGGTCGAAAACCCGCCTTCGACGCCCGGCACCATTTCGTTCTTGATGCGGATATTGGCGAAGGTGCCGCGCATCATTACTTCGTGATTGCCGCGCCGCGAACCGTAGGAGTTGAAGTCCTTCTTCGCGACCTGGTTCGATTTGAGGAAGCTGCCCGCCGGGCTGTCTTCCTTGATCGAGCCGGCCGGGCTGATGTGATCGGTTGTCACCGAATCGCCGAGGATCGCCAAAGGCTTGGCATCCAGAATGTCTATGATCGGCGCGGGCGTCATGGTCATGCCATCGAAATAGGGCGGATTGGCGACATAGGTCGAACCGGCGCGCCATTGGTAGGTGTCCGAAGGTTCCACGGTGATCGCCTGCCAGTGTTCATCGCCATCATAGACATTGGCATAGCGGCTGACGAACATCGAGCGGTCGATGTTGGCGGCACGGTTCTCCGCGATTTCCGCATTCGAGGGCCACAGATCGGCGAGCATCACGTCGTTGCCGTCCTGATCCTGCCCGATCGGGGTGGTGGTGATGTCTTCGGTCACCGTGCCCTTCAGCGCATAGGCCACCACCAGCGGCGGCGAGGCGAGGAAGTTGGCGCGCACATCGGGGCTGACGCGGCCTTCGAAGTTGCGGTTGCCCGAAAGGACGCTGGCTGCAACGATGTCATTGCCGTTGATCGCGGCGCTGATCGGCGGGGCGAGCGGGCCGGAATTGCCGATGCAGGTGGTGCAACCATAGCCGACCAGATCGAAGCCGAGGGCATCAAGGTGTTCTTGCAAGCCCGACTTCACCAGATAATCGGTGACCACCTGTGATCCGGGGGCGAGCGAGGTCTTGACCCACGGCTTGGGCTTCAGCCCGCGCTCGTTCGCCTTTTTGGCGACGAGGCCCGCGGCGATCAGCACGTCGGGGTTCGATGTGTTGGTGCAGCTGGTAATCGCGGCAATCACCACGTCGCCATCGCCGATGTCGTGATCCCTGCCTTCCACCGCCACGCGCGCGGGGCCGCTTTTGCCGTAAACTTTGGACAGATCGCCATTGAACAGATCATCGACCTCTTGCAGGATCACCTTGTCCTGCGGGCGCTTCGGCCCGGCGAGGCTCGGGACGACCGCCGCCATGTCGAGGCTCAGCGTCTTGGAGAACACCGGCACGTTGGCAGGATCGAACCACATCCCCTGCGCGCGGGCATAGGCTTCGACCAGTGCGATGTTTTCTTCGCTGCGGCCGGTCAGGCGCAGGTATTCGATGGTCTTGTCATCAATGCCGAAGAACCCGCAGGTCGCACCATATTCGGGGGCCATGTTGGCGATGGTCGCACGGTCCGCCAGCGTCAGGTTGGCAACGCCGGGGCCGTAGAATTCGACGAAGCGGCCCACCACGCCGACTTCGCGCAGCATCTGCACGCAGGTCAGCACCAGATCGGTCGCGGTCACGCCTTCGGCCATCCGGCCTTCGAGATAAAAGCCGACCACTTCGGGGATCAGCATCGAAATCGGCTGACCCAGCATCGCGGCCTCGGCCTCGATCCCGCCGACGCCCCAGCCCAGCACACCCAGACCGTTGATCATGGTGGTGTGGCTGTCTGTGCCGACGCAGGTGTCAGGATAGGCGACCATCACCCCGTCGGGGCCTTGCGATGACCACACCGCCTGCGCGATGTTTTCCAGGTTCACCTGATGGCAGATGCCCGTTCCCGGCGGCACGGCGGAGAAGTTTTCAAAGCTTTTG
>PHEL01000166.1:2825-6730 GCA_002842925.1 Alphaproteobacteria bacterium HGW-Alphaproteobacteria-14
TTCTTGATCGCATCGCGCATCGCGGCCAGATCGACCACGCAGGGCACCCCGGTGAAATCCTGCAACAGCACGCGCGCCGGGCGATACTGGATTTCCTCACCCGTGGTGGGGTTGTCCTGCCAATCGACAATCGCCTGAATATGATCACGCCCCACGGTGAACCCGCCGTCTTCGAAGCGCAGCAGATTTTCCAGCAGCACCTTCATCGAAATCGGCAGCTTCGACACATCGCCCAGCTGCTCTGCGGCCTTGGCCAGCGAGTAATAGGCGTATTCCTTGCCGCCTACGGTAAGGGTCTGACGAGTTCCGAGCGTGTCCTGGCCGATTGCGGTCATGGGGGCGTTTCCATCCTATTTTAGAATTACCCGCCCCGATCCACCAAGGGCGCGGTTTCGCCGCCGCCACTGCGCTGTTGCGAAGCCGAGGTCAAGGGGGCCAAGGCGAGTCAGGCTTTGGAAAATAGTCTTAAACGGGTGGGTTTGTAGGGGTTGCAGCGGGTCTGCGCGTCGCCAGCCAGCATCCCGCCACAATCAGCGCGGTTCCCGCCAGCGTCGGCAAGGTTACCGCTTCGCGGAAAAACAGCCAGCCGAACAAGGTCGCCCAGACAAAGCCCGAATATTCGGTCGGCACCAGCGCGCTTGCCTCGGCGCGGGCATAGGCCCAGGCAATCGCCAGCGACCCGGCCACCGTCAGCGCGCCTGCCGCCAGCAGCGGCACCAACGCCTCCCCCGCAGGCGGTGTCCACAGCAGCGGGGCGAGGGTGAGCAACACCAATCCGCCGATCCCGCTGTGAAACGTGGTAATCTCGATCGGCCCGGCAACCTGCGCCTGCCTTCGGATGACGATGAAATTATAAGCGTAAAGCAGCGCCGAGACGAACAGCGAAGCAATGCCCAATGCTGCGCCTTCATCAAACCTGCCTTGCCCGATCCGCCCGCCGACGATCACCAATGTTCCGGCAAAGCCGAGCAGGCTGGCACCGATAGCTGCACGGCTGATTGCTTCGCCCAGCAATACGTGGGCGAGATACAACGCCAGCAATGGTGCCATAAAGCTCAATGCAATCGCCTCAGCCAGTGGCAGGCGGGTGAGCGCGAAGAAGAAGGTCAGCGCCATGAATGCCGACACCACGCCGCGCGTCAGGTGCAGCTTCAACACCGCGCGGCTTGGCCAGACAGGCCCGCGCGCCAGCCAGACCGGCGCGATGATCGCCGCGCCGATCCCGGCACGCAGCACCGTGGCGGTGTAAGCTCCGATCAGCAGCGCCGCCTCTTTCATGAAGGCGTCCATCAACGACAGGAACCCGATGCCTGTCAGCGCGGCGGCAAAGGGCAGAAAAAGATGGCCTCTGGCTGGCATGGCGCGTGCAATAAGGGGTTCCGCCGCCGGCGTCACGCGCGCTCGGCACTGGAGCCTGCGGCTGTGCACATTAATCGCTGCGAAAGCGAAGGTGGTTGATAGGGGGTGTCCGCGCGGCGTATGAGTGCAGCGGAGACTTGGCCGTGGTGGATGATGGCGGCATGGGGCAAAAAGGCAGGATAATGATGAGGTTCGCGAATAGACTTGCAGGCGGTGTCGCAATCGCGGCGCTGGTGGCAACTGCGGCGCTGGCGCAGGATGGCGGCGCGGTGCGTGCCCAGATGCTGCCCAAACCCGAAGTTCAGAGCGGCCCTCAGCCTGCGCAACTGCCACAGCCGCCCGATGCCTTTGATCAGGCCTTCCCGACAACGCCGCAGCCGCTGGTGCAGCCGTGGACGGTGGGCCAGGCCGCGCGGCTGATCGCGATGATCGAAGGGATCGGCGCGGAAGGCCTCGATCCGGCCGATTACGATCTCCAGCCACTCAAGGTCGCGCTCGCGTCAGGCCCGTCGGATGAATTGAACCAGATCGCCTCGCAGAGCCTTGTCTGGCTGATTGAGGATTTGCGCGATGGGCGCACCCCGATGGAGGCGCGCGAACAATGGTTCGTGATCGACCCCGACCGTGAGATCTTGCGCACCGGCGATATTCTCGCCCAAGCGCTTGCGACCGACGATATTGCGGGCACGCTGGCAAAACTCGCCCCGACTCACCCCGATTACGCCCGGCTGCGCGATGAACTGGCCAAAACGCCCGAAACCGACACCGCCAAACGCAAGCTGATCCGCGCTAACATGGACCGCTGGCGCTGGCTGGCGCGCGATCTTGGCCCGCAATATCTGATTACCAATGTGCCCGAATTCCAGCTGCGCCTGACGGTCAAGGACAGGATCATCAGAACCTATCGCACGGTTGTCGGCAAGCCGGGCCGCACCGCCACCCCGCAATTGGCTGAAACGATCGAAGGCGTAGTGTTCAACCCGACCTGGACGGTGCCGCAATCGATCGTCAAAGGCGAAGGGCTGGGTGCCAAAGTGCTTGCCAACCCGGAATGGGCCAAGCGCAACGGCTATGTCGGCACACGCGGGGCGAACGGCTATATCAGCGTGGTGCAGCAGCCGGGGCCGGGCAATTCGCTGGGTCTGATGAAGCTGGAAATGCCGAATGCGCAGGCGATTTTCTTCCACGATACGCCTTCGCGCCACCTGTTCGCGCAGGACAGCCGAGCGCTTTCGCACGGCTGCATCCGCACCGAACGCGCGCTGGAACTGGCGATGACGATGGCGATCCTGGGCAACGGTGCGTCGAAAGAAGAAGCGGTCGAAATCTCGAAATCGGGCAAATACACCAAGGTGATGCTCGAAAAACAGTGGCCCGCCTATATCACCTATTTCACCATGGCATCCGACATCAACGGCGAAATGGCGACCTTCAAGGACATCTACGGCCGCGACGCCCCGGTGCTCGCCAGCCTCGACAAGCCGCGCGTGCGCGAACGCAGCATTCTGCCGACCGACGAGGTAATCGTGATCGAGGATGATTTGCAGGATACTTAGGCGGCGGCGCGGGGCCTCAGAATGCGCTGAGGCCCGGACGGGGCATCAGGTCGAGCGGTTGACGATCAATCATCGCCAGTGCGGGCAAGGGCTGGATGCTGCCGTCTTCTTCCAGCCCAAGGCTGTCGGCAAACAGCAGCCGCCCGCCTGAAAGGTGCATCAGCGCGATGCGGAACTGTTCCTCACCCATCGCGAAACAACCGTTGGAGCGACCGAGACGGCCATATTTCTCAAGATGCGAGCTTTCGGCATAATCGGCGCGATGCATCACGATATAGCGGCGCAGCGCGGCATTGTTGCTTTCATCCAGCCCGCCAAGCCGCACTGACGTGCCATAGCGGCCCTTGTACCATTCCCACGTCACATAGGCCCCGCGGCTGGTGGCGTTGGAACCTTCGGTGTTGGAAAATTGCTTGAGCCAGCCGTCATGCTGCCGATCTGATCCGGCGCCGTGGCTGACGTGGTAGGATTGCACTTCGCCGCGTTCGAGGTTGACGAAGTGGAACCGCGGCTTGGCCGAATGCAGCCCGTAATCGGCAATGCCGACAATATCGCGTTTCCAGATCGCGTCGCCCGCGCGCGCCAGTTCGCGCCTGGCGATGTCGAAAAGAATGCGGTCGCGCGGGGTGCCGGGTGAGGCCGACGCAAAGGCGCGCGTTGGCAGCGCCAGTGTCGCCCCCGCAATCAGGGAGCCTTTGAGAAGATCGCGCCGGTTCATCACCCTATAAAGTAACCCGCCGGGCTTGCGTTCCCAATAAGGCCAGACACGGTTCGTCGCAGCTATGCCTCATTTCGTAGGGGAACCGGCACGCAAGCCGCGTTTTCCTGCGCCATCACCAGCATCGACCGCGCGTGACGGGCTGCGACGATGCGCGGATCATCGCCATAACCTCCCCCCAGCGCCGATGCGATGGGAAGGCCCCGGCGGCGCGCCTGACGGACCACGAAACGATCGCGCGTCGCCAGCCCCGCATCGCTCAGCGCGAGCCT
>PHEL01000167.1 GCA_002842925.1 Alphaproteobacteria bacterium HGW-Alphaproteobacteria-14
CGCAGCAGGTTCAATGTCGCGGCGGCCTGCGAATAGGCGCGCACCATCCGTTCGGGATCATTGCGGCGCGACACAGGATCAAATTCGATCCCGTTGATATTGTCGCCAAGGTAGCTTGGCAGGGTCACACCATCGATCGTTTCAGTCGGGGCGGAACGCGGCTTGGCGAACTGACCCGCCATCCGCCCGACCTTCACCACCGGACGTTTGCTGGCGAAGGTCATCACCACCGCCATCTGCAAAATCGCACGGAAGGTATCGCGGATGTTGTTGGGGTGAAATTCGGCAAAGCTTTCCGCGCAGTCCCCGCCTTGCAGCAGAAACCCGTGGCCATTGGCGACATCGGCCAGATCGGCCTTCAATGCGCGTGCCTCGCCCGCGAACACCAGCGGGGGATAGTTCGAAAGTGTCTGCTCCGCCGCTGCCAGTTCAGCTGCATTCGCGTAATGCGGCAGATGGCGCGCTTCGTGAGCCTTCCAGCTATCCGGGGTCCAGGTCATCGGCACAGTCAAAACTCTTTCATGGCTTGGCGCGCAGGGCACGCACGGCGCCGCCCGCTACAGGAGGCGCGATTGAATTGTAAAGCCGCAACGGTGTGTAGCACAACTTTATTTCCCGGCCACACTATGCGGCAGAGGCGATCAACGGCCTGTCATACCCCCTCTGGCACCAGCGGCAGTCGCCCCGCCAACCGGCGCTTCGGCCAGGGTCTGGCCTTCGGGGATGATCGCCAAACGATAGGGCGCTCCACTGGCAAAATAGCGGTCGGCCAGAAACTGCATCACCTGCGGGCTGGTCTGCGAATAATCGGCCAGCAACGTGCGCAACAACCCCACGCGCCGTGGATCAAAAGCTGCGCCTTCGAGATTATACAGCCAGAACTGGTTGCCGGTCGACGCGCGCCGGATCAGCTGACCGAGCGGTTCGGTCACCCGTTCCAATTCGTCGGCTGTAGGCGGATTGGTGGCCAAATCTTTGGCAATACGGTCTGCCTCGGCAAAGAACACTGGCACGAATTCCGGCTCCAGCTGCGCCAGCGCAGTGATCCGTCCGCCGCTGGCAAGATCAGCCGGCCAGCGCGAAAACACCTGCGGCGAATAGCTGGCCCCGGCGCGTTCACGCAAAGCTTCGAGCAAGCGATTGTTGAACAACTGGGTGAGGATTTCAAGCTGGCGGCCTTCGCGTAAGGCATCAACCCCGCCCCCGCTGGGCCATGCGACCACAGCGGCGGCCTGATTGGCATCGCCGCGATGGGTGACGGTGGCCGGACGATCACCCGCCACCGCGAATGACGGCACCCGCGCGGCCACATCAGGCGCAATCGGTTCACGCAGCGGCAAGGCACCAAAGGTCAGGCGCAACTGCTCAATTACCTCAGGTTGATCAAATTCGCCGAACACCAGCACCTCGACCGGGCCTTGTTTGAGCAACGGTTCCCACACCGCGCGAAAGCCTTCGGGGGTGACATCGCGCAAGGCCGCCGGATCAGGCGTGGCAAACCGGGGATCGCCGCCAGTGACAAGGTATTCAAGATCACGGTTAAGAATGCCGCCGGGGCTGGTCGAATAGGTGTTATAGGCGAGCTCGGCCGCTGCCTTGGCGCGGATTACCGGATCCTTGTCCCAGCGCGGCATCCCCAGCTTGGCCGCGAACAAATAGAGCTGATCGACAACGTCTTCCGACCGGGTTTGGGCGGTAAAGGTGAAAACTGCTTCATCGATGCCGAAATCGAACCCCAGCTTGCGTCCGGTTGCCAGCCGGTCAATCTCGTTCTGGCCAAGTTCGCCAAGCCCGGAGCCGACCAGCGCAGCCTCACCCAGTGCAGCATAGACTGCGCTATCCTTGTCGAATGCCCGGTAGCCCGCGCCAAACCGCACACGCACCGTCACCCGGCCCGGCTCGGCATCATTGGCCCACACCAGTGCCTTTACGCCGTTGGCAAAATCGATCTGCTCGACGTCAAGCAGGCCAAGCGGCTTTTGCTCGGCGATGGTGCCCGGTTTGCCGACCGGGGGAAGTTCGTCGAACGAAATCGTCTGCGCGGCCAGCCTCGCACTGCCATCGACCACCGCTTCGCGTGCCAGAGCCAGCCGCAGCATATCGGCGTCAGCTTCGCCCGGCGTCGGCGTTACATAGACCGACCGCGTGACAGTGCCATCAAACAGCGCCTTGGTGCGCGCCATCACTTCATCGGGATTGAGCCGCGCCGTCATCCCGCGAAACACACTCAACACCACGTCTGGTGCAGCCACGGCTTCGCGGATGTCGACAGCGTTGACGAGGTTGTTGGCAAGGTCAGAGCCTGACTGAACGCTTTCCTGTTCGACCTGATTGGCGAACACCACGTCGAATTCAGCGGCTTCGCGGTCAATCTCCTCCTGCGTCGGCGGATTGGTCAGCGCGTCAGCTATCACGCTGCGCACATCGGTAAGCGCCGCCTGCCAATCGCTTGTCAGCGGTGCAAGGGTGACAAAGGTTGCATCGGTTGAACGCGAGACATCGTCCTGTTGCACCTGCGCATAGAGGAAGCTGCCCCCGCTGCGCGCGCGCGCTTCGAGCCGGCGGTTGATGATCGACTGCGCAACCGCATCGATCAGCAGACCTTCATTATAAATGATGGTATCGTCGACCGGTCGCCACGGACGCATGATCGCATAAGTCAGGCTGCGCGGCAGATCGGGTTCGACCCCCACCGCAAGCTCGCCAATCGGGGTGCCTTCAACCGGGTTTTGGGGCGCTGCTGCGGGTGCAGCAGGATCGCCAAAATCGGGCGCAACGCCGGGTTTGCCTTTGCCTTCCCAATCACCGAACCACTGTTCAACCAACCCGGCCAGCACCATCGGATCAGCATCGCCCACAACCACGATCACGGCGTTTTCCGGGCGGTACCAGCGATCATAGAACGCCTTTACGTCCTTGCCGTTGGCGGCCCGCAGAGTTTCTTCGGTGCCGATCGGATTTCGCGTTGCAAGCCGCTGTCCGGCAAAGAACGTCTGCCGGGTCAGATCGGCCATCCGCAGCCCTGCCCCGCCGCGTTCGCGCTTTTCAGCCAGCACGATCGGACGTTCGGCAGCAACATTGGCATCATTCAGAACCGGTTCGCGGATCATGCCCGACAACAGCTTGAAACTTTCCGACAGCTTGGCCTGATCAATATTGGGAATATCCAGCTTGTAAGCGGTATGCGTCGGGCTGGTTTCGGCATTGGCATCGCTGCCAAAGGTTGCCCCAAGCCGCTGCCATGCGGCAATCGCCTCGGCCTGCTTCAGATACTTGCTTTCGCGGAACAGCAGGTGTTCGAGCAGGTGGGCAAAGCCCTGTTCGGCGTCCTTTTCGTGCAGCGACCCGGCATCAATGCGCACCCGGATCGAAACCTGTTGGGGTGGCACACCGTTGCCGCGCACGGCATAGCGCAGGCCGTTCTTCATCTCGCCAAACAGCCATTGTTCATCAACCGGGACATCGCTGCCCCGATAAAGCCACGGAACTTCTCCATTGACCTGAAGCGCGCGCGGAGCGGGGATCGCTGGTTCAGCCGGGGTCTGAACCGCTGCGGGCACAGGAGCGGCAGTTTGCTGGGCAAATGCCGGGTGAAGCAGCGCAGCAGGCGCAAGCAGAAGAACGAAAGCGCGGCTGGCGCGGGATAACAACGTCATAACCGGCTTATAGGGGGCCGAAGTGTGAAGCGATAGTGAATGCTTTAGCCCGCGCGCCCTTGCCGCATCGGCTTATGGTGCCTAAATTGCTGCCATGTTCATTGAAACCGAAACCACGCCCAACCCTGCTGCGTTGAAATTCCTGCCCGGTCAGGCCGTGATGGACGCAGGCAGCCGCGAATTTTCCACCCCCGAAGCCGCCGAGGCAAGCCCGCTTGCCCAGGCGATTTTTGGCAAACTGGAGCGCGCTGAAACCGCAGGTCATCGCTATCCTGCTCGATCATTTCGTGTCCGAAGCGCCGTTGTTTGCCGGTGGCAGCGCGCACGGCATTGCTGTGCCGCCCGAAGACGATCTGGCGGTCGAAGAACGCGCTGAAGATGCCGAGGTGATTGCTGCGATCAACGAACTGCTGGAAACCCGCGTCCGCCCGGCGGTTGCGGGTGACGGCGGCGATATCGCCTATCGGGGTTTTCGCGACGGGGTGGTGTATCTGACATTGCAGGGATCATGCGCAGGCTGCCCTTCAAGCACCGCGACATTGAAGCACGGGATCGAAGGCCTGCTGAAACATTACATCCCCGAAGTCACCGAAGTGCGCGCGGCATGACCATGCAATTTCACGACCAGGTGCTGTCGGACGCAGCGCTCGCGCAGCTGTTCAACGAAGCGCGCAGTTACAATGGCTGGCTGGAAAAGCCTGTTTCGGACGCACAGCTCCACGCGATCTGGGATCTGATCAAGATGGCCCCCACCTCGGCCAATATGCAGCCGGCGCGGATCGTCTGGGTCAAATCGGCCGACGCTAAGGCCAAGCTGGCCGATTGCGTGATGGAGGGCAACAAGGCCAAGGTGCTGACCGCTCCGGTTACCGCTGTGATCGGTTACGATATCGACTTTCACGAACAATTGCCGTGGCTGTTCCCGCATACCGACGCCAAAAGCTGGTTTGAAGGCGACGATGCCGGGCGCGAGGAAGGTGCGTTCCGCAATTCGTCCTTGCAAGGCGCATATCTGATGCTGGCGGCGCGCGCGCTAGGGCTGGATTGCGGGCCGATGTCGGGGTTTGACGCGGACGCGGTTAACGCCGCGTTCTTTGCCGATCAACCGCGCCACCGGGTCAATTTCATCTGCGCGGTCGGCTATGGCGATCCGGCGAGCATTTTTGACCGCAGCCCGCGTCCGGACTTCGCGCGCTTCAACCGCATCGCCTGATCCGCCGCATCTGCCGCTTGCACAGCGGGGCAGCGTGAGGCATCGCGCACCGCAATGCGCGTGCTTGCAATAGAAACCGCTTCCGAAGCGTGTTCCATCGCCCTGTTTGATGGCGAGGCAATCGTCGCGCATGATCACCGGCTGATCGGCCGCGGCCATGCCGAAGCATTGGTTCCGATGATCGCCGCCCTGCCGGACAAGGGGCGCGCGAATCGCATTCTTGTTTCGCTCGGCCCAGGCAGCTTCACCGGCGTGCGCATCGGCCTCGCCGCCGCGCGGGCGCTGGGGTTCGCGTGGGGAGGCGAAGTGCTTGCCTACCCAACGCTGGCGCTGGCCGCAGCACAGGCCCAGCATATCCAGCCCGCGCAGCCGGTGACGATTTGCATGAACGGCGGGCATGGCGAATGGTTCGTCGCGGATTTCGGTGCTGACGGTTTGCCGCAGGGCCAGGCCGCCTCGCTGACGCCCGATGAAGCGCGCGCGCGCAAATCTCACCCGCTGGTTGCAGGCAACCGTGCAGCGGCGCTGGCCGCATTGCGCGCTGATCAGGCCATCACGGCGATCGACCTGCTGCCCGATGCCACGTCGGTGCGATTCCTCAACCCCCGGTTGCTGACGCACAATCTCGCCCCGATCTATGGTCGCGGGCCTGATGCCACCCCGTTGGCACAGCAGGGGCGACCATGACCCCCTGCCCGCACCTCATCGACCGGATCATGGCGGTGATGGATGCCGCATTTGACCCGGCCTTTGGTGAAGCGTGGAACAGGCGGCAGGTAGTCGATGCGTTGACCGTGCCTTCCACCCATGCATTGGTGGTTGATGCCGATGGCGCCGAGATCCCCGATGGGCCAGCAGCCTGCGCAACGCCTGCGGGTTTTGTGCTCACCCGCCATGTGCTTGATGAAGAAGAGTTGCTGCTAATTGCGGTCGCTCCCGACGCACGGCGACGCGGCATTGGCGCACGCCTCATCGAATCCCTGTTCGCAGCTGCCCGCACGCGCGGCATTGGCCGTATCTTCCTGGAAATGCGGCGCGGCAATCCGGCAATTCATCTCTATATCAAACTCGGTTTCGAACCGATCGGCGTTCGAAAGAACTATTACCGAATGGTTAATGGCGATAGAATTGATGCCATTACTTTTGGCCGGTCAATCTAGTTCGGCTCTGCCTGCCGCATAATCGGGATTGTGCAAAGCAAGCTTGTTGCCAAACCTGTATGCGTGCGTCATGAGCCAGTAACCGGCGCAAATTCAACAACGCCCAAGAGGAAGCCATGCAGGATCTGGAAATTGAAATGAAAGAAACGCTTATCACGCTGACAAGTGACATTGTCGCAGCCCATGTCAGCAACAACGATGTCAATGTTGCTGATCTGCCGAGCCTGATTACCAACGTCTATAACGCGCTCGCCAATCTGGGCGAAAAGGTTGAAGTTGAAGTGCCCAGGCCGCAGCCCGCCGTCGCGATCCGCAACTCGATCAAGCCTGACTACATTGTCTGCCTTGAAGACGGCAAGAAGCTCAAGATGCTCAAGCGTTACCTGCGCACTAATTACAACATGACCCCCGAAGAATATCGCGAGCGTTGGGGCCTTGCTGCCGATTATCCGATGGTCGCGCCCAATTATGCGGAAAGGCGCCGCGATCTTGCCAAGAAGATCGGCCTTGGTCGCAAGCCCGGAACCATCGTGGGCTCACGGCGCACGAAGAAGGTCTGATACCGGCCCCAAGGTCACCTTTCAGTCGCTGGCAAGTCCGCCTCTGTTAAGAGAGGGTGTCCGTGCCAGCTTGAGCATGCAGCCTCATCCCTATAAGGATGGGGCTGTTGTGCTATCAATTGGTCGACCGGGTTTCGGGCGGCGTGTGAGGCAATGGAGCTTTCGTTGAACCAGAAAATCGATCTCGAACAACTCTGCGCCGAAAAAGGTCTGCGCATCACCGAACAACGCCGGGTGATTGCCAAGGTGTTGTCGGAAAGCGATGATCATCCCGACGT
>PHEL01000168.1 GCA_002842925.1 Alphaproteobacteria bacterium HGW-Alphaproteobacteria-14
GCTCCCGCCAAACGCGGCGCATTGGCGCGCGACCTCGACATCATCGAAGGCTTCGATCCGCATAGTTTCTCCAGACCCGAATATTTGTCCCTGCTCGTGGCCTTTGCCCGCGATCAGCACAATGTCGCTTGGCCCGGCTTCCCCAATTGCGGCAGCGATGGCGGCGCGGCGATCACCGATTTCGCGCGCTGATCCGCCTGCACCGGCCATGATCGCGGCGCGGATTGCGGCTGGGTCTTCGCTGCGGGGGTTGTCATCGGTGATGATGGCAAGGTCAGACATGCGCGCGGCAACTTCGCCCATCAGCGCGCGTTTGCCGGTATCGCGGTCACCGCCCGCGCCGAACACCACGATCAGGCGGCCGCCGCTCGCCACGTGCGGGCACAGCGCGGCAATCGCAGCCTCCAGCGCATCGGGGGTGTGGGCGTAATCGACATAGACGGGCGCACCGGCAGGGTTGAGCGCAGCACGCTCAAGCCGCCCGCGCACCGGTTGCAGGCGGGTGAGTGCATCGAACACGGTGGAGACTTCAAGGCCGGTCGAAAGCGCGAGGCCCGCTGAAACCAGCGCATTGGCAGCCTGATAGGCTCCGATCAGTGGCAAGCTCACCTTGCGCGTCTCGCCCGCGTGCTGGCCCGCGTTCTGGCCCGCGTTCTGGCCCGCGTGCTGGCCCGCATACTGGATCGTCAGCATCTGACCAAGCTGGGTCGGTTCGCGCTCCTCCAGACGGATGAAGGTGCCGCCTTCACCCACGGTGCGCACATCCAGACCGCGCGCCGCTGCCGTGGCAATCGCCTGCGCTGTCCATTCCGAACCATCGCCCGCGTCATGGATCACCGCCGGGCTGCCGGGCGCGGCGACTTCGGTGAACAGCCGCATCTTGGCGCCGAAATAGGCCTCCATCGTGCCGTGATAATCGAGGTGGTCGCGGCTGAAATTGGTAAACGCGGTGGCTGCCACGCTCAGCCCTTCGTTGCGGTATTGCGACAGACCGTGGCTCGATGCTTCAAACGCCACATGGGTCACGCCTTCACGCGCCAGCCCGCTCATATTGCTGAGGAAGGTGACGATGTCGGGGGTGGTCAGTCCGGTCGAAACGGAACCATCGGGAGTGGTGACGCCCAGTGTCCCGATGCTTGCCGCGCGTTCGCCCGCCATGCGCCAGATTTGCCGCGTCATTTCGACACACGAGGTTTTGCCGTTGGTGCCCGTTACTGCAACGATGGTGGCAGGCACCGGAGCAAAGAAGCCCGCCGCCAGCTGTGCAAAGGCGCGGCGCGGCTGCGCATCGGCGATGTGGAGCGCGCCTGCAACCGGGGCTTCGGGCCGGGCAACGATGGCGACCGCGCCCGCTTCAATCGCGGCGGCGATGAAATCTTCCCCATTGACCGCCGCCCCCTGAAACGCGCCGAACACCGTGCCGGGCGCAACCTTGCGGTGATCGATAGCAAAGCCGGTGACGCTGACGTCACTCGCCCCGTCCGGCGCAAATCCCGCGCGCTGCATCAGGTCGGCCAGCCGCATCAGTGCTTGTCCACCAGGTAACGCAGGTCGGAAATATCGACATCGCGCCGCTCATCGGGCTGCACCCCCAGCATCGGGCCGATGCGCGGCACCAGCTTGCCCACCACCGGCGCAGCGTTGAACGCGGCGGTGCGCTGGAACGATGATGCAACCGTGCCCTTGGGCTCGTCGATCACGATCACCACCACGTATCGCGGCGCATCAAGCGGGAAGGCAGCGGCGAACGACGACACCAGCGAGGTCTTGTTATACCCCCCGCCCGATGCTTTCTCAGCCGAACCGGTCTTGCCGCCGACCCGGTATCCCGGCGCATCGGCGCTCCTGCCGGTGCCATAAAGCGAGATCATCCGCAGCATCTGCCGCATCCGCGACGAGGTGGATTCCTTGAACACCCGCCGCCCGCGCGGCACATCGGCAGGATCAAGCTTCATCAGGGTCGACGGACGCCAGATCCCGCCATTGACCATCGCGGCATAGGCGCTTGCCAGATGCAGCGGGGTGACAGCCAGGCCGTGACCATAGCTGACGGTCATGTTGGTGATACGGCTCCACTTGCCCTTGGGCCACAGCGGAAACCCGCGCGCAGGCAGGTCGATGAACGGGCGGCTGTCCATACCCAGATCGATCATGGTGCGGCGCAGGCGTTCCGGGCCGAGTTCATCCGCCACCCGCGCGGTCACGGTGTTGGAGGAAAAGACCAGCGCCTGCGGGACATTGAGCGTTTCGCCCTTGGGCTTCATATCCTTGATCGTGCGGCGACCGATCTCGATCGGGGTGGCATTCCACGGCTTGCTCAGATCGCGCACCACGCCTGCATCAATCGCGGCGGCAATGCTCAGCGGTTTGAAGGTCGAACCCAGTTCATAAACCCCGTTGGTGACGCGGTTGAACCCGTTTACGGCCCCGGCTGCGCCCGCGGTATTGGGATCGAATTCGGGCAAGGAGGCCATCGCCATTACTTCGCCGGTATCGACATCCAGCACGATCCCCGCTGCACCAATCGCATTGGTTGCCAGCATCCCGCGCCGCAATTCATCCTCAAGCGCGCCCTGCACCCGCACATCGATCGACAGCGCCACCGGCTCTGCGCGCGTGTCGGGATTGCTGAGCCGCGCATCGAGCACCTGTTCCATCCCGGTCTGGCCGCCCTTGCCTTCAACGACATAGCCCAGCACATGGGCTGCCAGCGTGCCTTGCGGGTAGTAACGATCGGTCTCACGCGGGATTTCCAGCGCGATTTCTCCCAGCGCAAATACCTTGTTGGCCTCTTCGGGCAGCAGGCGGCGGCGCAGATAGCCCGACCGGCCCGATGCCAGGCGGCTGGCCATGCGCGCTTCGTCGATATCGGGGAAAATCGCCTTGAGTTCGCGCGCAACCTCCAGCGGGCTGCGCACCAGCGGCGCGCCAACATCGCCCATTGCCTTGGGATCGAACCACAAGGCATAGGCCGGAAATGCACGCGCCAGCGGCGTACCGTTGCGATCGGTGATCTCACCGCGCGAAGGCAGCAGGGCGTCCTGCAGGCTGGTGCGCTGCGGGGTTTGTCCGGCCAGTCCCAATGAAGCGATCCGCAACAGCGCGATCAGAGTTATCAGGGCAAATGCGGCAAAGATCCACAGCACCCGGAACCGGGCCGTCCACAATAATTGCGCCCGCAGATTTACACTCTGCACGCGGCCAGCCGGAATTGAAGGGACTGCCGTGGCGGCAGTCATGGTGTTCATTCGCCGACACCCTTGGCGGAGATGGTCTGGGCCTGCGCGGCGCGGATCGGGGAGGCTTCGATCAGGAAATCACCAAAGGCGTCGCCGAACACCTCGCCCGCGCCCCTCTCGCCAACGGCCGAGGCGAGCGTGACGGTCGCGCCCGACACTGGCGAGCGCATCGGGGCTGCACGCATTGGCGCATCGGCGGTGTGGCTTCCATCGGCGGCATCTGCCCGCGCAAAACGGATCGGCGGGGGCGCATTCGGGCCGGGCCGCTGGCCAAGGCTGGCAAGCTGACGTTCGCCATCGAGGAATTGCCTGGCACGCGGGGCGGCGTAACCGAATTCGACATTGTTCCACTGGGCAAGCTGGCGCTGGCTGGCGCGGGTCTGGAATTCGGTTTCGAGCAGCAGCGTCTCGCGTTGCAGCGCGATCACCTGACGTTCGGCCAGCAGCACCTGGCTTTTGACCGCGTGGACCTTGAAGCTGAGGATGATGACCAGCGCAAAACAAATCGCCATCACCGCCATCCATCCCAGCGACCTTGCCTGAGTGCTGCTGATCATGCTGCAATGCTCCTGGCTGGCGCGCCGGTGCGGATCGCATGGCGCAAGGTGGAC
>PHEL01000169.1 GCA_002842925.1 Alphaproteobacteria bacterium HGW-Alphaproteobacteria-14
GGCTTTTATGCAAATCATGGTTCGCGATAATAATGTTGATCAGGCCTTGCGCGCGCTCAAGAAGAAGCTGCAGCGCGAAGGCGTCTATCGCGAAATGAAACTGCGCCGCCATTACGAAAAGCCGAGCGAAAAGCGCGCCCGTGAAAAGGCCGCTGCCGTGCGCCGCGCCCGCAAGATGGAGCGCAAGCGGCTGGAGCGTGACGGGAGCAAATAATCCTGTCCGCAAGCGTGTGCTGTTACGCAGAACCGCTTGAATCCCCCTTTCCGATCAGCCATCAGGGCGCGGCATAATTCCGCGCCCTTTTGTCGTCACCACGCAGCGCATGATGCGCCGCCACTCAGGATTAAACCATGACCGAAATCACCCGTGTTCCGATCAAGCCCGTCGCCAAGGGATCGCTGACCAAGCTGTGGATCGGCGTGGTGCTGGCGATTGCAGTGGGGGCCGGGCTCGCCTGGGCCGCTGTTCCGCGCGGCGTGGATGTTGATACCCAGATTGCCGGCACCGGGCCGATGCCCAAGGCGGGCGATGTGGTGTTCCTGAAATACAAGGGCAAACTCGCCGCCGATGGCTCGGTGTTCGACGAATCGCGCGATATACCGTTGCCCGTCGAAGGCATCTTCCCCGAAGGCACGCCCTTCCCGATTGAGGAAGGCGCGACCATCCCCGGCTTCTTTGAAGGGCTGCAGCAAATGCAGAAGGGCGGAAAATACACGCTCTTCATCCCCGCCGACAAGGCCTATGGTGCCGAGCCGCCGCAGGGCGCGCCGATCCCGCCAAACGCCGATCTCGAATTCGAAATCGAGGTGATCGAGATCATGAGCCAGCAGACCTTCGAGCGGAATCTGGGCATTCTGCAACAGGCGATGCAAAGTCAAATGGGGCAAAGTCAAATGGGGCAAAGTCAAATGGGGCAGAGCCAGATGGGCGGCGCACCCGGCGGCGCACCCGCGCCGGGCCAGTAAGGGGAACGCGCGTGTCGGTGGACAAGGCAAATGTCGCCAAAATCGCCTCTCTGGCGCGCATCAGCATGGATGATGCCGCGCTCGAACGGATGGTGCCCGAACTGAACGGCATCCTCCAGTGGATCGAACAATTGGGCGAAGTCGATGTGACCGGGATCGAGCCGATGGCGGCGGTGATCCCCAACACTTTGCGGCTGCGCGATGATGTGGTGGATGCCGATCCGCTGACCGGCGGCGGGCGGCGCGATGATGTGCTCGCCAATGCACCGGCGGCAGAACACGGGTTCTTTGGCGTGCCGAAAGTGATTGAGTGAAATCCGCAGGATTGCAGTCAATCATCCTGAGCTTGCCGAAGGATGGTTTTTCTTTTTTTGAACCTGAGCGCGAAGAAGGGCAGCCCTTCGACAGGCTCAGGGCGAACGGTTGGAAGCTATGACTGACCTTACCCAACTCGGCGTCAAAGACATTCGCGATGGCGTGCGCGCCGGGGATTTCACCGCGCGCGAAGTCGCGGAAAGTTTCAACGCCGCCGTCGCCGATGCTGCGGCGCTCAACGCCTTCATCGTCACCACCCCCGATCATGCGCTCGCCGCGGCTGACAAGGTCGATGCTGCGCGCGCGGCTGGCGAAACGCTGGGCGCAATGGCGGGCGTGCCGGTCGGGATGAAAGACCTGTTCGCCACCAACGGTGTGCAGACCACGGCAGCCAGCCACATCCTCGAAGGGTTCATCCCCCGCTACGAATCGACCGTTTCGCAAAAGCTGTGGGACGCGGGCGCGGGGATGCTGGGCAAATTGAACCTCGATCAGTTCGCGATGGGTTCGTCGAACGAAACGAGCTATTTCGGCAACGTCGCCTCGCCGTGGAAGAAGGCGGGCAGCAATGCCGCGATGAGCCCCGGCGGATCGTCGGGCGGATCGTCCTCGGCAGTTGCGGCGCGCATTGCCCCGGCGGCAACCGGCACCGACACCGGCGGTTCGATCCGTCAGCCCGCCGCCTTCACCGGCATCTGCGGGATCAAGCCGACCTATGGGCGGTGCAGCCGCTGGGGCATCGTCGCCTTTGCCTCCAGCTTGGATCAGGCCGGATCGATGGCGCGCAGCGTTGAAGATTGCGCGATCATGCTTGGCGCGATGGCCGGGTTCGATCCCAAGGACGCGACCTCGCTGCAAATGCCCGTGCCCGATTGGGAAGCGTCATTGAACGCCGACCTGCGCGGCAAAAAGGTCGGCATTCCGCGCGAATACCGCATGGAGGGCACCGATCAGGCGATCCTCGATTCGTGGGAGCGCGGCAAGGAATGGCTGCGCGATGCCGGGGCGCAGATCGTCGATGTCTCGCTGCCGCACACCAAATATGCACTGCCCGCCTATTACATCATCGCCCCGGCCGAGGCATCGAGCAACCTCGCCCGCTATGACGGGGTGCGTTACGGGTTGCGCGATCTGCCCGATGGCGCAGGCTTGCAGGATATGTATGCCGCCACCCGCGCCGCCGGGTTCGGGGACGAGGTCAAGCGCCGCATCCTGATCGGCACCTATGTGCTGTCCGCAGGGTTCTACGACGCCTATTACACGCAGGCGCAGAAGGTTCGCGCGCTGGTCGCCCGCGATTTCGAGCGGGCGTTTGCCGAGTGTGACGTGATCCTCGCCCCCACCACGCCGACCGCGAGCTTCCCGCTGGGCGAGAATGTCGATGATCCGCTGGCGATGTATCTCAACGACGTGTTCGCGGTGCCCGCCAGCCTTGCTGGCCTGCCCGCGATGAGCGTGCCCGCGACGATCAACGCCGATGGGTTGCCGCTGGGCTTGCAACTGGTTGGCCGCCCGTTTGACGAACAGGCCGTGCTGAATGCGGGCCTCGCGATTCAGCAGCGCGCGGGGTTCAGCGCCAAGCCGGAGAAGTGGTGGTGAATGCCGACACGCCGCTGTGGATTGCCGGACTGGCGATCGCGCTGGCGGTGCCGTTGACCTTCATGGTCGCCAATTGGGTAAGGAAGAACGTCGATCACGGCGAAATGCGTTTCGGGCCGGATGGCAAGGTGATCGAGGACGAGGAAACGAAATGACCAACTACCGCATTCAGGGTGCCACGGGCGAATGGGAGGTTGTGATCGGCCTTGAAGTCCACGCGCAGGTGACTTCGCATTCCAAGCTGTTTTCGGGCGCCTCGACCACCTTCGGGGCGGAGCCTAATGCGCAGGTATCGCTGATCGATGCCGCAATGCCGGGGATGCTGCCTGTGCCCAACGCCGAATGCATCCGGCAGGCGGTGCGCACCGGCATGGCGATTGAAGCGCAGATCAACGCGTGGAGCCAGTTTGATCGCAAGAATTACTTCTACGCCGATCTGCCGCAGGGCTACCAGATCAGCCAGCTGTATCACCCCATCGTGGGCGAGGGGCAGCTGCTGATCGAAGCGGACGAGAAAGCCGGGCTTGCCGAAGACAAGATCATCGGGATCGAGCGTATTCACGTGGAACAGGACGCGGGGAAGCTGATGCACGATCAGCACCCGACCATGTCCTATGTCGATTTGAACCGCTGCGGCGTGGCGCTGATGGAAATCGTGTCGAAACCCGATATGCGCTCGCCCGCCGAAGCCGGGGCCTATGTGCGCAAGCTGCGCGCGATCCTGCGCTATGTCGGCAGCTGCGATGGCAATATGGAAGAAGGATCGATGCGCGCCGACGTGAATGTCTCCGTGCGCCGGCCGGGTGAGGAATTTGGCACGCGGACCGAGACGAAGAACGTCAATTCGGTGCGGTTTGTCATGCAGGTGATCGAATACGAAGCCAGCCGTCAGGTCGATGTGATCGAAAGCGGC
>PHEL01000019.1 GCA_002842925.1 Alphaproteobacteria bacterium HGW-Alphaproteobacteria-14
CAAACCGTTCAGGCGATGCGAAAGAAATGCAATGATTGAGAACCAGGACATCCGCCCCGCACAGGTAATCGGCCCGCTCGGCGAGCCGCTGACCCTTGCTGACCTGCCTTCTCCCGACACCCGGCGCTGGGTGGTGCGGCGCAAGGCCGAGGTTGTGGCTGCGGTCAATGGCGGCCTGCTGACGCTCGACGAAGCGCTGACGCGCTATGGCCTGACGCTTGAGGAATTTGCCTCGTGGCAGCGCGCGGTTGATCGTTCGGGGATGCATGGCCTCAGAGTCACCAGGATCCAGCACTACCGCGACCTTTACGAACGCCAGCTGAAATATTGAATCCAGCGCAACGCCGACCTTGTATTGTTATTCGCGGTAGAAACCCGCTAGCATCGTCTGATGGCGGGCAAGCCAACTTCGGCCCCGCCAATCAAGGAGAGATACTATGGGTTGGATCATCGCAATAATCGTCGGCGGTGTCGCTGGCTGGCTTGCCAGTCTGGTCATGAATCGTGATGCGTCGATGGGCATTTTCGCGAACATCGTGGTCGGCTGCGTCGGCTCGGTCATTGGCAATCTGATCGCCGGCCCCTTACTCGGTATTAACGGAAGCGTTCAGGAATTTTCGATCACCGGCCTGCTCATCGCCGTGCTCGGCGCCGTTGTGCTGCTCGGCATCGTCAACCTGATTCGACGCGGCAAGCTGCGCTGAAACCGCTTCATCGCTGATTTCGCGCAGGGAACCTGCCTGCGCGCCCTTCGTCTAGGCTGAAAGTCACCGGTCGATGCGTGCATTGCCCGAACCTGCACGACGTTCTATCAGGCGTTGCGCTTGGTGACTTATCGAAGTAATACACTCCAAGGCGCGCGGAACCCTCCGGGGGATCGGTCTGAGTGAGGGAACGGCGATGAATTACGAGACGACGATCACGGCTGAGGCGGCGGACGGCGTGAGCACCGATTTCAGCGGTTCGCGCACGCTGTCGGCACCTGCGATCCCGCGCTGGCTGCTGATCGGCGGGCTGGGCCTGTTTGGGCTTTTGCTCGCGATTGCGGCCTATTTCGCCATAGCCGGCGGAGAGCCGGTGGCGGTGGGGGATGATAATTCGCAGGCCCCGTCTGTCACAGTCATCACCCCCGGCAAGACCAGCATATCGGGCGAAATCGAAGCGCCCGGCACGCTCGCCGCGCGGCGGCCGATGCCCGTGGGCGTGGTCGGCGAAGGCGGGCAGGTGCTGCGCGTTACCGTTGACGCTGGTGATTGGGTGCAGGCAGGGCAAGTGCTGGCAGTGATTGATCGCAGCGTGCAGGATCAGCAGGCCGAAGCGCAGGCGGCCCAGACCGAAGTCGCCCGGGCTGATGCCAATCTGGCGCAGGCCAATCTTGATCGCGCGTTGCAACTGGTTGAACGCGGGTTCGTTTCCAAGGCCGATGTCGATCGTTTGACCGCCACCCGCGATGCTGCGGCGGCGCGGGTCAAGGTTGCCGAAGCGCAGCTGCGCGAACAGCGTGCCCGCAACCAGCGATTGAATATTATTGCCCCCGCGACCGGATATGTCCTCGCTCGCAATGTCGAACCCGGCCAGACGGTGGGGGCAGGCTCGCCTGCGCTGTTCACCATTGCCAGCGGCGGGGAGATGGAAATGCTCGCCCAGCTGAGCGAAGAACAGCTCGCCAGCTTGTCGGTCGGCACAATTGCCAACGTGACCCCGACCGGATCAGATCAGAACTTTGCGGGACAGGTGTGGCAGCTTTCCCCGGTAATTGATCAGGCGACCCGGCAGGGCATTGCGCGGATCGCGTTGCCGTTCGCGTCGGCATTGCGTCCCGGCGGCTTTGCCACGGCGCGCATCAATAGCGGCAGCTTCACCGCCACGCTGCTGCCCGAAAGTTCCGTGCTGGCCGACGGCGACGGCAGCTTTGTCTATATCGTCGACGAAGATAACAAGGCGGAGCGGCGCAGCGTCAAAACCGGCGCGGTGACCAAAAACGGAATCGCCATTACCGAAGGATTGTCGGGAACTGAACGCGTCGTGCTGCGCGCCGGCGGGTTCCTCAACCCTGGCGAAACGGTCAATCCGCAACCGTTCAAGAAGTAAAATTTTCGTCCCCGCGCGGCTGGCCCGCGTAACTGACTGATACGCAAGAACCGCGCAACACAGGCAAGAACATCATGGCTTTACGCGACATCTCGGCCTGGTCGATCCGCAACCCGGTGATTCCGCTGGTGTTGTTCACCGGCTTGTTGTTCGCTGGGATCGTCAGTTTTCTGCGGATGGATGTGACCGACAACCCGGATGTCGAATTCCCGGCGGTCAACGTCACGATTTCCCAGCCCGGCGCTTCGCCAACCGAGATCGAGAACCAGATCACCCAGCGCGTTGAAAGCGCGCTACGTGCGATCAACGGCGTCAATTCGCTCCAGTCGACCGCGCGTGAAGGCAGTTCCAACACCTTCGTCGAATTCGAAATCGGCACAGACGTGATCGAAGCGGTCAACGAGGTCGAAACCGCGATTGACTCTGTGCGCGGCAGCTTGCCCGAGGGCATTCTTGAACCGCGGGTGGGCAAGGTCAATGTTGTGGGTCAGCCGATCGGCTACGTTGCTGTCGAAGCCAATGACATGACGATTGAACAGCTCAGCTGGTTCATCGACGACACTATCGCCAAGCGGTTGCTGAAAATCGAGGGCATGGCCGAAGTGTCGCGCTTTGGCGGGGTCGACCGCGAGATTGAGGTGATTCTCGATCCCGCAAGGATGCAGTCGCTCGGTGTCACTGCCTCGCAGATCAACGCTGTGCTGCGCCAGACCAACATCGATGCGGCGGGCGGACTTGCCGAGATTGGCGGCACCCGTCAGTCGCTGCGCGTGCTTGGCAATTCGGACAGTGCCTTTGCGCTGTCGCAGGCCCAGATCCAGCTCGGAGGCGGTCGCACCGTGCGGCTGGCCGACGTAGCGACAGTCCGCGACGGCTATTCCGAACGCAATTCGATCAGTGAAGTGGGTGGCAAGGAAGTCGTCAATTTCGCCATGAGCCGCGCGCGCGGCGCGTCTGACCTTACCGTCTACGATGCCGCGCTGGCTGAAATGGACAAGATCGAGGCCGAAAATGATGGCGTGAAGTTCATCAAGCTGGCGACCAGCACGACCTACACCCGCGCCCAGTACAATACCTCGATCTGGGCATTGGTTGAAGGCGCGGTGCTGGCGGTGGTGGTGGTGTTCCTGTTCCTGCGCGATTGGCGTGCGACCTTCATCAGCGCTGTCGCGATCCCGCTATCGGCGATCCCGACCTTCTTTTTCATGGACCTGCTGGGCTTTAACCTCAACTTCCTGTCGCTGTTGGCGCTGGCGCTGGTGGCGGGCGTGCTGGTCGATGATGCGATCGTGGAGATCGAGAATATCGTGCGCCATATGCGCATGGGCAAAACCGCCTATCAGGCGAGTATTGATGCGGCGGACGAAATCGGCCTGCCGGTGGTTGCCACCAGTTTTTCCATCGTCGCAGTGTTTTTGCCTGTCGGTCTGATGCCGGGGGTTTCAGGCCAGTTCTTCCAGAATTTCGGGATCACCGTGGTGATTGCGGTGCTGATGAGCCTTGCCGTGGCGCGGATGATCACGCCGTTGATGGCGGCCTATTTTCTCAACGCCAAAGGCCATGCCGAACATGGCGCGGGGCGCTGGATCGACCGCTATATGCAGGTTCTGACCTGGACGCTCGACACTGGCAAGATGGCTGCGCGCCGTGCGGGGCTGGACGGCCCGCGCCACCGGACGTTCTACATGGTCTCGTTGCTGCTGATCGTGATCGCCCTGCTGATGGTGCCCGCGCTCACCATGTTCGAACTGTTCAGCGGTTCGGTGAGCGGATTGGTTGCTGATGCCGCCGGTGCGGCCCCGCTGTGGAAGGGGTTGATCGGGCTTGACGTGCACAAGCAGATCGCCACCGCCGTTTCGAGCGATACCAATGGTTTCGTGTACAAGCTGGTGGCGAAGATCTTCGAGATCGTGATCGTGCTGCTGGTATCGGGCCTGTCGTTCCTGTCGGCGTGGCTGGCGTTCAAGGCGATCGAGCTGCCCGCTGGCGGTGCTGGCCGGTTTGCACAGGGCGTGCGCTGGATGACCGCGCGGTTCTATGATCACCGCGTGTGGATGCTGGCGGTTGGCTGGTTTTCGTTCCTGATCACGATCGTGCTGTTCGGACAGTCTCCGCCGCAATTCCAGCCCAGCATCGATACCGAAAACAGCCGGGTCGAAATCGAGATGGTGCCGGGCACCACGCTCGCCGAGACCAAGCGGGTCGTCAATGGCGTGGCCGAGCGATTGCGGCAGGAGCCCGAGGTTGAACGTCTGCTGGAACGCATCCGGCAGGGTGAAACATCATCGATCTTCGTCAAGCTGAGGGAAGACCGCGCACGCACTTCGATCGCGTTCGAACGCGAGCTCGCCCCCGAACTCGCCAAGATCCCTGATGCCCGTGTGCGGTTTCAATCGCAGTCACGCGGCTTTGGTGCAGGCCGCGATATGACCGTGATGCTCGCGGGTTCGGATCCGGTGCTGCTGGACCAGACCGCGACCCGGCTGGTTGAGGAGATGAAAGGCCTGCGTTCGTTGGTTGCTCCGCGCATCAGCGCCGATCTCAACCGCCCCGAAATCATCATCACCCCGCGTGACAAAATCGCTGCTGAACTCGGCGTCACCACCGCCGCACTGTCGCAGACCATCCGCATCGCGACCTTGGGCGAGATTGAACAGAACGCGGCGCGTTTCTCACTCTCAGACCGCCAAATTCCGATCGTAGTGCGATTGTCCGAAGAAGCCCGCACCGATTTCCGCACCATCGAAAACCTGCCGGTACCCACCGCCAATGGCGGATCGGTTCCGCTGAGCCGAGTGGCGGAAATCACCTTCGGTTCCGGGCCGACCGCGATCCAGCGTTATAACCAGAACCGCCGCGTTCTGGTTGGTGCAGACCTGGCTGCAGGTTTGCTCAAGGGCGAAGCGCAGGCGCAGATCGATGCATTGCCGGTGCTGCAAGCGCTGCCCACCGGCGTCATCCGTGACGTGGTGGGTGAGGAAGAATTCCTGGCCGAACTGCTCACCAATCTGGTCATCGCGGTAATTTCCGGCGTGCTGCTGGTGTTCGCTGTGCTGGTGCTGCTCTACAAGCGCTTGATGAGCCCGCTGGTCAACATGACCTCACTGGCGCTCGCGCCGCTGGGGGGTGTGCTGTTGATCTGGCTGACGGGACAGGCGCAATCGATGCCGGTTTATATCGGTATTCTACTGCTGCTCGGCATCGTGTCGAAGAACTCGATCCTGCTGATCGACTTCGCCATCGAGGAAATGAACAAGGGCGTGCCCAAGCTTGAGGCGATCATTGATGCAGGGCACAAGCGAGCGCAGCCGATCGTGATGACCACGGTGGCGATGACCGCGGGGATGGTGCCGGTGGCGCTGTCGCTGAGCGGCGACGGGGCGTGGCGTCAGCCGATGGGAATCGTGGTGATCGGCGGGCTGGTGCTCTCGACGCTGCTGACGTTGCTGATTGTGCCGGCGGGCTTCAGTCTGGCCGATGGGTTTGAAAAGCGCATCGGGCCGTGGTTGCGGTCGCGGCTGCTGACCTACAAGCCGGGCGATGATAGGCGCCCGCAGGTAGCGCCAGATCAGCCGTTTCCGGGCCTGCCCGGCGGCACCAAGCCGACCTCTGCGCGGCGCCCGCCGCCGGGGGCAGAACCGGCCGAGTGATCGCTAAAGGCGTGACTGCAAGACCGGAACTGGGCTAAATGCGGCCTATGGCGATACGATCCCTGAGGCCCCTGACTTTTGGCGGAGAGCCGTTGACCGCAGACCGCGCGCGGCGCATGCGCTGGACGGCCACCGGAATGCTGGCGGCGATGGCGGTGGTGTTCATCGCCACGCACGGGCTGCAAGCTGCGCATCCGGCGTGGGGCTATGTCAACGCCTTTGCCGAGGCCGCGATGGTCGGCGGGCTGGCAGACTGGTTCGCGGTCACGGCATTGTTCCGCCACCCGCTCGGCCTGCCGATCCCGCACACTGCAATCATCCCGGAAAACAAAGACCGCATTGCTGATACGATGGCGCAATTCCTGCGCGAAAACTTCCTCACCCCTTCGGTGGTCGCGCGGCGGATGGCGGGGATGAACATCGCCAAGGCGGCGGGCGAGTTTCTGGCGGCGTCGCCCGAACGGGGCGCGGATGGCAGTGTGGACGAACGTTCTCGCATTACCAGCGGCGCGGCGGAATTGCTGGCCGAGGTGCTCGAAAGCCTTGATCCCGACCGGCTTGGCAATCAGGTGCGCTCTGGCCTCGCCGGGCAACTGGCCAAGCTCGATATCGCGCCGCTCGCCGGGCGGATGATCGAAACCACCATGGCCGATCGCCGCCATCAGCCGCTGATTGACGGGTTCGTGCGCTGGGCGGGTCTGACGATCGAGGACAACGAGGACACCTTGCGCGACATCATCCATCAGCGCGTGGCCGGCGTGCTGCGCTGGACCGGGCTGGACAAGACGATTTCCTCCAGCGTGCTCGACGGGCTGTATAAACTGCTCGCCGAAGTTCTCATCGATCCGCACCACCCCTTACGCGCCAAGATCGAGGAAGGGCTGCAAAGGCTCGGACAGGATTTGCAGCACGACCCGGATACCCGCGCCAAGGTAGAGGAAATGAAGCGCGATCTGATCGCTAACCCTGCCGTGGCGGTGTGGTGGACCGGCGTGTGGGAGCGCATCCGCCGCTCGCTGATCACGCGCGCGCGCGACCCGGAAAGCGGGATGGGTGAGGAAATGCGCGTAATGCTCGGCGAATTGGGCGAGGCGCTGCAAGCGGACGCACGGCTGCAACACCAGATCAACCGCTTTGCCCGCCGCACGATGGTGGGCGTATCGACCCGTTACGGCGGGCAGATCGTTACGCTGGTGTCAGAAACGGTCAAGCGCTGGGACGCCACCACCATCACCGACCGGATCGAGAGCGCAGTAGGCCGCGACCTCCAGTTCATCCGCATCAACGGCACGCTGGTCGGCGGACTGGTGGGGATGACGCTGCATTTTATCGCGGCGGTGCTGTGAGGGGGGGGAGTCGGGCCGTGTGCAAGCTCGACCACAATTAGAAACATCTAGCGTACTGGTTTGGCAAGATCAGTTATCGCGTCTCTAAGTCGATGCAAATTTGTGTGCTCCCAGAACTCAGCCTTCATGTTTCGTGAGACTGCTCTTGTCTGGGGATTAATGAACATCCTATTGAACGGGCTTTGGCCATGCCACGGATCGACGCTTGATAAGTTAGAGCGAACCAAGACGTTCGCCAATATGTCGGCGGCTTGAAGTTGCGGAAGGGCGCGATCATCTCCGAAGGAGATAGACGCAAGCATGCTCTTATTGCCTTTCCAGTTCTTTTTAATGCGCGTCCAGATGCTCAGAAAGCGGCTCGATGTTTTCTCGCTATCGTCAAGCCAAACAGTAAGCGACTCTTGTGACTTTGTTTCCCTCATATAGTCGAACGACATGCGAAGAATTCTGTGAAAACAAAATTCCTCTGGCTGCAGTCTCTTCTTCGACGCTTGGAGAGCATGGCGATATTCGCCCGCATTCACTGCACAAGCTAGGCCCATCGACACCTCGTCACGGATTACATCCATGAAATCGCAGAGGATTCCAAGCCGCTGTTCATACTCTAGCCCAAGGTTGCGATACTCGCCTTGTCCGGACAAGAGATCCGAGGTGTGGATTACCTCAAGGTTGTGTTCCTCAAGCTTGTCGACCCAGCGGTTAAGTAAGTTGTCCCACCCCTGATCGGAAGCAATGAAGCCCGCTAAGCACAGAAAGCCGTTTTTGCCGAAGGAATCACTGTCATCTACAAAGACATGCATAAAGAGGTGCTCATATGAAATGGTCTGTAGGCTGCTGAAATAGAGACTTTCGTACCCCTCCTAGGCATTTTATATGCCCTATCTGGAAGCGAGATGCAAAAAGGGCCCCGCCGGAACGGAGCCCTAATTTCGTTCGTTAGTTAAGCGATGAGCTGCTTACAGCGCCCCGGTCAGCTCCGGCACCGCCGCAAACAAATCGGCCACC
Source organism: Alphaproteobacteria bacterium HGW-Alphaproteobacteria-14 (assembly GCA_002842925.1). Taxonomy (GTDB): domain Bacteria; phylum Pseudomonadota; class Alphaproteobacteria; order Sphingomonadales; family Sphingomonadaceae; genus Erythrobacter. The sequence continues at coordinate 8,093 of PHEL01000019.1, forward strand.
AGCCCGATATCCGCGACCTGGAAGATCGGCGCGTCCTCGTCCTTGTTGATGGCGATAATGACCTTGGAATCCTTCATGCCCGCAAGGTGCTGGATCGCGCCAGAAATGCCGATGGCGAAGTAGACTTCGGGGGCGACGATCTTGCCGGTCTGGCCGACCTGGTAATCATTGGGGACATAGCCCGCATCGACCGCAGCGCGGCTCGCGCCGATGGCGGCACCCAGCTTGTCAGCCAGCGGCGTGATCACGGCTTCGAAGGTTTCCGCGTCCTTCAGCGCGCGTCCGCCCGATACGATGATCTTCGCGCTGGTCAGTTCGGGACGCTCGCTCTTGGCGATTTCCGAACTGACGAAGCTTGAAATGCCCGCATCGCCCGCGCCGCTGACGGCTTCGATGGTGCCTGATCCGCCTTCGGTTGCCGCCTTTTCAAACGCGGTGCCGCGCACGGTGATCACCAGCTTGGCATCGGTCGATTCGACCGTGGCAATCGCGTTGCCCGCGTAAATCGGCCGGGTGAAGGTTTTGGGCCCTTCGACCGACAGGATTTCGGATACCTGCATCACATCGAGATGCGCAGCCACGCGCGGGGCGATGTTCTTGCCCTGCGTGGTGGCGGCGGCGAGGAAGGCGTCGTGGTGGCCCATCAACTCGGCTGCGAGCGGGGCGACGTTTTCCGCCAGGCCGTTGGCGTAGGCGGCGTCATCTGCGACGTGGACCTTGCCCACGCCCGCGATCTTGGCAGCAGCTTCAGCCACCGAACCGCAATTGTGGCCCGCGACCAGCAGGTGCACTTCGCCAAGCTTCCCGGCAGCGGTGACAACCGCGAGCGTCGCGTCGTGCACCTTGGTGTTATCATGTTCGACGAGAACCAGAGTCTTCATGTCTGTCGTTCCTTATCTTGGAGACGCGGCGCGCTTACGCGATGCCGAGCGCCTTGATCTTCTCAACCAGCGCGGCAACGTCAGCGACCTTTTCGCCCGCCTTGCGCACAGGCGGTTCAGCGACCTTGAGCGTGGTGAGGCGCGGGGTCAGGTCGACGCCGTAATCGGCAGCGGTCTTGTTTGCGAGCGGCTTTTGCTTGGCCTTCATGATGTTGGGCAGCGAGGCATAGCGCGGTTCGTTCAGGCGCAGGTCGGTGGTGACAATCGCGGGGAGCGTCAGCTTCACGGTCTGCAAGCCGCCGTCGACTTCGCGCTTCACGGTAACGTGATCGCCATCGACTTCGACGGTGTTGGCAAAGGTGCCCTGCGGACGGCCCATCAGCGCGGCGAGCATCTGGCCGGTCTGGTTTGAATCGTCACTGATCGACTGCTTGCCAAGGATGATGAGGCCGGGGGCTTCTTCATCGGCGATGGCTTTGAGGATCTTGGCAACGGCGAGCGGTTCGACCTCCTCGTCGCTTTCCACCAGGATCGCTCGATCAGCGCCCATGGCGAGCGCGGTGCGCAGCGTTTCCTGCGCCTTGGCCGGGCCGATGCTGACGGCAATGATTTCAGTCGCCGCGCCCTTTTCCTTGAGGCGGATGGCTTCTTCGATCGCGATTTCGTCGAACGGGTTCATGCTCATCTTGACGTTGGCAAGATCAACGCCCGTGCCGTCGGCCTTGACCCGCGGCTTGACGTTGTAATCGATCACCCGCTTGACGGGGACGAGTATCTTCATGGGGCGTTCCTTCCTCTCAAAGAATCACTGGTTACGCATTGCCCGCCCGCCTAACTTGCGTTTACGTAAACGTCAAGTTGGGCGGGCGCTCTGATCAAGCCGCCTTTTTCACTTCGGCGACGATCTTGCGCGCGGCATCGCCCAGATCATCCGCGCTGACGATGGCGAGGCCCGAATTGTCGAGGATCGCCTTGCCTTCGTTGACGTTGGTGCCTTCAAGCCGGACGACCAGCGGCACTTGCAGGTTCACGTCCTTGGCCGCCTGGACGATCCCGTTGGCGATCACGTCGCACTTCATGATCCCGCCAAAAATGTTGACGAGGATACCCTCGACCGCAGGATCCTTGAGGATGATCTTGAACGCCGCCGTCACCTTTTCGGTGGTGGCGCCGCCGCCCACGTCGAGGAAGTTGGCCGGGAATGCGCCGTTCAGCTTGATAATGTCCATCGTCGCCATCGCGAGACCTGCGCCGTTCACCATGCAGCCGATGTTGCCATCCAGCTTGATGTAGGCGAGATCATATTCGGATGCTTCGACTTCCGCCGGGTCTTCCTCGGTCACGTCGCGCAGGGCTTCGATCGCAGGGTGGCGGTAGAGCGCGTTGCCATCGAAGCTCATCTTGGCGTCGAGCACCAGCAAATTGCCATCTTCGCTTTCGACCAGCGGGTTGATTTCCAGCATCTCGCAATCGGTCGCCATGAAGGCCTCATAAAGCTGCTTCGCCAGCTTCTGCGCCTGCTTGTTGAGATCGCCGGTCAGCTTGAGTGCAAAGGCCACCGCGCGACCGTGGTGCGGCAGAAAGCCCTGCGCCGGGTCGATGGTGAAAGTGGTGATCAGTTCGGGCGTGTCATGCGCGACAGCTTCGATATCCATCCCGCCTTCGGTTGAAACCACAAAGGCCACGCGCCCGGTGGCGCGGTCAACCAGCAGCGACAGGTAATATTCCTTGGCGATGTCCACCCCGTCGGTGACGTAGAGGCGATTGACCTGCTTGCCAGCATCACCGGTCTGGATCGTCACCAGCGTATTGCCGAGCATTTCCTTGGCGTGGGCTTCAACCTCATCAAGGCTTTTGGCCAGCCGCACGCCGCCCTTGGCGTCCGCGCCCAATTCCTTGAACTTGCCCTTGCCGCGCCCGCCTGCATGGATCTGCGCCTTGACCACGTACAGCGGCCCCGGCAGATGCTTCGCGGCTTCGACGGCTTCAGCGACGCTGAGTGCGGCGTGGCCCGCCGGAACCGCGATCCCGTGTTCCTTGAGCAGTTCCTTGGCCTGATATTCGTGGACATTCATGGCGTATCGATCCCTTTAATGCTTATCCTGGGGAGAGGTGGTGTTGCGCGGGGCCTAAGCACGGATCGCCCCTCTTGAAAAGTGCTCTGTGCAGGCGCAACAGCGCCAATCGCATGATTGCCAAAAATGATAGATAGTGATCGCCTTCTTGCAATCGTCCGCGAGGCGGGTCGGATTGCCCATTCGCGCTGGCCGGGGGCGGGCCACGCATTGGCGAGCTGGGACAAGACGCCGGGCAATCCGGTCAGCGATGCCGATCTGGCGGTTGACCGCTTTCTCAAGCGCGAATTGCTGCAACTGCTGCCGTCAGCGGCGTGGCTGTCCGAGGAAACCGCCGACGACAAGGCGCGCACTGGCAGCGGGCTGATATGGCTGGTTGATCCGATTGACGGCACCCGCGATTTTGTCGCCGGGCGCAGCGGCTGGGCGGTATCGGTCGCGCTGGTGAGCGCGGGTCGCCCGCTGATCGGAATGTTGGCGGCCCCGGCGCGGGGCGAGGAGTGGTTGGCGGTGGCGGGGCAAGGTGCGACATTGAATGGTGCGCCGATCCAAGCCAGCACTCGCGCGCAATTTGCCGGAGCGCGGGTGCCGACGGTCAGCTTGCCGAAAGAAGACGCTGATCTGGTGGCGGTCGAACAGCCCAATTCGATTGCCCTCAGGATCGCAATGGTGGCTGATAACCGCGCCGATCTGGTGGCGACATTGCGCTGGGGGTTCGAATGGGACATCGCCGCTGCGACTCTGATCGCGCGTGAGGCAGGCGCGCAGGTGAGCGACGCGTTCGGGCGGCCGCTTGATTACAACAAGCATGATCCGCGCGATTTCGGGGTGTTGGTATGCTCGCCCGCGATCCACGCCGCGGCGGTGGAGCGCTTGTCGCAGAGGGCAAAGGCGCTGCGATAGGGGTTACAGCCCCCAATCCTGACCGGCGTTTGAGGATCAAATCAGGCAATGGTCACGCAGTGATCGCAAGCGCAACCGCGCACCGCGGCTTATGCTGCCAAAGCCAAGCGGGCCGGACGACCTGCGCCCGGCACTTGAGAACGAAAACAAGGAACGCAGCAAGCATCGGGGGTGCGGGTGCACCCCCGAATTATCAGTTCCCGCGCGCAGCAGCCACATCATCCTGGCTGATCGGTGTGATCTTGATTTCCACCCGGCGGTTGAGCGGTTCGTTCACATTGTCGCCGGTTTTGACGCGCAGATAATCATATTGCTCACCATATCCCTGCGTCGCGATGCGCGCGCGGGCCACCCCGCGCGCGGCAAGGTAATCGGCAACCGCCTGCGCGCGCTGTTCGGACAGACGCTGGTTCAGCGCAGTCGAGCCGGTGGTGTCGGTAAAGCCGTAGACGTCGATCAGGCTGTTGGGATAGGTGATCAGGCTTTCCGCGACACTGTTGAGCGTATCGAGGAATCCCGGATTGATCGCGGCTGATCCCGTGGCAAAGGTCACGCCGTCGGGCAGGCGCACCAGGATGGCATCCTGATTGCCGACTTCTTCGACATCTACGCCGGTGCCAGCGGTCTGTTCCTTCAACTGCTTGATCTGATCGTCATATTGCTTGCCAATCACTGCGCCTGCCGAACCGCCGATCCCTGCGCCGATAATGCGCGCAGTGTTGCCCCCGACCACACCGCCGAGCAGGTAGCCAAGCGTACCGCCCAGTCCGGCACCGATCGCGGTGCGCGACGCTTTCTTTTCGCCGGTGTTGGGGTCAGTAACGCAGGCGCTGGTACCAATCAGCGCCAGCGCGGCGGTGCCAGATAGCAAAATACGTGAAAATGTCATGACTTGTCCTCCCAGTCTTGAATGCCGACAATGCCATGCCGCCAGCGCGGCGGCAAGGTTGCAGCAAGTCGTATCGTAGCCGCCATTGCGCGGGCCAGCCTTGACCTAGGTTGAACAATCATGGTGCCGGGACGGCCCAGGCTGCATTTCCATCGCGCGATTGCCCTGCTGGCAACAGCCCCAGTTTGTGCTAGCGCAGCAGGCGTGACGCCCTTTCCCTTTGCCGACCTGTTGATCATTCTCGGGCTCGTCGTGCTCAACGGCGTGTTCGCCATGTCCGAACTTGCCATTGTGTCTGCCAAGACCAGCGCGCTCGAAGCCCGTGCCGAGGCCGGATCGACCAGCGCGCGGACCGCAATTAATCTGGCAGCTGATCCCGGAAAATTTCTATCGACCGTCCAGATCGGCATTACCCTGATCGGAATCATCGCCGGGGCCTATTCGGGGTCCAGCCTAGGTGGGCCAATGGGCGAACGGCTGGGCGCGCTGGGTGTGCCGGCGCGTTTCACCGATGAAGCCGGGTTTGCGGTCGTGATCGCGCTGACAACCTATCTCAGCGTGGTGGTGGGCGAGCTGGTGCCCAAGCAGCTGGCGTTGCGCAATGCGGTGCTGTTGTCGCTGATCATGGCGCAGCCGATGGCGTTGCTTTCGCGCTTTGCCGCCCCGCTGGTGTGGCTGCTCGATTCCAGCTCGGCAGCGATTATCCGGCTGTTTGGCATCCGCGCCAAGGGCGAAGCGTCGGTTACGGCTGAAGAACTGCAGATGATCTTTGCCGAGGCGACCCGGTCTGGCGTGATCGAGGATGAACAGCGCCAGATCCTGACCGGCGTGGTGCGGCTGGCCGAACGCCCGGTGCGCGAAATGATGACTCCGCGCACCGAGGTCGACTGGATCGAAGCAGACGCTGAGGCGGAGGAAATCCGCGAAACGATCGAGGAAAGCTCGCATTCGCTGCTGCTGGTGGCCGAAGGTTCGCCCGACACGATCCTCGGCGTGGTCAAGGTGCGTGAGGTGCTCGGCGCGATGGTCGGCGGCGCGCCGGTGTCGATCCGGGCGATGATGCGCAAGGTTGAAGTGGTCCCCGATCAGCTTGATGCGATGGATGCGCTGCGGGTGCTGCAATCGGCCGAGGTGGCGATGGCGGCAGTGACCGACGAATATGGCCATTTCGAAGGGATCGTGACTCCGGTCGACCTGCTTACCGCGATCGTCGGCAATTTCGCCAGCGACAGCGATGATGGCGACCTGCCTTCGGTGGTCGAACGCGAGGATGGCTCGTTGCTGGTGTCAGGATCGCTGTCCGCTGACGCGATGGCTGACCGGCTGGGGCTGGATTACGCAGAAGACCGCGAATTCGGCACGGCGGCGGGCTATGCCTTGTCGGTGATGAAAAAGCTCCCCGCTGAGGGCGAGTTTTTCACCGACCAGGGCTGGCGGTTTGAAGTGGTCGACATGGACGGCCGCCGGATCGACAAGCTGCTGGTGAGCCGCGAAAACGGCGCCATGTAAGAACAGCCTCCACGGCTGCGCAGCGGCCGCAAGGCCGACTGGCCGTCCGCAGGAGCGCAGTGACGGAGGAGAGCCAAGCGGGCCGGACGGCCCGCGCCCGGCGTTTGAGGGTCAAATCAAACCGGTCGCGCAGCGGCCGCAAGGCCGACTGGCCGCCCGCAGGAGCGCAGCGACGAAGGAGAGCCAAGCGGGCCGGACGGCCCGCGCCCGGCGTTTGAGGGTCAAATCAAGAAGGTATAACTGTCCGCGCTGGTGCGCCGTCGCCTTCCGGGGCGGCAATGATGTCGCGCGTCACGCGGCCTTTGGCGACGGTGTTGGTGGCGGTGTCGCCCACCTGGCTACGGATGCTTGGCGCGGCGCTGCCGGCGCGGTCAAGCGCGCTGGTTTCGATCCCGCTGCGCGGGGCAGGGCCGCCGAACAGCGCTTCGAGCGCTTGCTCTGATGCCGCGCCTTCGCTTGGGCGCGGAGCACCGGGAGTGGGCGGGGTGAGGGTGAAATCGGGCGGCACCACCAACGGAGCCTGTCGCTGCACAGCGAATTCATCGGGCCGTTCACGGTTGAACACCCCGTTACCGCCGCCGCCGCCACAGGCAGCCAGCATGGCCGAAGCCCCGGCCAGCAGAATTACGGGTGCAAACTTACGCATCTTTGGGCTCTCCACGAGGCTCGTCATTCTGCGCGCCATTGGCATTTGCCAATGACGGCGCGCTTGGTTCGGTTTCGTCCTTGTTGCGCACCAGCAGGCTGCGGGCAAGGATAATGACAACGCCGATGGTGATTGCGGCGTCGGCGATGTTGAAGATCAGGAAGGGGCGGAAATCCCCGATGTGAAAATCGGCATAGTCGATGACATAGCCCAGATCATAGCGATCGCGGATATTGCCGACCGCCCCGCCAAGGATCATGGCCAGCGCGACAATATCGCCGAGCACCTTTTCGCGCATCATCCAAACCAGCACGACCACCGCGATCACGCCGGTGAGCAGCACCAGCAGCCAGCGCATTTCCATGCTGGTCGCCTGCAACAGCCCCAACGAGATGCCGCGATTTTCGGTATAGGTGAGATCGAAGAACGGCAGCAGATCAATATTGCCGACCTGCCGCAGCGCGAGCGGGCCGATCACATACCACTTCACCGCCTGATCGATCACCGCGATGAAGGCGGCAAGCGCCAGTCCGATAACGCGGTTGCGGGTGAACAGCGCTTTCATGCGGCATCGTCCAATGCTGCGACCACTGCATCGCAGCGCCTGCACAGCGCAGCCTCTTCGGCAACGTCAGGCAGCAGCCGCCAGCAGCGGCCGCATTTGTGGTGGTTTGTCTTGGTCACGATCACGCCGTCCCCCTGCCCGCGCGAGACTGTCGCGGTGATGAACAGTTCGGCGAGAATTTCGTCAGACACGCCTTCAGGCACCGCGTCGGCAGGCACCACCACTTCGGCTTCTAGACTGGAGCGGATGGTCTTGTCGCGCCGCAGCGGTTCGATCGCTTCGTTGACCTGATCCCGCAGGCTACGCAATGCGGCCCACTTGGGCGCATCGATTACCATGCCCGGAACACTCGGCCATTCGAGCAGGTGGACGCTGCCGCGCTGGCCGTTCTCATCCGCCTCGCCGTCTTGCGGATAGCGCGTCATCCACACTTCTTCCGTTGTGAACACCAGCACCGGCGCGGCATATCGCACCAGCGCGTGGAACAGCAGGTCGAGCACCGTGCGATAGGCGTTGCGCGTTACGCTGTCCGGCCCGTCGCAATAGAGGCTGTCCTTGCGGATATCGAAGTAGAAGGCGGAGAGGTCCTCGTTGCAGAAATCCACCAGCAGGCGGGTGTAGAGGTTGAAGTCGTAGTTTTCCGCCGCAGATTTCAACTTGGCGTCGAGGTCTGCAAGCAGCGCGAGGACATAGACTTCCAGCTCCGGCAGTTCCCCACCGTCGCTCATGTCCCCCACAAACCCGTCAAGCGCGCCGAGCAGATAGCGGAAGGTGTTGCGCAGCTTGCGATACTGGTCGCCGACGCCTTTGAGGATTTCATCGCCGATGCGGTGATCCTCGGTGAAATCGACGCTCAGCGCCCACAGCCGGATGATGTCGGCGCCATATTCCTCCATCACCTTGATCGGGCTGATGGTGTTGCCCTCGCTCTTGGACATCTTGCGGCCCTTGGCATCCATCGTGAAGCCGTGGGTCAGCACCTGATCGTAGGGCGCACGCCCGCGCGTGGCGCAGGATTGCAACAGCGAGGACTGGAACCAGCCACGATGCTGGTCCGAACCTTCAAGGTAGAGGTTGGCGGGCCATTGCAGATCCGGCCAGCGCCCCGATTCCAGCACGAAGGCATGGGTGCAGCCGCTATCGAACCACACGTCGAGAATGTCGGTGACCATCTCCCAATCATCGGGATTGTGATCGGGGCCGAGGAAGGCCGCCTTGTTGGCGCTGTTCCACGCGTCCATGCCTTCCGCATTCACCGCCGCGACGATGCGGGCGTTGACGGCGGGGTCTTGCAGGTACGAGCCATCGGGCCGCACGAACAGCGTGATCGGCACGCCCCAGGCGCGCTGGCGGGAGAGCACCCAGTCGGGCCGCCCCTCGACCATCGCCCCGATGCGGTTGCGGCCCTTTTCTGGGATGAACTGGACGCGGGCGATTTCGCTCAATGCCCGCTCACGCAGTGTCGAGCCCCTTCCCTTGAGGGAAGGGGTTGGGGATGGGTGTTCGACAGTCGCGGAGGGCAGTCCCCCCACCCCCGGCCCCTCCCCCTCGGGGAGGGGAGAATCCATCGGCACGAACCATTGCGGGGTGCAGCGGAAGATCACCTTGGCCTTGGAGCGCCACGAATGAGGGTAGGAGTGCGCGTAATCCGCGCTCTCCGCGAGCAGCGCGTCTGCTTTGCGCAGGTCGGAGCAGATCGGTCCCTCGGGTGCGTTGAACTTGGGGTTGATGACGCTCATGCGGCGCTCATCCGAGCCGCCCAGCCATGGCCAGTCGTCGCGGTAGCGCCCGTCGTCCATCACCGCGAAGACGGGGTTGATGCCGTGCGCCTTGCACAGCTCGAAATCGTCCTCGCCGTGGTCGGGCGCCATGTGAACGAGGCCGGTGCCGCTGTCGGTGGTGACGAAGTCGCCGGGGAGGAATGGGCGGGGGCGGCGGAAGAAATCCGACGCCGTCTTTAGCTTGGACATCGGGTGACGAGCTAGAGTGCCAGCCAAATCAGAACCCCTACCGACCCAATCTATTCTCGGTACAAACGATATCTCAGGGGCAAAATTTTGCGCTACCTCTTCGACAAAGCGATCAATCCGCTCGGTAGCCACGAGGTATCGTCCGAGCCAACCGCCTTCGCTGATAGAGGCAATGTTAATAAGCGAATACTCAACCTCCGGCCCATAGGCCAAAGCCTGGTTCACCGGGATCGTCCACGGCGTCGTCGTCCAGATCACCGCGTGGGCGCCGACCAGTTCCGCAATCGGCGACTCAACGATCTCGAACGCCACGTCGATCTGGGTCGAGGTGATGTCCTCGTATTCGACTTCCGCCTCGGCCAGCGCGGTCTGTTCGACGGGCGACCACATCACCGGCTTCGAGCCGCGATACACGTTCCCCGCCTCGGCCAGCTTGAGCAGTTCGGCGACGATCACCGCCTCGCTCTCCTTCTGCATGGTGAGGTAGGGGTGGTCCCAATCGCCCATGATGCCGAGGCGCTTGAGCTGCCCGCGCTGCACATCGACCCAGTTCTGCGCATAGGCGCGGCATTCGTCGCGGAAGGCTTTCACCGCCGCCTCGTCACGCCCCGCGCCAGTGAGGACGGGCTTGGCCTTCTTGTCCTTGCGGTAGGCTTCCTCGACCTTCCATTCGATGGGCAGACCGTGGCAGTCCCAGCCCGGCACGTAAGGCGCATCGCGGCCCAGCAGGTTCTGGGTGCGGCAGACCATGTCTTTCAGGATGTGGTTGAGTGCATGGCCGATATGCATGTCGCCATTGGCGTAAGGCGGGCCATCGTGGAGGATGAACTTCTCGCGCCCGCGCCGCGCATTGCGCAAGGCGTTATACAGCCCGATCTGTTCCCAACGCGCGGCAATGCCCGGCTCCTTCTGCGGGAGGCCGGCCTTCATGGGGAAATCGGTCTTCGGCAGGAAGACGGTGTCCCGGTAATCGCGTTTTGGAGTGTCGTCGGTCATGGTGCGGCGGGCCTTAGCGGGCGTGTGAGGTTTGCGCAATTTGTTCGAAAGAAGGTTGGCTCACACGAAGACGCGAAGATGCTGCGGCTGGCCGCAGGCCGAACACTTTTTTGATCCGACGGCCAGATGTCGCGTTTGGCTTCTCAGCAACTAACGACATCTTCGTGTCTTCCTGTGAACAAATTACCCGAGCAACGTCCTCGCCCGCTCGCAATCCTTGTCCATCTGTTCGATCAGCGCGTCGAGACTGTCAAACGTCGCCTCGCCGCGCAGGAAGTGGTGGAAGGCGACTTCGATCTCCTGCCCATACAGATCGCCGGAGAAGTCGAAGAAATAGGGCTCAAGCAGCTCCTTGGGCGGGGTGAACTGCGGACGGATGCCGATATTGGCCGCGCCGTGCAGCACTTGGCCGGTCGCCAGAATGCGGCCCGTGACGGCGTAAATCCCGTATTTTGGGCGTAAGTAAGAATCGATCGACAGGTTGGCGGTGGGGTAACCGATGGTGCGCCCGCGTTTGTCACCGTGTTCGACAATCCCGCGAATCGCAAAGGGCCGGGTGAGCAGCGATGCCGCCAACTGCGGGTCGCCATCGCGCAGCGCGGCGCGGATGCTGCTGGAGGAAACGACATCTCCGCCGTCCTCCACCGGATCGACCACCCGCGACGTGAGACCAAGACCGCCGCCAAGGCTGCGCAGCAGCTCCACGTTGCCTTTCGCGCCCTTGCCGAAGGTGAAATCGCCGCCCGTCACCACGCAATGCGCGCCGAAACGTTCGATCAGGATGGCGCGGATGAAATCCTCGGCGCTGGTGCCAGCCAGTTCGGCATCGAAATGGAACACCAGCATCGCGGTTGCGCCTGCGGCCAGGTATAATTCCTGCCGTTGTTCCAATGTCGTCAGCCGGAACGGCGGCACATCGGGGCGGAAAAACTCCACCGGATGCGGATCGAAAGTGGCGATGATGCTGGGGCGGCCCTCCGCCTGCGCCCAGCGGATCGCCTCGCCCGCCACCGCCTGATGGCCGCGATGAAAACCGTCAAAATTGCCGAGCGCAATCACCGCGCCGCGCAAGGCGTCAGGAACGGGATCGCGGTGATCGAGCCAGCGCATCAGGCGCGTCCTCTGCGCAAGGTCAGGAACGAGAATGCGGGCCGTGCGTCATCTGCGGCGTGATCCTCACGCGCGGTCAGTACCCATCCGCGCCCCGGTTCGGCCATGAAGGTATCGCCAGGGTAATCCGCGTGAATTTGCGTGAGTTCAATCCGATGGGCCAGCGGCATGAACAGATCATAGATTGCCGCCCCGCCGATCACCGCGATTTCGCCGCTGTCATTGCCGTGGGCCGCCAGCGCCAGCGCCTGTTCGACCGATCCGGCCAGCTCTGCGCCTTCAGCGGCAAGGTTATCGCTGCGCGACAGCACGATGTGACGGCGACCAGGCAGCAGGCCAGGCAGGCTTGCAAAGGTCTTGCGCCCCATTACCATCGGCTTGCCGGTGGTCAGCGCCTTGAAGCGTTTCAGGTCGGCGGGAAGCCGCCACGGCAGGGTGCCGTTATTGCCAATCGCGCCATTGGCGGCGCGCGCATAGATCAGTACGATTTCAGGGGTCACGGAAGCGCTTGCCCCACGCGGGTGACGTGGCCCATTTTGCGCCCATCGCGCGCTTCACGCTTGCCATAGAGATGCAGGTGCGGTTCGCCTGGTTCGGCCAGAATCTGTTGGGCACTCAGCGCATCTTCACCGACAATATTGCGCAATTCGATGCTGGCAAAGCGGGTCTTGGTGCCGCCCAGCGGCAGCCCACAGATCGCGCGGATGTGGTTTTCGAACTGGCTGGTGGCCGCGCCCTCGATGGTCCAGTGACCCGAATTGTGCACCCTTGGGGCCATTTCGTTGAACACCGGCCCGTCCCGCGTGGCGAAAAACTCCAGCGTCAGCACCCCGACATAATCCAGCGCAGCAGCAGTGCGGGCGGCGAGTTCGCGTGCGGCGGGCACCTGCGCTTCGACCAAGGCACCTGCGGGCAGGATCGACCGGGTGAGCATCCCGCCATCGTGCAGGTTGGCGGTGGAATCCCAGAACCGGATCGTGCCGTCCTGCGCGCGCACCAGAATCACCGAAAATTCGGTCTCGTAAGTGACGAAGCCTTCGTAAATGCAGGGAACGCCGGGGAAGCGCACCCCGCTCGCTTCCAATGCCGATCCTACCCGCCATTGGCCCTTGCCATCATAGCCATCGCGTGCGGTCTTGAGGATGCCGGGGGTGCCGACGACGGTGATCGCAGCGGCGAAATCTTCCGCGCTTTCAACCCGCGCATAGGGGGCTGGTGTGGCGCCAAGATCAGCCAGGAAACGTTTTTCAGCAAGCCGGTCCTGCGCTACTTCCAGAGCACGCGGCGGGCAGGCGAGCAGTGCATCAGGGATGGCGGCAACAGCGGCGAGCGGGACGTTTTCAAACTCCCACGTCACCACATCGCAGCGGCTGGCGAAATCGACGAGCGCTGCGGCATCGTCCCAATCGGCGGTGATGAAGGCGGTGCAGGCATCGGCCGCGACATTATCGCCTTTGGGGGCAAAACCGGTCACCCGGTAACCCAGCTGCAACGCGGCCACGGCCAGCATCCGGCCCAATTGGCCGCCGCCGAGAATGCCGATGGTGGAGCCTGGGGTCAGCATCAGCGTTCAGGTTCCTCGGCCGGCACCTCGGCCACGGCGGCGCTTTTGGCGGCGCGCCAATCCTGCAAGCGTTCGGACAGGCCCTCATCAGAAAGCGCGAGGATCGCGGCGGCCAGCAGCCCGGCGTTTTTGGCGCCTGCCTCACCAATCGCCAGCGTGCCGACAGGCACCCCGGCGGGCATCTGCACGATCGACAACAGGCTATCCATGCCGCTGAGTGCCTTGGACTGCACCGGCACGCCCAGCACCGGCAGGTGCGTCATGCTGGCGATCATGCCCGGCAGATGCGCCGCTCCGCCTGCGCCCGCGATGATGACATCGAAGCCTTCGCCCTCTGCGCCCTTGGCAAAGGCGGCCATACGGTCAGGCGTGCGGTGCGCCGAGGTGATCCGCGCCTCGTACGGCACTTCCAGTTCATCGAGCACATCGGCGGCGCATTTCATGGTCGGCCAGTCCGACTGGCTGCCCATCACGATGGCGACACGTCCCCCGGTGCTGTCCATCATGCGTCCTTCAGATAGTAGCGTTCACCCGGCACCATCTTGGCATCAAAATCATAGATGATTGGCTGACCGGTGGGAATTTCCAGATCGGTGATATCCGCGTCCGAAATGCCCGACAGATGCTTGACCAGCGCGCGCAGGGAATTGCCATGTGCGGCGATGATCACCGTTTCGCCGCTGGCGAGCACGGGCAGGATCGCGCTTTCCCAATAGGGCAGCACGCGCTCAATCGTCAGCTTCAGGCTTTCGGTCTTTGGAATGTCGATCCCGGCATAGCGCGGGTCAGCGGCGAGATCGAAGGCACTGCCCGGTTCCAGCGGGGGCGGCGGCACATCGAAACTGCGGCGCCAGATATGCACTTGGTTCTCGCCGTGCTTCTCGCGCGTTTCCTGCTTGTCGAGGCCGGTCAGCCCGCCATAGTGGCGTTCATTCAGCCGCCAGTCCTTGATCTCGCGGATCCACAGCCGCCCGGCCTGTTCCAGCGCCAGATGCAAGGTGCGGATCGCGCGGGTCTGCACCGATGTAAAGGCGCGGGTCGGCAGCACGCCCTTGTCTTTCAGCAGCACGCCTGCGGCATTCGCCTCGGCCACGCCCTGATCGGTCAGATCGACGTCCCACCAGCCGGTAAAGCGGTTTTCGAGGTTCCACTGGCTCTGGCCGTGGCGAACGAGGATGAGCTTGGGCATGGCGGCTTTCGTCTCTGAGATGGAGCGCGGGGGTTAGCTTTCGTCAGCGCGATTGGGAAGGGGTTCTATCGGCGCAGAGTCCGAATCATTCCCGGCACCTTCGATCGCGCGCGTCTGGGCCTTCCTGCGCCGCAGGTTTTCGCGCAGCTTGGCAGAAAGACGCGCCTCTCGGGACATATTCTTGCGAGGGTCTTCACTCATGCGCAACCCAATGCCGTTAGATGGACTCACCATCAACCCCCGCTTGACATTGCCGGGGAGCGCGACAATAGCGCGCGCCTGATCCGGCGCTGCTGTAGCTCAGTGGTAGAGCGCACCCTTGGTAAGGGTGAGGTCGGGAGTTCAATCCTCCCC
>PHEL01000170.1 GCA_002842925.1 Alphaproteobacteria bacterium HGW-Alphaproteobacteria-14
ACACGGGAATCCCGCTCTCGGCAATCGCGGCGGCCGCGTGATCCTGCGTTGAATAGATATTGCAGGTCGCCCAGCGCACCTCTGCACCCAGCGCCACCAGCGTTTCGATCAGCACAGCAGTCTGGATTGTCATGTGCAGCGAACCGGTGATACGCGCGCCCTTGAGCGGCTGCGCTGCGCCATATTCTTCGCGCAAGGCCATCAGGCCGGGCATTTCGGTTTCGGCAATGCGGATTTCATCGCGGCCAAAACGGGCAAGCGTAATGTCTCTGATGACGTGTTCCTGGGTCGGGATGGTGGTAGCGGGGGCGGTTGCCATGATCTGTCTCCTGCGGCAGTCCGCGCGGAATTGCCGCGGGCGCTGACTAATGCCGTGCCCCTAGCGACGCAGACGACGTGAGGCAAATATAAACTTATCTTTATATGTCTATTTGTTGCCCCTGCCGCAGCGATCACTATACAACGCCGCAAGGTTTCCCCACGCACAAAGGATGCACACGACATGACGATTTCCGTTGGCGACAAACTCCCCGAAGTTACCTTGGTAAAGGCTACTGCCGAAGGCCCGCAGGCAGTCAAATCGAGCGAGTATTTCTCCGGCAAACGGGTTGCGCTGTTCTCCGTGCCCGGCGCCTTCACCCCGACCTGTTCGGCCAAACATCTGCCGGGTTTCGTCGACAAGGCCGCAGACCTCAAGGCCAAAGGCGTCGACGAAATCATCGGCACCGCCGTCAATGATGCCTTTGTCATGGGGGCCTGGAACAAGGCTGCTGGCAGCGACGACATCACCATGCTCGCTGATGGCAATGCCGAATTTGTCGAGGCGATCGGCCTGACAATGGATGGATCGGGCTTTGGTCTGGGCAAACGCGGTCAGCGTTTTTCGATGGTCGTCAATGATGGCGTTGTCGAACAGCTCAACATCGAAGAACCGGGCGATTTCAAAGTGTCGAGTGCGGAGCACATGCTCGGCCTGCTTTGATTGACAGCAGTTTGGACAGAATAAAGGGCACCCTGCGATGGGTGCCCTTTATTGAATACAAGCAAATTTGCCGATCAATATCCCATCAGGCTCATCACTTCCTTGCGGCTGCGTTGATCTTCCAGAAAGCAGCCGAGCACGCGGCTGGTAATCATGCCAACGCCAGGCGTCCTGACCCCGCGTCCGGTCATGCAACCGTGCTGCGCTTCGATCACCACGGCAACGCCGTGCGGTTCAAGATTGTCCCAGATGCATTTTGCGACTTCGGCCGTCAGCCGCTCCTGAATCTGGAGCCGCTGGGCATAGCCGTGAAGCACCCGCGCCAGTTTCGAGATGCCCACAACCTTCTTGTTCGGCAGATAGGCTATCGCCGCCTTGCCCGTGATCGGGGCCAGGTGGTGTTCGCAATGTGACTGGAACGGGATGTCTTTCAACAGCACGATCTCGTCATACCCGCCGACTTCCTCGAAAATCCGTGAAAGGTGAATCGCCGGATCCTGATTGTAGCCTTCGCAATATTCCAGCCACGCGCGCCCGACTCGCTTCGGCGTATCGCGCAACCCTTCGCGGTCGGGGTCATCGCCTGCCCATGCGATCAGCGTGCGAATAGCATCCTGCACGTGATCGGGCACGTCGGGCTTGCCCAGCGGATTGTCCCGATCAGGCTCATCGTCGTGATGGTGGGCAGAGCTATAGTTCATCTTCTGTCGTCTTCCTTCACTCATCGGCCCTGTCGTAGCCCCCTTGTCTGTCGATCCCAAGTGTTCGCTCAGCCTGATATACGCAAGCCATTGCGCGCGCGGATGCTGATTGCGCAAAAACATTGTTCCCAATTCGCCATGTAGGAGCGATCATTGCCAATTCATCCCCCGGGATTCTGACAGGAGGCACCCTTTGCGCGCCCGCAGCATTGCCGAATTTGAAGCCGCCGCCCGCGCCGTGCTGGCGCGACTGCCAGCGATGTTTCGCGATCAACTGGCGGATATCGTCGTGCGGGTCGAGGACTTCGCTACCGCCGAACAGCTGGCTCTGGTGGGAATTGCTGATCGCTGGGAGCTGACCGGAATGTACGAAGGGGTGGCCCTGCCCGATCGTTCGCAATGGTATCACGAGTCCATGCCGCCGGTCATCACCTTGTTCCGAAAGCCATTACTGGAGGAAATGGCCCATACCGGGGTCGCCTTCGAGGCGCTTGTCCGACACGTGGTGATCCACGAAGCCGGTCACCATTTCGGACTGTCTGACGCCGATATGCACGCTCTGGAAAACAGCGCCGGAGAGTGATCCGGCCAGACAGCGCCAGTCCATGAATCAATAAAGCCCGCCCCTCAGCTGAGGAGCGGGCTTTATTGGTGCACCCGGAGCGATTCGAACGCCCGGCCCCCAGATTCGTAGTCTGGTGCTCTATCCAGCTGAGCTACGGGTGCGCATTGGAGGGCGGCTAATAAGGGGGTCTCAACCGCTTGGCAAGGGGCATTGGCCGCCGTTCAGCGATTTTGAAAAAGCTGCTGGGCCAGCACAACATCGAGCGGCGGCTTGGCCAGCGCGCGCACCTCTTGCGGGGTGAACCAGCCGATCTCCCCGCCTTCCAGCGCATCGGGAACCCCATCCCAACCGCGCACTGTGTAAAGCAGGATGACAATCGCATTGGCTGTCTGGGCGATCCTCGTTTCGGCAAATCCCGCCGGTGCACATGCACCCGGATCGCACCGGATTCCAAGTTCTTCGTGTAGCTCGCGAATCAATGATTCTAGCGGCATTTCATAAGGTTCCACCTTGCCGCCGGGAAACTCCCACAGGCCGGCGTGGTGTTTGCCCGGCGGGCGTTTGTGCATCAGCCAGCGGCCATCGCGCCCCATCAATGCCCCGGCGACCACCGCAGTCCAGCGCTGCGTCATGTCGGTTTTTTTTCCATATCAGTGGCCCTCATCAACTATTTCTTAACCCGCCCAAGCGATTTTCAATCTCATCAGGACGCAAACAATAGGTGTAACCCCCATGATCCCGACATTGATGAAAGACATTGTCGCTGACCAGCAAGGGGCGACGGCTATCGAATATGGCCTGATCGCGGCTCTTATCGTCATTGCCATGTTGGCATCACTTTCGAAAGTTGCGAGCTCAACAATCGATATGTGGAATGAAGTTAACGCCAAAAGCAGCGAGGCCATGAGTAATTAATTACCTTCCGCATACGCGTTAGGAATTTCTCAATAGGTGTCGATTAGCACAAGATCTGCCCGCCTTGAAACAGGGGGGTTAGGGTACCGAAGACTGAACCAGGAGACTAGACATGACCTTTTTCAAGAACCTCGTCCGTGACGAACAGGGCGCCACCGCCATCGAATACGGCCTGATCGCCGCTCTGATCGCTGTTGCCGCCATCACCGCGATGACCGCTCTGGGCGGAAACCTCAAAACCACCTTTGAAACCGTTTCGGACTCGCTCGAAACCGCCAACGCCGCCAGTTAAGCTTCGGCACGGTGAAAATGAACGACGGCGGGGAGCAATCCCCGCCGTTTTTCTTTGTCTGCGAGAAATATGCGAGCAATCCAGCCGGGGCAAGGCGGGGTCTGGGCGAACCTGGACGGGGTCTAGCGGGGGTCTAGGTGGGGTCTGGAAGGGGTCTAATACCAAGTCCCATTGATCCTGACTCATTAAGGGGATTCCCATGGGGCTGATTTTCTGATTCAGAGTCGCGAGCCGAAGGAGGTTTGTGATGGCTG
>PHEL01000020.1 GCA_002842925.1 Alphaproteobacteria bacterium HGW-Alphaproteobacteria-14
CTGCTTCGCCTGGAACAAACTCGTCGATCAGCCGTGGCGCATCATGTCCATCGGCCTGCGCCAATGGGCGCATGGGTTCTAATCAATGGGACTTGGTATGAGTCGAGCCTAACCCCAAAATTGCCCTACTTCCCTTGTTTCCCAATGCGTTGACTGAATTTCGCCACACCCTTTAGCCACGCCCCAATTCCGCGAGATATTGCACTCGCCCCCGCCGGTAGGAAAGCCGTGCTACTCCAACTCCAGAATCACCGCATCCACTGCCAGGCTTTCGCCTTCTGCCGCGTTGATTTTGGCGATCACGCCTTCTTTTTCGGCGCGCAGGATGTTTTCCATCTTCATCGCTTCGACCGTGGCGAGCGGCTGACCCGGCTGCACCGTTTCGCCTGTCGCAACGTGCAGTTTCACCAGCATCCCCGGCATCGGGCAGATGAGGAAGCGCGACAGGTCAGGCGGCACCTTTTCGATCATCAGCGATTCGTGCCGCGCCAGCCGCAGCGGCAGCACCAGCGCAGTGTGGCCTGCGCCGCGCGTCGTGACCTTCCACTGGTTGCCGATCCGCTCGACGATCAGGCCGAAGCGCACCTCAGGCCCATCGCCAACCTTGCCGGTCGCTTGGGCCTGCACCATGCCGGGCAGCCAGTCGCAGGCACCATCCACCCGCACGCCATCAACCATGGCATGGCCATCGCCCAGCACGACCTCGAATCGCTCATCACCCAGCTTCACCAGCCATTCGCTCGTCACGGGCAGCGGCCCATCAAGCTGGCCCGAAATGCGGCGAGCGCGCGCCTGCAAGGTGGCCTCGTTGCCCGCGCACACGGCGGCGAGAATGCGGCGGAAATCCTCCGAAGTCGCCGCCCCGTGGAAGCCATCGGGATATTCCTCAGCGATGAAGCCCGTCGTCAACTCGCCCGCACGAAAGCGCGGGTGCTGCATGATCGCGCTGAGGAAATCGATATTGTGCCCCAGCCCCTTGATCCGGAAATTATCGAGCGCCTCGATCTGCAAATCTGCCGCCTCATCGCGGGTGGGTGCCCAGGTGATCAGCTTGGCGATCATCGGATCGTAGAAGCGTGAAACTTCGCCGCCTTCGTAAACCCCGTCATCGACGCGAACGCTGCCGGTGCCGCGCGCGACCCCGCGCCGCGCCATGCCCGCCACGGTTTCGTCCTCGGTCCAACCCGGCAGCGGCGGCGAATACTGCACCAGTCGTCCGGTTGACGGCAGAAACCCGCGATAGGGGTCTTCGGCATAGACGCGGTTTTCGATTGACCAGCCATCAATCCCGATATCATTCTGCGTCAACGCGAGTTTCTCACCCGCCGCCACGCGGATCATCTGTTCGACCAGATCGACCCCGGTAATCGCCTCTGTCACCGGGTGTTCGACCTGAAGCCGCGTGTTCATTTCGAGGAAGTAGAAACTCTCCCCGGTCGGGTCCGCGCCGGAAACGATCAGTTCGACCGTGCCTGCGCTATAATACCCCACGGCGCGCGCGAGGGCGACGCATTGCTCGCCCATCGCCTTGCGCATCTTGGGCGTGACGAAGGGCGACGGCGCTTCCTCGACCACCTTCTGGTGGCGGCGCTGGATCGAGCATTCGCGCTCGTTCAGATAGAGAATATTGCCGTGCTGGTCGCCGAGGATCTGGATTTCGATGTGGCGCGGGCCCAGGATGAACTTCTCGATGAACACGCGGTCATCACCGAAGGAGTTCAGCCCTTCGCGCTTGGTCGCCTCAAAGCCTTCGCGCACGTCGGCCTCGTTATAGGCAAGCCGCATCCCCTTGCCCCCGCCGCCGGCGCTGGCCTTCATCATCACCGGATAGCCGATCTCGTTCGAGATGCGCACCGCGTGTTCGGTATCCTCGATTTCGCCGACAAAGCCGGGGACGACATTGACGCCCGCCTTCAGGGCGAGTTTCTTGGATTCGATCTTGTCCCCCATCGCGGCAATCGCGCCCACCGGCGGGCCGATAAAGGCGATGCCCTCGGCTGCCAGCGCCTCGGCAAAGGAGGTGCGTTCGGACAGGAAGCCATAGCCGGGGTGCACGGCCTCAGCGCCCGTCTGCTTGCACGCGGCGATGATCTTGTCCGCGACGAGGTAGCTCTCCGCCGCAGGCGAAGGCCCGATATGCACCGCCTCGTCCGCGAGTCCCACAAAGGGCGCGCGGGCATCGGCATCGGAATAGACCGCGACGGTCTTGATCCCCATTTTGCGGGCGGTGGTGATAACCCGGCAGGCGATCTCGCCCCGGTTGGCAATCAGGATTTTCGAGAACAAGGCGAAACCTCTCGTGCAGATGCGTTATCTTGTCACCGGGCTATGCCGCCTGATGTCGGTGCCTGCAAGCCAGCGGATTTGGGGCTTCAGCGCTCTGTTTCGATCAGCGCGCGCAATTCCTCGGTGCGCATCCGGGTAAGGCGCGCTTTGCAGGTTGATACCAGCAGCGGTTCCAAGCTGCCGCCGCGTGCGTAATACCCCTCAACCCGGCAATGCGCATCGCGATACCGCAGCCAGCCGCGTTGAGATTCGAGCAGGCTTTCAAAATAGCCTTCGCGGGTGTCATATTCATTCGCCCCATAGGCGGCGAAATCGGCATCGCGGGCCTTCATCGCGGCGGCGGTGATGGGCCACTGCGCGTTGAGACGTTCGTCCGCGACTTCGAAATCGCGCGCGGCGCACGAGTTCATTTCCTGCTGATGGCGTGGATCTTCACAGTTCCAGCTGGGAACAGGCGGTTCAGCCGATTGCATCAGCAGCGGAAGGAGCAGCGAGGCGATCATGCGGCGTTCCTTTGGGCGTAGGCGACAAGGCTGTCAGCATAGGCGGGCGCGCCCCTGCGGTCACCTTCGCCGCTGACAAGTGTTTGCACGGCCTTGCCCAGCATGGAGATATTGGCATGGGAGAGGCTGCCGAGCGGCTCCACGTAAATCCCGATGGTGAACAGAATCGCGCCCGTCTGCGGCAGGCGGCGCAGCGTCTGGCGTTCGGAGCGCACGAACAGCGTCTCGCCAGCGTTGTTGGGCGTGACGTGGGCGAAGGCTTCGTGCGGGGGCCGGTCGGGGAGCCAGCGGCGCGCACCGGTGGCCGCGATGAACCAGTTGCAGCGCGCGTAGATCGGGCCGGGACGCAACGTCTCCATGAAACGATCGACCCCGGTGGCGAGGTGCTCCTCGTATCCCGCGATGGGCGCATGGAGCGCGCGCAGGGGCAGGCCGATTTTCTCGCCCGGGTGCCAGTCCGAAGGCCATGCCACCGCAGCGCCGATCAGGCGGTAAACCTCCTCGCCCTCACGTTTGGTCAGCAGGCACAGGTCTTCATGAACCGCCAGCGCGGCCTCGGGGAGCGCGCCGGGGACACCCAGCATCGCCGCCAGCTCGCGGCCCGCTGCCTCGACTTCGGGCGTCACTTGCACCCCGTCCGGCCAGTCGGCAAACCCCGCCGCGCGCGCCGCCAGATCAGGCGCAGGCTGGAGCCAGTCGCGCTCCTCCAGCTTGACCAGCCCCATGCGCAGCTGCCCGCCTCCGCGCGCCTTGGGGAGCAAGTTGTCGACCGAAAAGCCGAGGGTCATTTCACTCTGCCGCCTCCATCGCCTTGCAGGCCCGTGCAGGTTCCTCGCCCTTGAGCGCGGTCAGACCCAGCTTGGCAAACAGTGCGCCGTCGCTGTCGTCACCCGCATTGGGGGCGGTCAGCAGCTTGTCGCCGGTGAAGATCGAATTCGCGCCTGCAAGGAAGCACAGCGCCTGCGTCGCCTCTGACATCGATTCGCGCCCCGCCGACAGCCGCACCATCGAACGCGGCATGGTGATGCGGGCGACCGCGACCGTGCGGACGAACTCGATATCGTCGATCTTGGCGAGCGGCGTAGTGTTCTTGTTGGTCGGATCGCTGTTGTCAGAAACCGGTTCCCACTTTCTGACGCGATCCTCCAGTAACATATCGCCCAGCACCGTGCCCTTGACCGGCACCAGCGCATTGACCGGCACGCTTTCGGGATGCTGCGGCAGGGTGGCGAGCGTGTGGATGAACCCCACCCGATCCTCGCGCGTCTCGCCCATGCCGACAATCCCGCCACTGCACACATTGATCCCCGCCTTGCGCACGTGACCCAGCGTATCGAGCCGGCACTGGAAGTCGCGGGTCGAGATGACGCGCTCGTAATACTCCGGCGAGCTGTCGATATTGTGGTTGTAGTAATCCAGCCCCGCCTCGGCCAGCATCTCGGCCTGATGCGGCGCGAGCATCCCCAGCGTCATGCAGGTCTCCAGCCCCATGGCGCGGACGCCTTTCACGATCTCGACAATCGCGGGCATATCGCGGTCCTTGGGATTGCGCCACGCGGCGCCCATGCAGAAGCGCTGCGAGCCCGCATCCTTCGCCTGCGCCGCGCGCTGGAGCACGGCCTGCACATCCATCAGTTTGGTCGCCTCGACGCCGCTGTCCGCCTTCACCGATTGCGAGCAATAGCCGCAATCCTCAGGGCACCCGCCGGTCTTGATGCTGAGCAGGGTGCACAGCTGGACTTCGGTCGCGGGGTGATATTCGCGGTGGACGCTGGCCGCCTGAAACAGCAGCTCGGTGAACGGCAGGTCGAAGAGGGCTGCGATTTCGGGGCGGGTCCAGTCGGTGCGGATTTCAGTCATTTTGAATGAACATTCTCAACATTGCGATCCCACCGACAATCAAAGCCAATGGGATAGTGGGAAAAATATACCAAGGAGGCGTCGAACTGATCGGCCAAATCACAAGACAGACGGAAAGTGCGAATACGGCATAGAGCGCGCACCCCAACTTCTGGCAACCTGTCAAAAGAGGACGTTTGGCCAAGCTCATCCCAGCGCCTCCTTCGTCATTGCGAGGAGCCGCAGGCGACGCGGCAATCCATCAACTGCCATTTAATTATGCGGCAACGTCAGAAGCTGGATTGCTTCGCTCCGCTCGCAATGACGAGGGAGTAGACGCTACTCCGCCGCCTCGTCCAGCCCTTCGCCCAGCCCTTCACCCAGCGGCGGCATATTGTGGCCGCAGCATATCCGCTGTGCATCTTTTCAACACTGGTCCTGTTCCTGCAATTTGCATCGGACCCAAGCTTCCATCCGCCGCCCTTCTTCAGACAGCCGGACAATAGTGATTTGAAGATCGTCTGTCATGCCGTCGTCGACGATCGCGATCAGATCGACCTCATAGGAAATATCGCCATCTCCGCGCCACGCCAGCGAATAGGGATTGGTTCCATCAGCGATTTCTGCGGCGGGAAAATAGCGCACTATACGCGATCTGATCTGGTCCAGAATTAGTTGCGGGGGCTGGCGCACATCAGTTACCATATTCGCTCCGCAACGCGGCAACTGCGCCCCATCGCGTCCGGCATCGACAGGCAATTGCAGCGTCAGGATCGCTTGTTCGCTATTCCAGCGCTGTTCCCTGACTACGGGATCTTCGAACATTGGTTCCGCATAATATATCAACTGCGATTTTCGAACGGCCTCTTGGGTAAGCTCAAGATCAAAATTCGGTGCAAGGCAGGTCGCCTCGAATTCATCCAGCCCCCGCTCAATTCCGACAGGTTCGAGTAAGACCGCTACAGGAGGCACAAACTGCAATTCATTTTGCGCAGCCGCCGCCGCAGGCACACCAAAAAATGCGGTTAGGCAGATGATTTGTTTAATAAATTTCATCATTCACTCCCCTTCCCCCAGCCCCTCACCCACCGGCGGCATATTGTGGCCGAGCAGCACCAGAATATCCGCCGCGCACTCCACCACATTGCTCCCCGGCCCGTAAATCCCCTGCACCCCTGCCTCGCGCAGGTAGTCGTAGTCCTGCGGGGGGATCACGCCGCCTGCGGTGACCTTGATATCGCCGCGCCCGGCTTCGCGCAGCAGGCGGATCAGCTCAGGGATCAGGGTCTTGTGGCCTGCGGCAAGGCTCGAGGCGCCGACCACGTCAACGTCCTTATCCAGCGCCATCGCGGCGCTCTCCTCAGGGGTCTGGAACAGCGGGCCGGAGACCACATCGAAGCCCATATCCGAGAACGCAGACGCAATCACGTTCGCGCCGCGATCATGGCCGTCCTGTCCCATCTTGGCGATCATGATGCGGGGCTTGCGGCCAAGGCGGCGGCCCACGGCTTCCACGCCGTCCGTCACTTGCGCCCAGCGGCGGTCGAATTCATAGGCACTGGCATAGACCCCGCTGACCGGAGACGGGGTCGCATCGTGACGGCCGAAGACTTCCTCCATCGCCGAGGAAATCTCACCCAAGGTCGCGTCTTGGCGCGCGGCTTCCACCGCCAGTGCCAGCACATTCGCGCCTTCCGCACAGCCTGCCGTCAGCGCCGCCAGAGCCGCGCGGCACGCGGCCTCGTCGCGCCCTTCGCGCACCTTGGCGAGGCGGGCGATCTGCCCCGTGCGCACCATCTGGTTATCGACCTCCAGCGTCTCGAGCGCGTCTTCGCTTTCCTTGCGATACTTGTTGACCCCGACGATCACCGTCTCGCCCTTGTCGATGCCGGTCTGCTTTTCCGCCGCCGCGCGTTCGATCGCGGCCTTGGGCGCGCCGGTGGCGACAAAGGCGGTCATGCCGCCTGCCGCATCGACCTCGGCCATCATCGCTTCGGCCTGTTCAACCAGCGTTGCGGTCAGCGCCTCGATATAGTGCGAGCCGCCGAGCGGATCGACGACATTGCAGATGCCGCTTTCCTCTTGCAGCACCAATTGCGTGTTGCGCGCGATGCGGGCGCTGAAATCGGTGGGGAGCGCAATCGCTTCGTCCAGCGCATTGGTGTGCAGCGACTGGGTGCCGCCCAGCACCGCCGCCATGGCTTCGACCGTGGTGCGGATGACGTTGTTGTAGGGGTCTTGCTCCTGCAAGCTGACGCCACTCGTCTGGCAGTGGGTGCGCAGCATCTTGGAGCGTTCATCCTTCGCCCCCAACCCGTCCATCACCCGATACCACAGCGTGCGCGCGGCGCGCAGTTTGGCGATCTCCATGAAGAAGTTCATGCCGATGCCGAAGAAGAACGACAGCCGCCCGGCGAAGGCGTCGATATCGAGGCCCGCGTTCATCGCCCGCTGGGCGTATTCCTTGCCGTCAGCAATGGTGAAAGCAAGCTCCTGCACCGCCGTCGCTCCGGCCTCGTGCATATGGTAGCCGCTGATCGAAATCGAATTGAATTTCGGCATGTTGGCCGAGGTATATGCGATGATGTCCGAAATGATCCGCATCGAAGGTTCGGGCGGGTAGATATAGGTGTTGCGAACCATGAACTCCTTGAGAATGTCGTTCTGGATCGTGCCTTCGAGCTTGTCCTGCGACACGCCCTGACGTTCCGCCGCGACGATGAAGAAGGCCAGCACCGGGATCACCGCGCCGTTCATCGTCATGGAAACCGACATGGAATCGAGCGGGATCTGGTCGAACAGGATCTGCATATCCGCGACCGTATCGATCGCCACCCCCGCCTTGCCGACATCGCCGACCACGCGCGGGTGATCGGAATCATAGCCCCGGTGGGTGGCCAGATCGAAGGCCACCGACAGCCCCTTCTGCCCCATCGCCAGATTGCGGCGGTAGAAGGCGTTCGATTCCTCGGCGGTGGAAAAGCCCGCATATTGCCGGATCGTCCACGGACGGCCCGCATACATCGATGCTTTCACCCCGCGTGTGAAGGGTGCAAAGCCGGGCAGGCCGGGGTCGAACCCGGCGTGATCTTCCGCCGTATAGAGCGGTTTGATCGCGAAACCTTCGGGCGTTTGCCAGGTGAGGTCGCGGCCCTTCACCTCCTTGGCGGCGAGCGCTTTCCAGTCGGCGGGGGTGGGTTTGTCGGTCATGTCTGTTCCCTAAGCATATCCGTCATGCCAGCGAAAGCTGGCATCTCCGGCGGCCCTAGGCCCCAGCTTTCAACCTTCGGTTGGGCTTCGCAACCGCTGGGGTGACGATTGGGGCGTTATACCCCCTTGAACGCGGGCTTGCGCTTTTGCAGGAACGACATCCCGCCCTCCATCGCGTCGGCCGTGGCGCCTGCCACGCGCTGCGCTTCGGCTTCGGCCAGCAACACCTGCTGGAGCGAGCCATCCAGCGCGGTCGCGATGTTGCGCTTCATATGGGCGTAGGCGATGGTCGGCCCGTTCGCCAGTTTCGTGGCCAGCGCGCGGGCTTCGGCCATCAGGTCGGCATCATCGACGCATTTGTAGATCAGGCCCCATTCCTCGGCCTGTTCGCCCGATATTTTCTCGCCCAGCATCATCATCCGCGTGGCGCGCGCGCGGCCAATCGCGCGGGCGAGCAGCCAGGTCGATCCGCCATCGGGAACAAGACCGATATTGACGAAGGCTTGCAGGAAATAGGCGCTGCGTCCGGCGATGGTGAAGTCCGCTGCCAGGGCAAGGCTGCACCCAACGCCCGCTGCCGGGCCGTTGACCGCGCAGATCACCGGCACTTCGGCGCGGATCAGGTGGTTGATCGCGGGGTTATAGTGATTGTTCAGCGCCTTGTGGCTGCCGCCTTTGCCCGTCACCACGCTGGTATCGCCGCGCGCTGCAAGATCGGCGCCCGAACAAAAGCCCTTGCCTTCGCCGGTGATCAATACCGCGCGCGCATCGCCGATGTCATAGAACGCCAGCCCGATTTCATCCGCCATCTGCGGGCCCATGGCGTTGAGGCGTTCGGGCCGGTTGAGGGTGATGGTCAGCAGCGGGCCGTCGCGCTCGACGGTGATGGTTTCGTAGGACACGGGCTCTCTCCCTAAGGTTTCGTTTCGCAACTTGTGGCGCGGGTGGAAGGTGGTGGCAAGTCCGTTACGACGCGCGACGTCCGGCCAGCTTCAATTCGACCAGTCGCTGCCTTCCTTGGGCGTTTCCATGATCTCCGTCAGCATGCCCTGCATGTCCTTGGGATGGACGAAAAAGATAGGGGTGCCGTGCGCGCCGATGCGCGTGGGGCCGAGGATGCGCTTGCCGAGTTCTTCGAACGCGGTGCGCGCTTCCGCAATATCAGGCACTTCAAAGCACAGATGATGCTGCCCGCCCAGCGGGTTCTTGGCGAGAAAACTCGCGAGCGTGGAGTTTTCCCCCAGCGGCTCGATCAGTTCGATCTGCGTGCCGTTCATCGCGCCATCCGCGCCGGGGGTATCGACGAAGCAGACCTTCACGCCCTGCTCCTCAAGGTCGAAGGGGTCATGGATCTTGGTCGCGCCCATGACGTCGCGGTAGAAGGCGATGCTGTCGGCGATGGAGGGCGTGGCGACCCCGATGTGGTTCAAGCGTCCGAGTTTCATGTGCTTTCCTTAAGTCGCATTGTTCCCAAATCGACAACGCTTGCTTTCAACGTCATTCAACTCAGGGCCTCGATGATAGAACGCAAAATTGGTTCGGTGCCTATCTCCGAACACGTCTGTGTAGGCGATCCAGCCGTAGTGAACGATGGCGGCATCACCTGAATGAATTGCCATTCTATGCTCTCCGATAAAATCGTCTGGCACCTTGGCGTAGTGAAACCGCTTCACGTGAGGGCCAATCGCGTTTTCCGAAGTCAGGGTTTCATCAGTTATTCGTCCGTCTGTCGCTGGATTGAACTCTCTCGGGTCGCCAACCAGCAGAATTACGTCACCTGCAACTTCCAAGTCAGTCGCCGGTGTATTGCCGTTGTTCTCCATCGAAATCGGCACACTGATCCAGCCAGGCTCGGGAATTTGCACACCGTGCGGTTCAACAGACAGATACGCTCGAAGCTGCCTCTTCATCGAGTCAGAAGCAATGGTGTTAGCCTCTGCCGCGCGGCGTAGTGCTGCGCGCCCTTGGAGAATCGTAATCAGTAACGCGATGAATGCGACAACGCTGATAGCAGCGGAAGCGATTGATACATCGACAGCCCTATCCGCTTGAACAACCGAAGCCTCGGCAGCCTGCACCGCACGAAGCTCAAGGTTATCTTTGGTCTGAATACTCATCACAGTGGAATATTGTCATGCTTCTTCCAAGGGTTCTCCAACTGCTTCGTCCGCAGCTTGCGTAGCCCGAGCGCGATCCGCCGCCGCGTGGAATGCGGGTGGATCACATCGTCAATATACCCCCGCGATGCCGCCACGAAAGGGTTGGCGAAGCGGTCTTCGTATTCCTTGGTCTTTTCCGCAATCTTTGCGGGGTTGTCGCGGTCCTGTCGGAAGATGATCTCCACCGCGCCTTTCGCGCCCATCACTGCGATTTCCGCCGTGGGCCACGCGTAGTTCAAGTCACCGCGCAGGTGCTTGCTCGCCATCACGTCGTACGCCCCGCCGTAAGCCTTGCGGGTGATGACGGTGATCTTGGGCACGGTCGCCTCGGCATAGGCGAACAATAGCTTCGCGCCGTGTTTGATGATGCCGCCCAGCTCCTGCGCGGTGCCGGGGAGGAAGCCGGGGACGTCCACAAAGGTCAGGATCGGGATTTCAAACGCATCGCAGAACCGCACAAACCGCGCGGCTTTCTTTGATGAATTGATGTCGAGGCAGCCCGCCAGCACCATCGGCTGGTTCGCCACCACACCCACGGTGCGGCCTTCGACGCGGCCAAACCCGCACAGGATATTGCCTGCGTGGGCCGGTTGAATCTCGAAGAAATCGCCCTCGTCCAGCACCTTGGCGATGACTTCGTGCATATCATAGGGCTGGTTGGCATTATCGGGGATCAGCGTGTCGAGGCTCATGTCGAGCCGGTCATACGCGTCTCCCACCGGCAGCACCGGGGGTTCTTCGCGGTTCGACAGCGGCAGAAAATCGAAAAACCGCCGAGTCGCCAGCAGCGCCTCGATATCATTATCATAGGCCAGGTCGGCCACGCTGGTCTTGGTCGTGTGGGTAATCGCGCCGCCCAACTCCTCCTGCGTCACGACCTCGTTGGTGACGGTTTTCACCACATCCGGCCCGGTCACGAACATGTAGGAGCTGTCCTTCACCATGAAGATGAAGTCGGTCATGGCCGGAGAATACACCGCCCCGCCCGCGCACGGCCCCATGATCAGGCTGATCTGCGGCACCACGCCGCTCGCAAGCACATTGCGCTGGAACACCTCGGCATAGCCACCCAGCGACGCGACGCCTTCCTGAATCCGCGCGCCGCCCGAATCGTTGAGGCCGATCACCGGCGCGCCGACTTTCATCGCGGTGTCCATCACCTTGCAGATCTTCTCCGCGTGCCGCTTGGACAGCGATCCGCCGAACACGGTGAAATCCTGGCTGAACACGTAAACCAAGCGCCCGTTGATCGTGCCGCTGCCGGTCACTACCCCGTCTCCGGGGATGCGCTGGGTTTCCATGCCAAAGTCGATGCAGTCATGCTCGACATAGGTGTCCAGCTCCTCAAAGCTGCCTTCGTCGAGCAGCACGTCAAGCCGTTCGCGCGCGGTCAGTTTGCCCTTGGCGTGCTGCGCATCGATGCGCTTGACCCCGCCACCCATGCAGGCGGCTTCGCGGCGACGTTCCATTTCGGCGATATTGGCGGACACGGGCTTCCCCTGTTGTTGCTGTCGCAATTTGCGTTGCCTTAGCCAGCGCGCAGCGTCAACGTGGCAAAAATGGCGGGTTGAACAGACGAGGGATTGATGCAGACGGCAGACATGGTCGTGATCGGCGGCGGAATCGCAGGGCTATCGCTGGCGGCGCGACTGGCGGCGCATGGCCGCGTGGTGGTGCTGGAGGGCGAAAGCGCGCCCGGTTACCATGCCTCAGGCCGCAGCGTCGCCTTTGCGCATTACGGGTTGGGCGATCAGATCGTTCGCGCGCTGACCGCGATCAGCCTCCCTGCGCTCACCGCCGTCGGAGTGCGGCACCCGGCGTTGCATATTGCGACGGCGGAACAGCTTTCGGCGCTGGATGCGCTGGAGAATGTCCATCGGCAATATGGCTCGGATTGTGCGCGGATCAGCGGCGAAGAAGCGCGCGGGTTGCTACCGGTCTTGAGGCTTGATGCCTGCCATGCAGCGATGGTCGATCACAGCTCGCTGAAGCTGGATACCCACGCGATGTTGCAGGCGCATTTGGCAGAATTGCGCGCGGCAGGCGGTGAACTGGTCACCGGAGCGCGGGTCAGCGCAATTGGGCAGACGAACGGCGGCTGGCGGGTCGATACGGCGGTGGGTGGCTTCACCGCGCCGCTGCTGGTCAACGCAGCGGGCGCCTGGGCGGATGAAATCGCCCGGATGGCAGGCGTCACCCCGATCGGCATCGAGCCGCGCCGCCGGACGGTGATTTCCTTTGCGGCGCCTGAGGGTGAGGACGTGCGGCTCTGGCCTTTCACCAAGACAGTGGGCGAAGGATTCTACCTGCTGCCCGAAGGCCGGGGGCAATTGCTGGCATCGAGCATGGATCAAACCCCGTCCGCCCCCTGCGATGCCGCGAGTGAAGAGATCGACATCGCCATTGCCGCTGATCAGGTAGAACAGGCCACCACGCTTTCAATCAGGCGCATCAGCCATAGCTGGGCGGGCCTGCGCAGCTTTGCGCCCGACGAATTGCCGGTGATCGGCCACGCGGCAGGCGCGCCGGGGTTCGTATGGTGTGCCGGCCAAGGCGGTTACGGCTTCCAGACCGCACCCGCGCTGTCACGCATTGCCGAGGCGGCGGCGCTGGGCCTGCCCTTCCCCGAAGACTGCGCGGCGGCGGGCCTTGCGGCGGCACTGTTCACTCCGGCGCGGTTTGGCCCGCAAGCGCCTATTTGAACAGCACCAGTTCTTCCGCCATCGTCGGATGGATCGCCACCGTGGCATCGAAATCGGCCTTGGTCAGACCCGCCTTCACCGCCACCGCGGCCGCCTGCATGATTTCGGGCGCTTCGGGGCCGATCATGTGCAGCCCCACGATCCGGTCGTTCGCCGCATCGACAATCATCTTGTAAAGGCTGCGTTCGTTGCACCCGGATACGACGTTTTTCATCGGGCGGAAATCGGCCTGATAGACCTTTATCGCGCCAAGAGTGTCGCGCGCTTCGGCTTCGGTCATGCCGACCGCAGCGATGGGCGGATGGCTGAACACCGCGCTGGGCACGCAGGAATGATCGACCGCGTAAGGTTCAACCCCGCCGAACACGCTGTCGGCAAACGCCTGCCCCTCGCGAATGGCGACCGGGGTGAGTTGCACCCGGTCGGTGACATCGCCCACGGCATAGACGTAATCGAGATTGGTGCGGCTGAAGGCATCGACCACGATTTCACCCTTGCGCCCGGTTGCAACGCCGATGGTTTCCAGCCCCAGCCCATCGACATTGGGGATGCGCCCGGTCGCCACCATCACAACATCAAACACGCGCGCATCCTGCCCGGTCAGCTTTACCCTGAGGCTGCCATCATCGCGCTTTTCGACAGATTCAAACTCGGTGTGGAAACAGAATTCGATCCCCTTGGTCAGCGAGATTTGCAGCAAGCGGTCACGCACGCTGTCATCATAGCCGCGCAAAATTGTGTTCGAACGGTTGGCAATCGTCACCTTGCTGCCGAAAGCGTTGAATATCCCGGCGAATTCATTGGCGATATAGCCCCCGCCCGCGATCAGGATGCGTTGCGGGATGGCGTCGAGATGGAACGCCTCGTTCGAGGTGATGACGTGTTCGTTTCCGGGAAAATCGGGAACCATCGGACGCGCGCCCGTGGCGATCAGGATATATCTGGCGGTGATGACCTTGCCGCTCGCCAGCGTGACCTGGTGATCGCCGGTGATGGTCGCGCGTTCATCATAGACAGTGACATTGTGGTTGCTGAGCGTCTGGCCATAGAGGCCTTCGAGGCGATTGACGTCGGCCTGCACACTGTCGCGCAGCTTGACCCAGTCAAAGCTTTTACCCTCGATCGTCCAGCCGAATTGTTTGGCGTCTTCCAGATCCTCGGCAAAGTTGGCGCCGTAGACGAGCATCTTCTTGGGCACACAGCCGCGGATCACGCAAGTGCCGCCGACCCGGTATTCCTCGGCCACAGCCACCCGCGCGCCGTGCGCTGCGGCAACCCGGCTGGCGCGCACGCCGCCCGATCCTGCCCCGATGGTGAAGAGATCATAGTCAAAGTCGTCGGCCATTGCGCTGCTCCCGTCGGTCACGGGCCGCATATGGCGAAACGCGTCGATGGCGGCAACCATCGACGCGCAAAAAGCTGCAATTTCTTTTGTTTAGAGCATCGTGCTGAAACGTGGGAACCGGTTTTCTGCATTTTTCGATGCGGCAACAAAGGATCGCGCGGGCGACCTGCGTCAGATTTCAACGCAGCCCGCTCTGACGGGGCGCCGAAGGCTCCCCCCACCCCAAAAAAGCAATCAGGCGTTGACCGAACGCGGGCGACCGCCCCCGCCGCCGCCGGGACGACCCCGACCACGATTGCCGCCGCCGCCGCCATTGCCCGAAGGACGCGCACCGCCACCGGGATGACGGCGATCACCACCGCCGCTCCCACCGGGACGGCCTGATCCCGCAGCCTGCTGCGGTTTGCGATCACCTTGCGGGCGACGTTCGCCATCCGCGCGGCGTTCGCCTTGCTGCGGGCGACGTTCGCCATCCGGGCGGCGCTCTCCCCGATTCTCACCATGAGGCTTGCGATCACCCTGCGGACGCTGGCCCAATGGGCGCGGATTGACGCGCTTCATCGGGACGCGGGCGGCAGGCTTGGTCGGGCCTTCGCCTTCAACCACGGCGCGGAAATTGTCGGGCAGCGTCAGACGTTCCAGCTCTGCGCCAGTGAC
The DNA here is from genome assembly GCA_002842925.1 of Alphaproteobacteria bacterium HGW-Alphaproteobacteria-14. Lineage (GTDB taxonomy): Bacteria > Pseudomonadota > Alphaproteobacteria > Sphingomonadales > Sphingomonadaceae > Erythrobacter. The sequence continues at coordinate 14,702 of PHEL01000020.1, forward strand.
CTTGCGAATATCTTTGAGATAGGCGCGTTCATCCTCGGCACAAAAGGCAATCGCCACCCCGTCCTTGCCCGCGCGCGCGGTGCGCCCGATGCGGTGGACATATTGTTCGGGCACGTTGGGCAGTTCGTAATTGATGACGTGGGAAACGCCGGGAATATCAATCCCGCGCGCGGCCACGTCGGTGGCGATCAGCACCGGCACGCGGGCCTTGCGGAATTCGTCGAGCGCACGCTGGCGTTGCGGTTGCGATTTGTTGCCGTGGATCGCGTTGGCTTCGATCCCGGACTGTTCCAGCCGCTTTACCACCCGGTCAGCACCGTGTTTGGTGCGGGTGAAGATCAGTACGCGTTCAATCGTGCCGGGGACAGCGTGCCGTCCCTTGAGGATCATTTCGAGCAAGGACAGCTTTTCATCCTGCTGCACCATGAACAGATATTGTTCGATCCGCTCTGCCGTGGTGCTTTGCGGGGTGACGGAGACCTGCACCGGATTGTTGCAGAACCCGCTGACCAGTTCCTTGATCGCCTTGGGCATGGTGGCGCTGAAGAACAGCGTCTGGCGATCCTTGGGGGTGATGTCGCGGATCTTGCGCAGCGCGTGGATGAAGCCGAGGTCGAGCATCTGATCCGCTTCGTCGAGCACCAGCACTTCGATACCGTTGAGGTTCAGCGCTTTCTGTTCGATCAGATCGAGCAAGCGGCCCGGCGTGGCGACGAGGATATCGGTGCCGCGATGCAGCTTGTTACGATCCTTGCCGACCGACGTGCCGCCGACGATGCATTGCACCTTGAGGCCGGCCAGCGCGCCGTAATCCTTGGCACTGTCGGCGATCTGAACCGCGAGTTCGCGGGTTGGCGCCAGCACCAGCATGCGGCAGGATTTGAACGGGATCTGCTTGTCGGATTCGCGCAGCCGGTCAATGCTGGGGAGCATGAACGCGGCGGTCTTGCCGGTGCCGGTCTGCGCAATGCCGAGCAGATCGCGGCCCTTGAGAACGGCCGGAATGGCCTGTTCCTGGATTGGGGTGGGGGTAGTATAGCCCTTCATATCAAGGGCCTGGAGCACGGGCTGCGACAGCCCGAGTTCAGCAAAAGTCGTCATGTGGTAAAAACTCGCAAATAATCTGCGGCGCGCGAAACCCAAAGCGGGTGCGCGGCGCGGGGGTTGAAACCGCCCGCGTGAAAAGGGAAGTCTTGGGATAAAACCGAGGCGCGGCCGGGGCGGATGTTTTTTAGTTTTCCGCCGCTTCACGCATGGCTAGCGCGCTTCGATGGCGGGCAGATGGGCGTGAATGTGGGGAAAGTCAATCTATGAATGCCTTTTCGCCCTAGGCACCTACCGAACAAGTCAGGTACAGATACTACATGCCAATTGATTTGCTCAAACTGCCATTCGCCATTCAAATCTCGCTCGGCAGCGGCTATCTGGCCTATTTAATCGCGTATGCGGGCATACGTCAGCACCACAACACGACGGATGCTGTCTTTAGAACACTGGCCTTTGGGATAGCGGCGACTGCTACCTTAGGCTTGCCCATATCCCACCCGTTCTGGCTCACGGCTTTCGCTTTCTTAATGCCAATCATGGTCGGCGTGTTCTGGCGCAAGTTTGGAATGAAGTGGTCACGCTCAATACTTCGTCAATCAGATGTCACGTGGTCGGACGATCTTCCATCCGCATGGATTTCATTGACAGCTGAAGGCACGAACTTTCCTCACTCGCAAATAAGCGTCGATTTGGAAGATGGTCGGATGTTGCACTGTAGCAATACACGACTTTTCGCGGGTGCCCCATATGGGCCATGTCTTTATGGCCTTGATGGAAGCATTGCACTTTATGTCACTGACGAAATCCGGCCCGATCACACGGCATTAGTGCACGAAGACGTCTTCGATGCTGAGGAGGGGTGGCGCATTACCTACATTCCCGCGGACCAAGTGAAAAGGGTTGACATTCGGCTGCTGGGCCGGATGCCGAAAAAGGCAAAATCCACCGAGGAAATACCTCCCAACGCTCAATAGGAGAGCGTTTTAGCGTTTGGGCGGCGGAGGGGGGCTTTTGGGACCGGCATCCGACGGCGCTCGCGGCTGCGAGGAGGCTCCACCGCCATTGTTCGTTGTCGGCGGTGCTTTTGGCTGAGAAGTCTTTTCAAGCCAATTTTCTGGCATCATTGTTTCCTTCCAAGCGTATGTTTAGCAAGGAATGTCAGTTTTTCAAACAAACCACGACCAGTTTTTCACAACCCCGCCGCTGCCATCAGCGCGCGGGTTGACGGGTCAAAATCGCCCTCGCCGCTGTCGATTTGCTTGGCGATGGCCTTGCCCAGTTCCACGCCGAACTGGTCGAACGGGTTGATCCCCATCAGCACTGCGTTGGCAAAGGTGCGCTGTTCGTGGAAGGCGATCAGCGCGCCCAGCGCCGCCGCGTCGCAATCGTCTATCAGGAAGGTGGTTGATGGCCGGTCGCCCGGATAAGCGCGCGCCGGATCGTCCGACGGCTTGCCCGCCATCAGCGCCGCGCCTTGCGCAAGGCAGTTCATCAGCAGTGTGCGGTGGTGTGCAGGATCCAACTCATCCCCCGGTGCGATGCTGGCGATGAAATCCACCGGGATCAGGTGCGTGCCCTGATGCAGCAACTGGAACACCGCGTGCTGCGCATCGGTGCCCACCCCGCCCCATGTCACCGGCGCAGTCGGCCCGTCCACTGGGGAGCCGTCCACGGTCACGCTTTTACCGTTGGATTCCATCTCCAGTTGCTGGAGATAATCGGGCAGCAACGCCAGCCGTTCATCATAGGCGAACACCGCGCGGGTCTGGCAGCCTTTCAGCCGGGTGTAATATTGATCGGCAAAAGCGGCGAGCAGCGGAGCATTGGCGCGGCCTTCGGTGCTGCGGAAGTGATCGTCCACCGCCTTGGCACCCGCCAGCATCGCGCGGAATTCCTCCATCCCCACCGCCAGCGCAATCGGAAACCCGATTGATGAAAACAGCGAATAGCGCCCGCCCACACTTTCGGGGAACGGCAGCACGCGGGTTTCATCGACGCCCCATTCCACCGCCTTTTCGGGCGCGGCGGTGAGCGCGATCACCCGTCCGCCGGGATCTTCGACACCGTTTTCCGCCAGCCATTTCAACGCACTTTCCGCATTGGTCAGCGTTTCGATGGTGGTAAAGGTTTTGGATGCGAGCGCGATCAGCGTCGTTTCGGGGTCGCAGGCGGCAAACGCCTGTTCGAGCGCCAGCCCGTCAATGTTTGACACCACATGGACATCGACCAGCGCCAGATCGCGGGTCAACGCATCAATCGCCAACGCCGGGCCGAGTGCCGATCCGCCGATGCCAACCGCGATGCAGTGGCGCACTTCGCCCAGCGCGCCTTCATGGATCGCCTCAACCAGCATCCCCATCCGCGCGAGCAGTGCCTCGGCTTCTTCGACCTGTGCAGGCGTGCCGCTGCCGCGCAGCGCGCCGTGGGTGGCAGCGCGGCCTTCGGTGACATTGACGATGCCGCCATCGAACAGCGCATCGCGCGCGGCCGCAAACCCGCACGACTCGGCCAACCCCTCAAACGCGGTGAGCGCGGCATCATCCAGATGCGTTTTGGAAAAATCGATCCTCATGCCCGTTTCCGCCGCGCTTCCTTGCACGATTGGCCAGCTGATTTGCCGGGTCAGCGCTGCGGGCCGCGCAGGATCAGCGGCGAACAATTGGCAGAGCCTGCGCGGTTCAAGAGAACGCAGCCGCGACCAAGCCTCGGCCACTGCCGGCTTGCCGTTTGCATCGCCCGATCCGTTCATCACTGTTCTCCTTTGCGCAGGTGTGCGGAGCCGAGTAAGGGCATGGGCGATGGATGTTAAGACCCAATCTCTCAGCGATGTGTTGCCCGGTGATGCCGACGCGGCGGTGCCTGCGCGCGATAGCTGGGGCAGTTTCATCTGGTTTCTGGCCAAACTGCTACTGATAGTGCTGGTGTTTCGCACCGTGATGTTCTCGCCGTTTTCGATCCCGTCGGAAAGCATGCTGCCACGGCTGATGAACGGCGATTACCTGCTCGCGGCCAAATGGCCCTATGGCATTTCGCGCCATTCGCTGCCCCTCGATCTGCCGCTGCCCGATGGCCGCCTGTTCGCCAGCACGCCTGAACGCGGCGATGTGGTGATCTTCAAACACCCGGTCGATGGGCGCGATTATATCAAGCGGGTGATCGGCCTGCCGGGTGATACGATCAGCATTGTGGCCGGGGAGCTTGCTATCAATGGCGTGCCGGTCGCGCGCGAACCAATGGCTGACGCGCTGATTGCCGGATCGCCCAACACCGGTTGCGCATGGGGCGGCGCCCCTTTGCAGTTGGACGATGGTGAGGCCTGCCGCTATGCCCGTTTCCGTGAAACTTTGCCGGGCGGCAAAAGCTTTGACGTGCTCGATTTCGGGATGACCCCGGCGGATGCGCTTGCCCCCGTTACAGTCCCGGCGGGCGCATTGTTCGTGATGGGCGACAACCGTGACAATTCGCGCGACAGCCGGTTTCCGGCCGCCGCTGGCGATGCGGTCGGGTTTGTCCCGCAAGACCTGCTGGTGGGCCGTGCCAGCATCATTGTATGGTCAACCGATGGCAGCGCCGATTGGGCAAAGCCGTGGACATGGTTCACCGCCGCGCGCTGGCACCGGATCGGAGACGGATTGTGAGCAAGCTTGACCCGGCGACGCGCGACTGGCTCGACGCGCAAGGGTTTGCCGTGGCGGATGAGACCCCTTGGATTGAGGCATTGACCCACGGCAGCTTCAACGGATCGGGCGGCGCGGCGGCGGCAACCTCCAAGGATTACCAGCGGCTTGAATTTCTGGGCGACCGGGTGCTCGGCCTGTCGGTGGCGAGCTGGCTGTTTCGCGCAGGCGATGCGCCCGAAGGCAAGCTGTCACAGCGGCTCAACGCGCTGGTCAGCGGCGCCACCTGCGCGCGGATTGCCCGCGCGATCGGCCTGCCCGCGCATATCCGGCTCGGCAAGCAGGCGCGCGATGATGGCGGGGCGGATAGCGACAATATCCTCGGCGATGTGATGGAGGCGCTGATCGGGGCGTGTTTCGTCCAGCACGGGTTTGATACCGCACAGGCGATCATCTATCGCCTGTGGGCGAGCGAGCTGGAAGGCGACTTGGGCAGGTCAAAACACCCCAAAAGCGCGTTGCAGGAATGGGCCGCAGGCAACCGCCGCGCCACCCCCGTTTACGAAGTGGTGGGGCGCAGCGGGCCTGACCACGCTGCGCGCTTCACCGTGCGCGTCAGCGTCCGCAATGTCGGTGAGGCCGAGGCCACCGCCACCAACAAGGGCGAGGCTGAAAAGCTGGCCGCCAAGGCTTTTCTGGAGCAATTCGGTTGAATGATTTAGTGAATTTGCCACATCGAAACCGACAGGTTTCGCAAGGCCAAGCGGCCGCCCGCAGCCGCTTTGGAGCGAAGCGGAAAATCAGCGGCGAGGAAGTCATGAAATGACCAAACAAAAATGCGGCATGATCGCTGTGATTGGCGCGCCCAATGCGGGCAAATCGACTTTGGTGAACCAGCTTGTCGGCCAGAAGGTCGCGATCACCAGTGCCAAGGCGCAAACCACCCGCGCGCGGATGCTGGGGATTGCCTTGCACGAGGTTGACGGGGCGCAAGTGCAGATGATCCTGGTCGACACCCCCGGCATCTTTGCCCCGCGCCGCCGGTTGGACCGCGCGATGGTCAGCGCCGCGTGGGAAGGCGCGGAGGCGGCGGACGCGGTGCTGCTGCTGGTCGATCCGATCAAGCAACGCCGCCACGAATTGGAACCGCTGCTGGAGGCACTGGCGAACCGCCCCGAACGCAAGATTCTGGTGCTCAACAAGGTTGACCGCGCCAAGAAGGAGCCGATGCTGGCGCTGGCGCAGGACTTGTCAGGCAAGGTCGATTTTGCCGAAATCTATTTCGTCTCCGCACTGACCGGTGACGGGGTGCCGGAGTTAAAAGACGCGCTGGCGGCCATGATGCCCGAGGCTGAATGGATGTATCCCGAAGATCAGGTGTCCGACGCGTCGGAACGCCTGCTCGCCGCCGAGATCACCCGCGAACAGCTGTATCAGCAGCTCCACGAAGAACTGCCCTATGACAGCGCGGTGCGACCCGAAAGTTACACGGTGCGCAAGGACGGCAGCATCGAAATCCACCAGCAGATCGTGGTCGCCCGCGAAACGCAGCGCGCGATCGTGCTCGGCAAGGGCGGCGCGCGGATCAAGGCCATCGGCGAAGCGGCGCGCAAGGAATTGTGCGAGGTGCTGGGCGTAAAAGTTCACCTGTTCCTCCACGTCAAACAATCGGAGAATTGGGCCGAGGACAAAGAGATTTTCGAAGAAATGGGGCTGGACTGGGTGCGGTGATGGGGTCGCTAAGCGCAAATCTGCACCGAAATCGGCGGTTCGGGTTGCGACGCCGAAGCTGACCTCCTCGCATCTTCGTCCCGGACTTGCCTGCCCAGGCGCAGGCCGGGACTCACGGCGGTTGGGCTGGACAGCAACCAACCCAGCGCCATTCCGCCCTAGGTCCCAGCTTTCGCTGGGATGACGTTGGCGTGCATTCGGCGCCCAAGTTGCCACGGATCGCCGCATCTCCCGGCCCAAGTCCGCCGACCGCGGCTGCGGCGTAAAGCCTGTCCGCATAGCCAGCCGCTATCGCGCGGCCTTCAAACGGTCACACCCGCATCGGCATCAGCACATAGAGCGCCGGGCTTGCCTCGTTTTCGCGGATCAGCGTTGGTGCGCCCGCGTCGGCCAGATGCAATTCGACCGTGTCGGAATCGATCTGGCTCAGGATATCCTTGAGGTAATTGGCGTTAAAGCCGATCTCCAGCCCTTCGGCGCGGTATTCTGCTGCCAGTTCCTCGGCCGCGGTGCCGTTATCGGGCGATGTCACCGACAGTGTGACGCGGTCCTGATCCAGCCCGATCTTGACCGCGCGGGTTTTCTCCGTCGCGATGGTCGCCACGCGGTCAACGCCAGCAAAGAACAGTTTCGGATCGACCTTGAGCAGCTTGTCATTGCCGGTCGGGATCACGCGGCTGTAATCGGGGAAGGTGCCATCGATCAGCTTGCTGGTCAGCACCACGCCGCCTTCACCACCAAAGGTAAAGCGGATCTTGCTGGCCGACAGGTCGATCAGCACATTGCCATCGAGCGCTTCTTCGAGCAGCTTTCGCAGTTCGCCCACGGCTTTGCGCGGCACGATCACATCGGGCATTCCGGCGGCGCCTTCGGGGCGCGACAGCGTGAAGCGCGCGAGCCGGTGGCCATCGGTGGCGGCGGCTTTCAGCAGCGGTTCGTCTTCATCGGTCACGTGCAGGAAAATGCCGTTCAGGTAATAGCGCGTTTCCTCGGTCGAAATCGCGAACCGGGTGCGATCGATCAGTTCAGCAAGCTTGCTCGCGGGCAGTTCAAAACTGGTCGGCAGGTCGCCTTCGACGATCACCGGGAAATCATCGCGCGGCAAGGTCGGTAGCTTGAAGTTCGACCGGCCCGCCTTGACCTCAAGCCGGTTGTCGCTGGTGGTCAGGCTGACCTGGCTGCCTTCGGGCAGCTTGCGCGCAATATCGAACAGCAG
>PHEL01000021.1 GCA_002842925.1 Alphaproteobacteria bacterium HGW-Alphaproteobacteria-14
CAGCAGCATCTGTTTTTCGGTGAGGCGCAGCACATCATCAAGCGTGATCGGCTGCACCCACGCCTTGCCCCGGCATTCGGCGGGCACACCCTCCGCGCCGGCATCCTTGAGAAAGCGGTTGTAACCCGCGACATAACCTTCGGCCAGCAACAGCACCTCGCGCCCTTGCGACTTTGCGCCTTCGCGCAGCATCGGCAGATCGATCATCGCGCGGAAGAATACGTCGGAAGAAAGGTTATCGACCTCCTGAAAGCCCAGCACCGCCTTGGCTTCCGGCCCGAAATGCTGCGACCGCGTGCCTGCTACGGTCGCGAATTCCTCGGCCAGCAGGCACAGATTGTCTTCGGCATAGGCATAGGCGACCCCGTATCCGACCCCCTGCCAGGTATCGGCGGCGATATGCGGGATGCCGAAAGTGGTGCGGGTGATGCTGGCTTCGTAGCGGCTTTTGGCCTCAGCCCCGGACACCGGGGTCAATGCCAGCGCAGCGCAGCCCGCCGCCAGTATCGCCATCCGCATCATCGTCTCTCTCCTGCACGCCTGTTATCGGTTGTCGGGAGAAACCTATCGGCAACTGCAGGGCCAAAGTAAAGGGGCGCCCTGCCAACCCGGCAGCGCGCCCCTTGATACCAGCAATTGTGCGTGCGATCAGAACGCAGCCGTAACCGAGAACACGATGGCTGCATCAGCGATCAAACCGCCGTTCGATTTGGAAAAATTGGGCAGCAGGAATGCGCTCTGGGCAGCCGAGATGTCGGTGTCGATATAGGCGACCGACAGCGTCAGGCCTTCAACCGGCACAACATCAATGCCCAGCGACCAATCGAAATAGGTGCCGGTTGGCGCGATACTGGTGCCGTTGGGGCCAAGCCCGGCATTGCCATCCGAATAACCGATATGGGCATTCAAGGTGACCGGCGTACCGGAAATGCCATAGGCCGCATCGCCATAGAGGTAGAGGTTGTCTTCCTTGTCGCCCGCATCATCAGGGATCCCGGCGGCGGCGGCCGCTCCGGTCAGGAACACCTTGCCCAGCGCTTCTTGCGACGGCGCGTAGGCGGCACCTGCGGTCAGCGACAGCGGCCCGATATCGCCCGAGACACTGGCATAAAGTTCGGCGAAGTCGCTGGTGTCGGCCCCTTCGGGGTACATGAACCAGGTAATGCCCATGTCGAAATTGGCGTTACCGGCGCTGAAGCCATAACCGGCGATCAGATCAAGCTCCATATTGGCGCCGCCAAACGTGCCCCAACCCGACAGGCTTGACCCCCAGGTGCCGACATACAGGCCGCTTTCGTGGGCGATGGTAAACCCGCCCTGGATGGCGATTCCTTCGTCGGACTGCGAAACCCCGCGGAATCGGTAATCCGATGTCAGCGTGGCGGAGCCTGAAATGGTGATTGCCGGTTCGGCATCATCAGCGTGGCTGGCGGTGGCAAGGTCAACCGGTTCGATCGCGCGCAGCGAGCCAGCAGCCTGTTGGCTTTGGCCGTCAGCGATTTCAAGAACGGGGCCGACATCGGCGTCTTGCGCTTCTCCGGCAACGGCGGGAGTGGAAAGACAGGCGACGAGAGCGATGGCCGAAGCAGCCGAGGCAAAACGATAAGACATAAGGAACGCTCCATAGAGAGGGTTGGATCGTTCCACCTGCGTGCAGCGCGGAGCCTCTGTTGTTTTGAGCGGGCATCCGTCGCGGCGCAATCAAGGCCTGCCAGATTCTTCGCACTTGCACAATTGTTTTGCGGCGGGCGGCGTCCGCATTCCATTTATTGCGTTGCAAACTTGCATCACCTGCCAGGTACTATCGCGCTTGTTCCGGCAGTTGCGGCGCTGGCCCTGGCCGCGAACGATCACCTTGGCGGCATTCTGATCGCCCCATCCAGCCGGAACTGGTGACCGTTGATGTAGGAATTGCGAGCAATTTCCAGCACCAGTGACGCGAATTCCTCCGGTTCGCCCAGCCGTTTGGGGAAGGGCACGGACGCATTCAATTGCGCCCACATCGGCGGGTTGCGGTCTTTCATCCCCAGCATCAGCGGGGTGGCAAAGATACCCGGCATGACTGAATTGACCCTGATCCCCAGATCCATCAGATCGCGCGCCATCGGCAGCACCAGACCATTCACCCCGGCCTTGCACGAACCATAGATTACCTGCCCGATTTGTCCGTCTTGCGCAGCGACGCTGGCGGTCAGGATGATCGCGCCGCGTTCACCATCAGCGTTCACCGGGTCGGCATTGGCCATGCCCAACGCCGAAATGCTGGCGATGCGGTAACTCGCGACCAGAATTCCTTCCGCCCCGAAGGCGTAATCCTCGGTCGAAAGGCGCTTGAACGCGCCCGCTTGCTTGTCCCACCCCAAGGTCTTTCCGCGCCGTGAAGCCATCGCGCAGTGCAGCGTCACACGTTCCTGCCCGTGGGCCGCGCGTGCGGCGGAAAACCCGGCTTCGACGCTGGATTCGTCCATGATATCGACATGGTGGAATGTCCCGCCAATCGCGGCTGCGTGGGCTTCTCCCGCTTCGTCATTGATGTCGAAAATTGCGACTTTCATGCCCGCATCGGCAAAGGCCTTGGCGCTCGCCTTGCCCAACCCGCTCGCGCCGCCGGTGACCACTGCTGCCATGCCCGGTTCGATCTTCATCGGTTCATTCTCCTACTGTCATGTTTGCCAGATGCCAGGCGCTTGCGCGGCGCGGCACCACATCTCTCATTGCGGCAATTGTGCAACATTGCATCATGTCATTGATCCGTCACTGCGCGGCGCACCGGCGATGCGGTGGCAGGTTCGCTCAACATCAAGCTGCGCGACGGGTATGACCAGTTCACCCGCAACCCGGGCGAATTCGCGCCTGCAACCTTCCCGCTGCTGTTGCCGGAAACGGCGTGGGGCGGCGATCTGGGTTACGAACACAAGATCGGCAAAACCGGGGTGATCGGCGTCAATCTGTTCTACCGCGACGTGTCCAACCTTACCGAAATCGCCACCGTGCTTGATACCGGCGGCGCACCGGTCGAAGGGTCGGAGGGGCCGGGCACTTTTGTGTTCACCCCGCGCAACACTGGCAGCGGCGAAGTTTACGGGATCGAATTCGGTGCGACCTACCGCAAGCAGGGTGAAGCGTTCGGCCGCGTGGTGGCAAGGGAAGTGTTCACCCGCTACGGCGGCGACCTTGAAGTGTTCATCGAAAAGCGGTTCGGTGACAGCTTCACCATCCGCGCCGTGGGATCAAACCTGCTTGACAGCACCAAGGATGAAGACTTCAACAAGTTCAATACGGTTCAGGAACAGATCGACCGCGATTTCGATGAGTTCGAGCTTGAAAGCGAACGCGCCGGGCCGGTGTTCCAGATCGTGGCGAGGTATGCGTTCTGATGATTCGACCCATTCATGGCTTCGCGCTTGTAACTCTTGGTATCTCAGCCGCTTGTGCGAAGGTCAGCCCTGCTATCATCGGCGGCCCGGCGGTTAATGTTTCAGCTGTGGCAGAAACCGTCCCCGTCGCCACATCCAACCGCGACGCCGCCGATGACCCGGCGATCTGGCGCAACCCGGCCAATCCGGCGGCGAGCCTGATTGTCGGCACCGACAAGAAGGGCGGGCTGTATGTCTATGACCTCAAGGGCGCGCAGAAGAGCTTTCTGCCCGCACCGGGGCTGAACAATGTCGATCTGGCGGATGGCACGATCCTGGTCATCGCCAGCGACCGCAGCGATCTGGACGAAGCGCAACTGTTCCTCGCGCTGCTTGATCCCGAAACTGCCGTTCTGACCCCGGCGGGCCAGATCGCGGTCGGGCCGGGAGAGGGCTATGGCATCTGCATCGCCAAACCTGCCAGCAGTGCCGATGTGGCGGTGTTCAGCGCGCCCAAGAACGGCGTCATCTACCGCACCATTATCACGCGCAGCGCAGCGGGTTTTGCCGGGGCCACCACCGCCCTTGCGACCGTGCCGAGCCAGCCCGAAGGCTGCATCGCCGACCCGCGCACCGGCACGCTGTATATCGGCGAGGAGGATGACGGGTTATGCGCGATTGATTCGGACACCGGGGCTAAACGCATGGTCGCGCCGGTCGACAATGATATGCTGGTCGCCGATCTTGAAGGCCTTGCCATCGCGCCCGCCGGCGACGACGGCGGCTATCTTGTGGCATCATCGCAGGGGGACAACGCCTATGCCGTGTTCCGCCTGCCCGATATGACCCCGGTCGGCCGGTTCCGCATTGCGGCAGGCACGTTTGGCGGCACCGAGGAAACCGACGGGATCGCGATCGATAATCGCGATTTCGGCCCGGATTTCCCCGGCGGTATCTTTATCGCGCAAGACGGGATCAACCCGCCCGCAGCGCAGAATTTCAAATATGCGAGGTGGGATGAAATTCTTGGCTTACTGGAGGCTGAGCAGTAAGTAGGGGCATGACCACAGCCTTTACGATCACGCCTGATCGCCGCCGCTTTCTCGGCGCGACCGCCTCTGCCTTTGCCGCGCTGGCTGCCAGCGGCTGCATGAACCGCGGTGCACCCGCCGACAAGACCCGCGCGGCTACGGCGGGCAGCGGGTTCGGCGGCTATGGCGCGCTGGTGCCCGATCCGGCGGGCCTGCTCGATCTGCCCGAAGGGTTCTCCTACCGCGTGGTATCGCGGCTGGGTGATGCAATGGACGACGGCGGCACCGTGCCCGACCGCGCCGACGGCATGGGCTGCTTCGACATCGGGAATGGCGAAATCGCACTGGTGCGCAACCACGAATTGCAGCCGCACCACGACGCAGGCGGGCCGATTGCCAAGGGGTTCGGCAAGCGTGATGGCGTGTTTGTGCCGGGCGGCACCACCACCATCGTGCTCGACGCGGCGACACTGGCGGTCAAACGCCAGTTCCGCAGCCTTGGCGGCACAATCCGCAATTGTTCGGGCGGGATCACCCCGTGGGGCACCTGGCTTTCGTGCGAGGAAGCCCCGACCGGGCCGGGCCAACCGCGCGGTGACGGGCTGGATCGCAGCCACGGCTGGGTGTTCGAAGTGCCTGCTGCCGCGCGCGGGCTGGTCGATGCCGTGCCGCTGACCGCGATGGGCCGCTTTAACCACGAAGCCGCCGCCGTCGATCCGGCGACCGGCATAGTCTACATGACCGAAGACCGCGATGACGGGGTGCTCTATCGTTTCGTGCCGAAGGTGGCGGGCAAGCTGGCCCAAGGCGGGCAGTTGCAGGCGATGGTGATCGACGGGCTGGCCGATACGCGCAACTGGCCAGGTTTTGGCAACGCGCCCACGATGGCGGTGGGTCAGCCGATGCGGGCAAGCTGGGTCGATCTGGACGACGTGGAAGCCCCCAAGGATGATCTGCGCCAGCGTGCGGCGGCCAAGGGCGCGGCGCTGATCGCGCGCGGTGAAGGGTTGCACATGGGCACGGGAGAAGTGTTCGCCTGCGCCACCAGCGGCGGCGCCAAGGAATTGGGCCAGATGTTCAAACTGACACCGGGGCTGGCAGGCGCACCCGATCGGGTCGAACTGTTCTTCGAAAGCGAAAACACCGATCAGTTCAATTTTGGCGACAACCTGACGGTTGCCCCCAATGGCCACCTGATCGTGTGCGAAGACCAATATACCGTCGTTGTCGATAATCACCTGCGCGGGATTACGCCGCAGGGGCGCGCCTATGAATTCGCGCGGCTGCGCATCCAGACTGAACTCGCAGGCGGGTGCTTCTCCCCTGACGGCAAGGTCTTGTTCGTCAACGCTTATGAGCCGACTGCGACGCTGGCAATTACGGGGCCGTGGACGGTTTAGAGCGGTTTTGAGAATGGGGGCGTAAGCCATGGACGGCTTTCTCCTGTCATTGCTGCTGGTGTTCGCGCTGGCGCTGGGCGGGCGCGATCAATGGCTGGTCGCGCAACTGGCCGATGCGCTGGAGCGCAGTGCGCCATTGCTGGTAATCGGTATCGTTTCGTCGACAATCAGCGCGGCGGTGATGGCGTGGGTCGGGGCGGAATTTGCCGCGCTGCTGCCGCGCCGCGCGGCGCAGATGCTGGTTGCCGCCGCGCTGGGGCTGGCCGCGCTGGAACTTGCCTGGCCGGTGCGGATGAAGGCGCTGCAAGAACCCACCCGCTCGCTTGGCGCAATCGCCATCGTGCTGCTCGCCCGTCAGATCGGGGATGCAGCGCGGTTCGTGGTGTTTGCGCTGGCCGCGTGGGCACACATGCCTGCCACCGCCGGGCTGGGCGGAGCGCTGGGCGGGGCGGCGGCGGTCGCGCTGGGCTGGGCGCTGGGCGCGGCCGGACTGGCCCGCTGGCCGCTGCGCCCGTTAAGACTGGTGCTGGCCGCTGGCATGGTTGCTGCGGCGTTGCTGATCGGTTTGAACGCTCGTTTCACCCCGTTGTGATCGCTTTTACGATCATTGCGGGCGATCATCTTGCGCATCCCAATCCGCAAACGACGGTGACTGGTGAACAGCGGGTGTGGTTCCTGAAATCGTTGCTAGCGTAATCGCGGTTGATTGCTACAAACGGGCTGTCTCGGGTTATCCGAGAGCAGCCCTTTTGCTCTATGCAGGCCCATGCCCAACATCACCATCATCAAGAATGCCGATACGCGCGCAATTGCCGACTGGCTGGCACGCTATCTTGGCACCGCCGGATCATCGCCCGCAATCACGATTCCCGGCGGGTCGACTCCGTTCCCGATCCTGGCTGACCTGATCGCGCGCCATGCGGACAGCATCGATTGGGCGGGGCTGTCAGTATGGCCGAATGACGACCGGATCGTGCCGGAGGATCACGCAGCATCGAACACCGGCAAGATCCGCGCGCTGATCGAACCCGTTGGCGCACACATCGCCGCCTTGGCTGAAGATGCCGTGCCGCCGCATTTTGCGCTGACATGGCTGGGCATGGGGCCGGACGGGCACATTGCCTCGCTGTTCCCAAACACCAACCCGCAGCTTGATGATCCGCTGGCCATTCGCCGCCTGACGCCTGACCCGCTGCCCGCAAATGCGCCGTTTGACCGGATCACGCTGACCATGCCCGCGCTGCTGGATACGGACGCGATTGTGTTCACGCTTGGCGGGGCGGCAGACAAGCGCGCGGTGTTTGATGCGGCGCTGCGCGGCGAGCACGATTTGCCGATTGCACGGCTGCTGCGCGGCGCGCAGGAATGCGGCGACATTCCTGTTACCGTGTTTGCATGATGCCCCCCCGTCTCCTTCCCGCCGCACTGCACCGTGCGCTGCTGCCGCTGGCGCATCTGGTCAGACATCATTGGCGACGCTGGCGCGCCGCGCCGATTATGGGGGTCAGCGTCATCATCACCAATCTGAACGGCGATGTGCTGCTGCTCAAACATTCCTATGGCCCGGAAGTGTGGGGGTTGCCCGGTGGGGGCCTCAAGTCCGGGGAAGACCCGCTTGCGGCAGCGCACCGCGAGGTGTCCGAAGAAATCGGCATCACGCTGGCCCGGATTGAAGCCGTTGGGGTAATCGAGGAGGTCATTTCGGGCGCACCGCACACCGCGCACCTGTTCGCCGCGACCTGTGATCAGCGGCCCAAACCCGATCGCCGCGAGATTATCGAAGCGCGGTTCTTCCCGTCGCATTCGCTGCCCGAACCGCTGGGCCGCATTACCCGCGCCCGAATTGAGGCGTGGCGCGCGCGGGGGATCGGGGAACACCGCTAAAGCAGCGACAATTGCGTATCCTTGCGCGGCGCCTTGCTTTCCTCCGCCCCTTCAAGATTGCCGAGCGTCAGCCCCATCAGCCGGATCGGTTGAGGCAGTGGCAATTCCGCCGCCAGCAGACCGCGCGCGAGGGTGGCAAACTCCTCCCGGCCGGAAACCCAATGCGGCACGGACGCAGCACGTGTCATGGTGCGAAAATCGCTGAATTTGAGTTTCAATGTCACCGTTCGCCCGCGCGCTTGCGATGCTTCGATGCGCTCCCACACGATGGCGATGATATTCTCCAGCGTTTCGCGCAAAGCCGCGCCGCTGCCGATATCCTCGCTGAACGTCCGCTCGCCGCCAACCGATTTGCGCACCCGGTGCGCGGCGACGGCGCGCAGGTCGATGCCGCGTGCGGCGCGGTAGAGGTAATCGGCCATGCTGCCAAAATGCGTCCGAAGAAATACGATATCCTTGCTCGCCACATCCGCCCCGGTGGCAATGCCGAGCGCCTGCATCCTTGCCTCCGCTTTTGGCCCGACCCCGTGGAACCGCCGGATGGGCAAGCCCGCGACAAACTGCGCGCCTTCGCCCGGACGGATCACGCACAGACCATCGGGCTTGTTCTGATCGCTGGCGAGTTTGGCGAGGAACTTGTTGTAGCTCACCCCGGCGCTGGCGGTCAGACCGGTCTTGGCGCGGATTTCCTGCCGGATCAGCATGGCGATGCGGGTGGCCGAGCCGATCCCCAGGCGATCATCGGTGACATCGAGATAGGCTTCATCCAGGCTCAGTGGCTCAATGATCGGGGTGTAATGTTCAAACACCCGGCGGATCTGGCGGCTGGCTTCCTTGTAGGCATCAAAGCGCGGGCGCACGAAGATCAGATCGGGGCACAACCGCTGCGCGGTGACAGACGGCATCGCGCTCCTCACCCCGAACTTTCGCGCTTCGTAACTCGCCGCCGCCACCACCCCGCGCCCGCCTGCGCCGCCAACCGCCACCGGCAGGCCCTGCAATTCCGGGTTATCGCGCTGTTCAACGCTGGCGAAGAAGGCGTCCATGTCGACATGGATGATCTTGCGCAGGCCCGACTGATCATCGGGCGCATCTGCGCCGCCTTGGGGTGCAGGCGGATCACTTTCCATCAAGCCGGAATAGAAGCTTCATCGCCGCGAAGGAACTGTTGCCGGAACTTTTCACCCCGTGCATGATTTTGTGCACGTGCGAAAAGAACAGTGGCCTTCGGGCAAACCTCTTGGCAAAGGCCACCGCATGGCCACGTCGCCCGCCCTTTCCACGCCCGCCGGCAAGGCGCGTCATAAGCCCTTGGGTGAACGCGAACTGTTGTGGATGATGGCGATGCTGATGGCGCTCAACGCCTTTGGCATCGACGCGATTCTGCCCGCACTGGATGCGCTGGCGGCTGACCTTGCGGTTGCAGGTAACGACCGGCAATTCGTGATCGGGGTGTATCTGCTCACCGCCGGGATGGGCGCCCTGGTGCCGGGCGCATTGGCTGACCGCTTTGGGCGGCGGCCGATCCTGCTGGGCGCAATTGCGGTATATATTATGCTCTCGCTCGCCAGTGCGATGGCACCCACTTACGATGCATTGATCGGCGTGCGCGCGGCGCAGGGATTTTTCGCCGCCGGGATCATTGCGCTGCCGCCAGCGATCATCCGTGACCGGGTGGGCGGCGACAAGATGGCCCGGATGATGAGCGTGATCTTCGTCATCTTCATGATAGTGCCGGCAATTGCGCCGTCGATAGGCGAAGTGATCCTGATGCTTGCCGATTGGCGCGCAATCTTTGGTGTGATGGCGGTGCTGGGCGCGGGTATGTCGGGCTGGGTGTATTTTCGTCTGCCCGAAAGCCTTGCGCCCGATAATGTGCAGATGATCCGCCCGCGCACCATCGTGGTCAACATGGCGCGCGCGCTCTCGCTGCCGAGCGTGGTGGGTTATGTGTTCGGTTCGGCGGTGGTGTTCGGCGCCTTGTTCGGCTTCATCAATTCCTCGCAGCAGCTGATCACGGAAACCTTTGGCGCGGGCGACATCTTCCCGCTGGTGTTCGGCATCTGCGCGGGGTCGATGGCGCTGGCGAGCTGGTCGAACTCGCGCATTGTCGAACGTTTCGGCGCGCGGCGGGTGAGCCACACCGCGCTGTTCGCCTTCATCGCGGTGAGCGGTGTGCAGGTCGTCTTCGCGTTCCAGCCGGGCGAACAGCTGTGGCATTTCGTCCCGCTGATGGCGATCAACATGGCGCTGCTCGGCTTTATCGGCAGCAATTTTGGCGCGATCGCGATGAACCCGTTTGCCATTATCGCAGGGGCGGCGAGTTCCGCCCACGGTTTTGTGCGCATGACCACGGCGGCGCTGCTGGGCGGGGCGATCGGCTATGCCTTCGATGGCACCGCGCGGCCATTGGCGCTGGCCTTGCTGGCGAGCGGGCTGACCTGTCTGGCGCTGGTGCTGCTGAGCGAGAAGGGCAAGCTGTTCGGGCCGAGCGATGCCGAGGCGGGGATGGGCGCTTCTTGATTTCCGCACGCCCGTCCGGGCGCGCGGTCCTCGCTAGACGGGCAGCATAGCTGCCCCCGCTGCGGGCGGGCAGTCGCCCTTGCGGCCCTGCGGCCCGGATCACCTCTCGCTATCGAGCCTCCGCCACGCCAGCCCGGCAAATTCGCACAGCAAGGGCCGCGTATCGCGCGGGTCGATGATGTCTTCGACATTGAAGCGCTCGGCGCTGCGGAATGGCGATGTGACTTTGCCCAGCCGTTCGCGGATTTCTTCCAGCAGGCCTTCGGGATCGTCGGCGGCTTCGAGTTCCGACTTGTAGGCGACCTCCAGCCCGCCTGCGATCGGCAGGCTCCCCCAGTCACCGCTCGGCCAGCAATAGCGGTATTGAAACGCTTCCGCATTGCTCATTGCGCTGCCCGCAATGCCATAGGCGCGGCGAAGCACGATGCTGGCGAGCGGCACGGTGGCGCGGTAGATCGCGTTCATCGCGTTGACGCCGTAACGGATCGTCCCCGCCATTTCCGCCTCGCGCCCGATCATGAAGCCGGGGTTGTCGACCAGATGGACGATCGGCAGGCGGAACTGGTCCGCCAATTTGACGAAGCGTTCGACCTTTTCGCTGGTCTTGGCCTCCCACGACCCGCCCAGGAACGAAGGATCGCTCGCCACCACCGCCACCGGCCAGCCATCGAGCCGCGCGAAGGCGGTGATCGCGGCGCGGCCCCAGTGCCTGCCGATCTCGAACACGGTGCCCTTGTCGAGCACATGATCGAGGCAGCGGCGCATCGAATAGACCTGCTTGGGATCGCGCGGCACCAGGCTGAGCAGTGCTTCCTCGCGCCGGTTTGCGGGGTCATCGCAAGGCGCGCGGCGCGCGGGTTGGCCGACATATTCGGGCATGAAGCTGAGGAAATGGCGCGCTCTGGCGAAGGCCTCGGCCTCGCTGGCCACCTCGTCATCGACCACGCCGTTGCGGGTGTGGATGTCGACCCCGCCGAGTTCCTCCTTGGCCTGTTGGTGGTCGGCCGCGCCCTTGTAACCCTCGCCAAGCCCATCGACCACGGCGGGGCCAGCGGCGAATAATTGCGAAAGCCCGCGCACCATGATCGAATAGTGGCTCGCCACCACCCGCGCCGCGCCGAGGCCCGCTGTCGGCCCAAGCGCCAGCGCCACCACCGGTACGGTGTCGAGGTTCGTCACTACATCGCCCCAGCCGGGCACCGCCGGGATATAGGTCGCGCCGATCTGTTCGAGCGTTTTTACCGAACCGCCGCCGCCGGTGCCGTCGATCATGCGGATGATCGGCAGCCGCAATTCGTGCGCCATCATCTCGGCCTGCACCATCTTGCGCGCGATCCCGGCATCCGCCGCGCCGCCGCGAATGGTGAAATCGTCTGCGGTGGCGACCACCGGGCGGCCACCCACCAGCGCCTTGCCGAACAGGAAGGGGGCGGGGGTGACGCCTTGGAGGTCGCCTGTGGCGTTGTAGTGGCCTTTGCCCGCAATCTTGCCGATTTCGCGGAAGGAGCCGGGGTCGCACAGCGCCGCGAGCCGTGCGCGGGCGTCCATCTTCCCGCGCCCATGCTGACGCGCAACCTTTTCCGCTCCGCCCATCGCTTCCGCGAGTGCTTCGCGGGCGCGCAGTTCTTCGAGTTCTTTGTGCCAGGTCATTTCTGTTTTCCGCACGCCATCCGGCGCGCGAAATCCTCGCTCTCACGCCCTTCGGGCGCGTCGCTGCGGGCGGGCGGTCGCCCTTGCGGCTGCTGCGCAACCGATTGGTGTGAGCCAATACTCCTCATTCCGCAGGCACCACGCGGCACAACAACGCCTCGACCTGCACCTGCGCGCCTGCGCTCACCGCCAGCCCCTCGATCACCCCGTCGAAGGGCGCGGTGAGGGCGTGTTCCATCTTCATCGCCTCGAGCACCAAAAGACGCTGCCCGGCGGTGACGGTTTGACCTTTGGCGACATCGACCGCGATGACCTTGCCCGGCATGGGCGCGATGATGTCGCCGTCGTGGGCGGAGGCTTGGCCGGTGCCGCGTGAAGTTCGGTCAAACTGATAGGTGGTTCCGTAATCGAAAACGAGGATCATCTCGTCGTCTCGATATGTCGTCGAACCACCAATCGCTGGTCCAAACGGCACAGTTCTAGTTTCGCCGGCGTGTGTCAGCGTAATGGATAGGCCCGGCTTGGAATTCAGGCGGAAAGCTGCCAGCCCCTCGTCGTTGAGCCAGATGTCATAAAGCGCAGCCTCGGCAGCTACTTCCCAGATTTCTTGCTCCGCGACGCTGGAGGGGATCAGGTCATCGATCCAATCGGATATGAAGCTGGTCGAGAGATTGGCATCAACGAAGTCGGGTTGCTCAAGCGCTCTGCTCAAGAAACCTGCGTTTGTACGGACCGGCCAAATTTCTACGGATGACACCAAGCTAAACAACTTGTCGTTAGCGGCTTTTCTGGTTTCGCCCCAAGCCACCAACTTGGCCACCATCGGGTCGTAGAAAGGTGAAATCGTGTCACCCTCTTCAACGCCCGTTTCGACTCGGATGCCCTCAGCAGCTTCTTCGTGAAGAGATAGGTATTCCAACCGCCCCGTGCTCGGCAGAAACCCCTTCGCCGGATCCTCCGCATAAAGCCGCGCTTCAATCGCATGGCCGTTAATCGACAGCTCCTCCTGCCGCTTCGGCAGCGGCTCGCCGCTCGCCACGCGCAGCTGCCATTCGACCAGATCGACCCCGGTGATCTCCTCGGTGACGGGGTGTTCCACCTGAAGCCGGGTGTTCATCTCCATGAAGAAGATGCGGTCGGCGCGCAGGCCCTCGCTGGCATCGGCGATGAATTCGATCGTGCCTGCGCCTTCGTAATCGACCGCTTTCGCCGCGCGCACGGCGGCGGCGCAGAGGCTCTCGCGGGTGGCCGCGTCCATGCCGGGGGCGGGGGCTTCCTCGATCACCTTCTGGTGGCGGCGCTGGAGCGAGCAGTCGCGCTCAAACAGGTGGACGACGTTGCCGTGGGCATCGCCGAACACCTGCACCTCGATATGGCGGGGCGAGGTGATCCACTTTTCGAGCAGCACTTCATCGTTGGAGAAGCTTGCCTTGGCCTCACGGCGGCAGGATTCGAGCGCGGCGGCGAAATCTGCGGGGGCATCGACCTTGCGCATCCCCTTGCCGCCGCCGCCCGCGACCGCCTTGATGAGCACGGGGTAGCCGATCGCCTCGGCTTCCTTGGTCAGGCGTTCAAGCGACTGATCCGCGCCGAGATAGCCGGGGGTGACGGGAACGCCCGCCTCCATCATCAGCGTCTTGGCCGCGTCTTTGAGGCCCATCGCGCGGATGCTGGCAGGCTTGGGGCCGACCCAGATCAGGCCCGCGTCGATCACCGCCTGCGCGAAATCGGCGTTCTCCGAGAGGAACCCGTAGCCCGGATGGATTGCATCCGCTTGCGTTTGCTGGGCCGCCGCGATGATCTTCGCGCCCACCAGATAGCTTTCGGCAGCGGGTGAGGGGCCGATATGCACGCTCTCATCCGCCTGGCGCACGTGCAGCGCCTTGGCATCGGCATCGGAATAGACCGCGACCGTCGCCACGCCCATTGTGCGCGCGGTGCGGATGATGCGGCAGGCGATCTCGCCGCGATTGGCAATCAGGAGCTTGGTGATCATGGGGGTGGGTTAGCCGCTTTTTTTCGTCATTGCGAGGAGCCGTAGGAGACGCGGCAACCCATTTTCAACCATCGCAGCCGCCGTGGGCTTTCTGGTGATGGATTGCGTCGCCTTTGACTCGCAATGACGATCAGCGGGTTTTGGGCCGGTAATCCGCAATCCCCCAGTCGATCCCGCCGTTGGGCAACTTCTCGCGGTTGATCACCGCCGACAGGAACGCGCGCACGCCATAGAGCGCCTTTTCCCAGCGCGGGACGTAGGTGCGACTAGCCCATGCCTCGGCCCCTCTTGCCCTGACCTTGCGCCCGATTGCCCCGTAAATGCGCGCAGCGGACAGCACTGCCCAGCGGCTGCGGAAGGGGAGTTTCGCCGCGCCCACCCGCGCCGCCGCCTCGTGCTTTTCCACCAGCGTCACCAGCCGCGCGGCCATTGCGGCCAGTTCCTTGCGGTGGTGCGGTTTGGTGTGCTGACCGGGTTCAATATCCTGCTGCACCAGCCATTCGATCGGCAGGTAACA
This sequence comes from Alphaproteobacteria bacterium HGW-Alphaproteobacteria-14, assembly GCA_002842925.1. Classification (GTDB taxonomy): domain Bacteria; phylum Pseudomonadota; class Alphaproteobacteria; order Sphingomonadales; family Sphingomonadaceae; genus Erythrobacter. The sequence continues at coordinate 14,358 of PHEL01000021.1, forward strand.
CCGCCCCGCCGCGTCATCTTCGACGATATCGCGGGCGATGTTGGATAGTTGAAACGCGAGGCCCAAATCATTCGCCCGGTCGAGCGTTTCCTGATCCTTGGGGTCAACCCCCATCACCACCGCCATCATCACGCCCACCGCGCCCGCGACGTGGTAGCAATAGCGCAGCATATCGGCCTCGGTGCGCGGGCGCCAATCCTCCGCATCAAGCTGAAATCCGGCGATCACATCCTCGGCCATCTGCGGGGTGAGGCCTACCTCGCGCGCAACCAGGCCAAACGCATCGAACCCCGGATCGCCTGTGGGTTTTCCTGCAAAGGCCAGCGCGGTAAGTTTGCGGATATGGGCAAGCCGCTTGTCGAGGTCGCCCTGGTCGCCCAGCACCCCGCCCATTTCCTGATTATCGGCAATATCATCACACCGACGGCACCAGGCATAAAGCAGCCACGCCCGCTCGCGGGTCTCGCGGTCGAACAGGCGCGCGGCGGCGGAAAAGCTTTGCGACCCCACCTTGATTGCCAGCCGTGCGTGTTCGACCAGCGCGGCGCGTTTGGCGGGGGTGGTCATTTCAGCCAGTGCGATTCCCCGCATCGGCGGGGATCTCGTGCAATTTCGCTGGAGGTCACCGCCTGCGCGGCGACGCACACGTGCAACAACATTACAGATCCTCGGCCTTCATGCGGAAGATCGGGGTGTGCGGTTGATAGGCCTCCATCTTGGCGAGCAGTTCGGTGATGGTGTCGGCGGCAATCAGGATGTTCTGGTGCGCGGGCCGCACGAAGCCGACTGCCGCCATTTTCGCATTGAAAGCCAGCAGATCGTCATAGAAGCCGAAAGCGTTGAGGATGCCGACCGGATCGGAATGATAGCCCAATTGCGACCAACTCATCGCCTCCCACAGCTCGTCCATCGTGCCGACTCCGCCGGGCAGGGTGATGAAGCCATCCGACAGGTCGGTGAATTTCTGCTTGCGCTCGTGCATCCCCGAAACGGAGATCAATTCGTCGCAGTCGTGGTTGGCGACTTCAGCCTTGACCAGCGCCTCGGGAATGATCCCGATTACCTCGCCGCCAGCATCCTTCGCCCCCGTGGCGACCGCGCCCATCAGGCCCAGCCTGCCGCCGCCATAGACCAGCCCGATCCCGCGCGCGGCCAATTGCGCGCCGACATCATAGGCCAATTGCACATAGCGCGGGTCTGCGGGCGAGGCTGAACCGCAATAGATCGCAAGTCGTTTCATGCGCTCGCCTTTACACCCAAGTCTTCAAGCATCAATCCCGCCGTTGCCTTGGCGCTGCCGACCACGCCGGGAATGCCTGCGCCGGGATGCGTGCCTGCGCCGACGAGGTAGTAGTTATCGATCACATCGTCGCGATTGTGGCCGCGCAGGTAGGCGCTTTGCCACAATACCGGCTCAAGGCTGAAGGCGCTTCCCATGTGGGCGTTCAGATCCTGTTTGAAATCCTTGGGCGCGTAGCTGAACTTGGTGATGATCCGGTCATGGATATCGGGGATCAACCGGCGACCCAGTTCATCAAGGATCATCTTTTCGAGGCGAGGCCCGACCTCGTCCCAATCGAGCGGCATCTTGCCCATGTGGCTGACCGGGACGAGCGCGTAGAATGTGCTTTTGCCTTCGGGCGCCATGCTCGGATCGGTGACGGTCGGGTGGTGCAGATAGATCGCGAAATCTTCGGGGATGACGCCGTTTTTATAGATGTCGTCGAGCAGGCCTTTGTAGCGCCTGGCGAACAGGATCATGTGGTGCGGGATGCCGGGCCAGGTGCCCTCCAGCCCGAAATGCACCACGAACAGCGACGGCGAAAAGCTCTTGCGGTTCAGGCTCTTGGCCATCTGCTTGCCGCGTTCGCTGCCCGATAGCAGATCCTTGTAGGAATGCATGATGTCGGCGTTGGAGGCGACCGCATCGAACCTTTGCCTGAACCCGCTTGCCGTTTCCACTTCGGTCGCCTTGGTGCCGAGCGTGTGCACCTGCACCACCGGATCACCGATCCGCATTGTGCCGCCGAGCCGTTCGAAATGGCGCACCATGCCCGCGATCAGCCGGTTGGTGCCGCCGCGCGCCCACCATACGCCGCCGTCTTTTTCCAGCTTGTGGATCAGGGCATAGATCGACGATGTGTTCATCGGATTGCCGCCGACCAGCAGCGAATGGAAGCTGAACGCCTCGCGCAGCTTGGGGTGTTCGATATAACTCGACACCATCGAATAGACGCTCCGCCACGCCTGTTCCTTGATCAGCGCGGGCGCGGCTTTCAGCATCGATTTGAAATCGAGGAACGGTTTGGTGCCGAGCTTGAGATAGCCTTCTTCATACACCCGCGCCGAATATTCGAGGAACCGGGCATAGCCGGCGACGTCCGCCGGATTGAGCTTGGCGATTTCGGCGTTGAGGCTTTCCTCGTCGTTCGAATATTCGAAATTGGTGCCGTCGGGCCAGTTGAGCCGGTAGAACGGCATAACCTTCATCAGTTCGACATCTTCGGCAATGTCGTGGCCGGTCAGCTGCCACAATTCCTCAAGGCAGGGCGGGTCGGTGATGACCGTCGGCCCGCCATCAAAGGTGAACCCGTCGCGCTCCCAGAAATAGGCGCGCCCGCCGGGCTTGTCGCGGCCTTCGATCACAGTGGTGGCGATACCCGCCGATTGCAGCCGGATGGCGAGCGCCATGCCGCCGAACCCCGCGCCGATCACGCAGGCGGTGCGGCCCGCGTAACGTTCAGCCAAGGCGGGATGGATGCCCTTGGCACCGGGGGTATCAGCGAGATCGAGCTTAACATCAGCGCTCATGCCGGGGTCTCCATTTTTAAGGGCTTGGTGTCCAACGGTTTCCCTGATGAAAATAACGCACGAACGGCGCGCCCGATAGTTACGGGCGGCTTGCCGGTGAGGATGCGCAGCCTGTCAGGCCAGGTTGATCGCCCGGCGTAGAACCGTTCGACCAGTGCGCCTTGCAGCGCGTAGAAATGTTCGAACACCACCACGCGCTTGTCGGGTTCAGCGGCTTCAAACAGCATCCGGCTGAGCATCCGGTAATAGGCGGTGGCGCGCCAGTGACGCTTGGCGCGGCGATGGCAGAAGGCGGCAAGTTCGGTGCCCGAAACATCGGGGCGCCTGGCGATCAGGTTCGCGATGGCGAGCGCATTATCGACCGCAAACGGCAGGGTGTAACTGGTCAGCGGGTGCGAAAATCCCCCGCGCGCCCCCGCCAGCGCCACGCCGGGGATGGCGACTTCAGCCAGTGCGGCCTTGAAGTCCCCACCTGAAATCACCGGCAGGATACCCGCTTCGGAATCGACCACTTCGCCGTGCCAGCCATTGCGATGGGCATAGTCGGCAACCCGGACTTTGAGCAGCTCGCCGTCCATCCTCGGCTCGTCGGCGTAATAGGTGTCTTCCACGAACACCTCGGTCGGGGATAACGGCAGGACATAGACAAACCGATAGGCAGCGCCGTTGCCATAGGGCGCAATCTGATCGACGCTGGCATCCATGATGACCGGGCGGGTCAGGCCGTGGGGCGCGTCGCAGCGGAATTGCTGGCCAAGGAACACCTGCCAGCCGCCCGAAAGCGCCTTCGACGGCTTGAACGGGCGGCAATCGATCACGCGCCGCGCCGCCAACCGCGTGCCATCGGTCAGGGTCACGCCGCCCGCATCGAGCGCCGCCGCCTTGGTGCCCGGCAACACGCGGTCAGCCGGCAGTTCGGCAATCAGCTTGGCATGAAACTCGGCGCTGGCGAGCGAACGGTAAGAGGTCGGCAGCGTGCGGCCAAGGCCGGGAAAGGCGATATCATAGCCATCATCCCAGCCATTGAGCGCGAAGCCCGCCATCAACCCCTGCGTCTGCGCCCCAAGGTCGGTTTCGAACCAGCTCCAGCGGTGATGCCCGCCAAGGCTGCGCCCGGCCTCGACCAGCAAAAACCGGCACCCCGGCGCATGACGGTGCAGCGCGAGCGCGATCAGCCCGCCCGCCAGCCCGCCGCCGACGATGATCACATCATGCGGTCTGCCAGCACTGATTTTCGGGGTTTGCGTTGAATCGACCATGCCCATGCGGCCCTAGGCGAGGGGGCGCCCAACGGCAATGTTGCGGTTGGCGTCGGGGCTTGCCTTGCCGCATCTCCCGGCGCATCACCGTGCAGGCAGGAACACAAGAGGGAAGAGGCGTTTCATGACAACAAAGCTTGGTAAGCGCATGGCCGGTGTGGCCGTGCTGGCAGCGGCACTGGCCGCGCCGGTAGCCGCCGAAACCGTGGCGATCCGCGCGGGCAGCGTGCTGGCCGACGCCGCGAGCGAGCCGAGCGGCCCGGCCACGATCATCGTCACCGATGGCAAGATCGTATCGATCACGCCGGGACATGGTGCGGTGAGCGCCGACCGCGAGATTGACCTTTCCGCCAAGACTGTGCTGCCCGGCCTGATTGATCTGCACACCCACCTGACCGGCGATCCGGGCGGCGATTTCTGGAAAGAAGCAACAGAGCCGGACGAATGGGGCGTGGTCGTTGGCGCCAAGAACGCGCGCATCACCGCGCGCGCCGGGTTCACCACTGTGCGCGAAGCGGGCAGCGCCCCCGAATCCGCCTTTGCCCTGCGGCGCGGCACGGCGGACGGGATCGTTCCCGGCCCGCGCATCGTGGCCGCAGGGCCACCGCTGGCAATCGTCGGCGGGCACGGCGATGTCAGCGGGTTCCGGCCCGAGGTCAATGAACTGCTCGACAGCGGGTTTACCTGCACCGGGGTGGTCGAATGCGCAGCCAAGGTGCGGCTCGCCAGCCAGAACGGATCGGATGTGATCAAGATCACCGCGACCGGCGGCGTTTTGTCGCAGCAGGGGCGCGGGCTTGAGGCGCATTTCACGCCTGCCGAAATGAAGGCGATTGCCGACACCGCGCATTCGCTCGGCCTCAAGGTCATGGCCCACGCCCACGGTGCGCGCGGCATCCAGCAGGCGGCAGAGGCCGGAATCGATTCGATCGAACATGGCACTTACCTTGATGAAGCCGCTGCCAAGGTGATGCGCGAAAACGGCACCGTGCTGGTGCCGACGCTGATGGCGCTGGAAGGCGTGTCCGAAGGGCTGGGCAAAGGCGTCTACACGCCCGTGGTCGAAAGCAAGATCCGCGCCGTGCAGCCGCTGATGGCCACGCTGGTCAGCCGCGCGCGCCAATATGGCGTGACGGTGGCATTCGGCACCGATGCGGGCGTATTCCAGCATGGCCGCAATGCCGAAGAATTCGCGCTGATGACCCGGCAGGGTATGTCGAACCGCGAGGCGCTGGCCAGCGCCACCACCGGCGCGGCCAAGGTGCTGGGCATGGAAACCGAAATCGGGCGGATCGCGCCCGGCTATTCAGCCGATATCATCGCGGTGGACGGCAACCCGCTGGCTGATGTGACGGTGCTGGAGGATGTCGGGTTTGTGATGGTGCGCGGGCGCGTGATCGAATAACCGCCGCGCCGTAACCAATCGCGGGTTTGGCGCGAACCGGAAGGTGATGAAACATGCTCACCTGATCGTGCTCGCCCCGGTTGTTGCAATCGTCAGCTTGGGACTGACCGGTTTCGCGGTGGCCGGTGCTAACCAAGGGGCGAGTTCGAACGATATCGCCAGCGCGCAGCCCGTGCTGGTCAGTGCCCAACGCCCGCCGTCGCGCTGGACAAGCGAATTTTCGACCGATTTCAGCAAGACGATCATCGGGTTTGACGAAGTGAGCGAAGGCGGGCCGGGCAAGGACGGCATCCGGTCGATCGACAACCCGCAGTTCGCCCCGGTCAATGCCCGCTATCCGATGGAGCTTGGCCCCAAGGAACCGGTCATCAGCTTCAGCCATAACGGCGAAGCGCGCGCCTATCCGCTGCGCATTCTGATCCGCCACGAAATCGTCAATGATGTGATTGGCGGCCTGCCGGTCACCGTCACCTACTGCCCGCTGTGTGATAGCGCGGTGGTGTTTGATCGGCGGTTCGATGGCCGGGTGCTCGATTTCGGGACGACCGGCAAACTGCGCTTTTCGGATATGGTGATGTATGACCGGCAGACCGAAACATGGTGGCAGCAATTTGTCGGCGGCGGGTTGATTGGCGAATATGCGGGGCGCGAATTGACGATGCTGCCATCGCGGGTCGAATCGCTGACGCTGTTCAAATCGCGCTTTCCCGGTGGGCAGATCCTGCTGCCCGCAGCCGAGATGACGCAGGTCTATTTCAACCCTTACGAAAATTATGACGGGCGCAATCGCCCCTATCCGTTTTTTGAAGGTGATCTGCCGCAGGATATCGAACCGATGGCCCGCGTGGTGGCCGTGGGCGACAAGGCATGGAGCCTGCGCAGCCTGTCACGTCAGGGCCGGATCGAAGATGGCGATATCGTGCTCACTTGGGCGGCGGGGCAGAACTCTGCGGTCGACGCGCGCGACATTTCGCGCGGGCGCGATATCGGTAATGTGGTGGTGCAGCGCAAATCGGATGGCGGCCTGGTCGATATCCCGCACGATGTGACCTTTGCCTTTGCCTTTTTCGCGATGCGTCCGGGCGGAGAGATCATCGATAATTGATACCGCCGCCGTGAGACAGGGAGAGACAGGCATGATCGCAGGTTTGATAAAATCACTGCTGGCGGTGCCGGCGCTTGCCATGATGGCCGCGCCCGCCGCCGCCGCGCAGGTGCAGAAATTTGACGAACAGGCATTGGCGAATGCGCAGGCACAGGGCCGCCCCGTGCTGGTTGATGTCTATGCCGATTGGTGTTCCGTGTGCAAGGTGCAGCACAAGCAGATCACTGCGATTACTGCCGATCCGGCCTATGACCGCCTGCTGGTGCTGCGGCTGAATTACGACACCCAGAAAGCCGAACGGCGCAAGTTGAATGTGCCGCGCCAAAGCACGCTGATCGCGTTCAAGGGGCGCACCGAATCCGGCCGGGTGATCGCCGCGACCGATCGCGCGACGATTGCGGCTTTGTTGAAATCGACGCTGTAATAGACCCGCCCTGCAATAAACGGGCTTCACGAAGCATGGGCGTCAGCTATGAGCGGGCGGCTGTTTTCCCGATCAAAGGATACCCCCGATGTCGTTTCTGCCATCCCTGCCGCGCCGCACCAATCTGTCCGATGTGATGAAGGCGTTTCCGCTGGCGTGGGAACCGATGCTGGATTTCCACGATATCGTGCTGCGCGGTGAAAGCCCGCTTTCGATTGGTGAGCGCGAGCTGATCGCCGCCTATGTCTCGGCGCTCAACCAGTGTCATTTCTGCTACAACGCGCACCGGGTCTATGCCGAAAGCTATGGCTATGCCCCCGAAGTCTGCCCTGCGCTGATCGATGATCTGGCCAGCGCGCCGATTGATGACCGCCTGCGCCCGGTACTGGCCTATGCGGGCAAGCTGACGCTGCAACCTGCACAAGTGACCGACGCCGATATTGCCGCAATCCTTGCGGCGGGCTGGGATGAGCGCGCCGTGGCCGATGCCAACAAGGTGACGGCGCTGTTCAATTACATGAACCGGGTCATTCTGGGCATGGGCGTGGATGATTTCGAAGATTACTACGGCCGCCGTCTGGCTGCTGTGCGCGAACAACCCATAGCAGAACGCCGCGCTGCCAACACCGCCGACATCGGCAGCCAGCATTACCGCAAGTTCGGGGTGCAACTGGGTCTGGTCGCCGCCTGATCCCAGGGGCCTGACCTTGGTGATGGGGCTGGATTCCCCTCCCGATCTGATCTAACCATAGCCATCCCCGGGGAGCTCGTGCGAGCTGAGAGGCAGGTGTCACGCCCTGCGACCCGTCGAACCTGAACCGATTAATATCGGCGGAGGGAGCGGGCTGGTCTGATCGCCACAAGTCCGCGCTAGAGCAGACATGGCCGACATCAATTCACCCCTTGAATCTGGCGGCGTCGAAATAGGCGTGACCACCGGGCCGATCCGGGGCAGCCGCAAGGTCCATGTCGGCGCGCGCACCGGCAGCGGCATCCGCGTTGCCATGCGTGAGATCGACCTTGAGGGCGGGGAGCCTTCGGTGCGAGTTTACGACACCTCCGGCCCCTATACCGATCCTGCCGCGCAGATCGACATCAACGCCGGACTGCCGCAATTGCGCCGCGACTGGATCATGGCGCGCGGTGATGTCGAGGCCTATGATGGCCGCGAGATCAGACCTGAGGACAACGGCCAGCTCGGCCCGGATCGCTCAGGCGGCGTCCCGCAGTTCCCTAACCCGGTCAAGCGGCCCCTGCGCGCGCGTGCCGGGATGAACGTCAGCCAGATGCACTATGCCCGCCAAGGCATCATCACGCCCGAAATGGAATATGTCGCCGAACGCGAAAATATCGGCCGCGAAATCGCCGCTGATCTGGTGCGTGACGGCGAAAGCTGGGGGGCGCAAATCCCCGATGTCATCACGCCGGAATTCGTGCGGCAGGAGGTCGCACGCGGCCGCGCGATCATTCCCAACAACATCAACCACCCCGAAACCGAACCAATGGCAATCGGGCGCAATTTTCTCGTCAAGATCAACGCCAATATCGGCAATTCCGCCGTCGCATCGAACGTGGCGAGCGAAGTCGACAAGATGGTCTGGGCCACCCGCTGGGGCGCGGATACGATCATGGATCTTTCCACCGGCCGCAACATCCATGACACCCGCGAATGGATCATCCGCAACGCCGCCGTCCCTGTTGGCACCGTGCCGATCTATCAGGCGCTGGAAAAGGTCGGCGGGGTGGCCGAGGAACTGACCTGGGAAATCTTCCGCGACACGCTGATCGAGCAGGCCGAACAGGGCGTGGATTACTTCACCATTCACGCCGGCGTCCGCCTCGCCTATGTGCCGATGGCGGCCAGGCGCGTCACCGGGATCGTATCACGCGGCGGCAGCATCATGGCGAAATGGTGCCTCGCCCACCACAAGGAAAGCTTCCTCTACGAACATTTCGACGACATCACCGAGATCATGAAGGCCTATGACATCGCCTACAGCCTTGGCGATGGGTTGCGCCCCGGATCGATCGCGGATGCCAATGACGAAGCGCAATTCTCCGAACTCTACACGCTGGGAGAACTCACCCACCGCGCCTGGGCGCAGGATGTGCAGGTAATGATCGAAGGGCCGGGCCACGTGCCGATGCACAAGATCAAGGAGAACATGGAAAAGCAGCTGCAGGTCTGCGGCGAAGCGCCGTTCTACACCCTCGGCGGCGGCGCAGATCGGTTGGTATGGCACCGCGATGCTGTGTTACGTCACGCCCAAGGAGCATCTGGGCCTGCCCGACCGCGACGATGTGAAGGTGGGCGTTGTGACCTATAAACTGGCGGCCCACGCCGCCGATCTGGCGAAAGGTCACCCGGCGGCGCAGGTGCGCGACAATGCGCTGTCCAAGGCCCGGTTTGAATTCCGCTGGCGCGATCAGTTCAACCTCAGCCTCGACCCCGAAACCGCCGAGCAATACCACGACCAGACGCTCCCGGCCGAAGGCGCGAAGTCAGCGCATTTCTGTTCGATGTGCGGGCCCAAGTTCTGTTCCATGCAGATCAGCCAGGACGTCCGCGACTTCGCCGCCAAACAGAACAGCAGCCCCGAAAGCTTCCTCGCCTCGGAGAAACTGGGCGCCGATACCGCCGAAGCCAGCCGTCAGGCGGCGATCAAAGGCATGGAGGAGATGAGCCGCAAGTATAACGAAGGCGGACGCGAACTCTATGTCGGCGCGGGAAACCGCGAACACGACTAATCGCAATCCCTCACGAGAGGCGATGCCCGATTGACCCCCGCAGCGAAAAAGTAGACACACTTCGCGGGGCCGTGTCTTTTGGGGGATTCATATCATGAACGCTTATCGTTTGCTGCAAATCCTGCTGTTCGCTTTCGGGGTGGTGTTCTGCCTTGTCGGGCCGCTGGCGATTGTCTGGCCATCTGGCTGGGCCTGGCACGAAGGCCCGCCCGCAGCCTCGCAATATTTCATGATGATCGCAGGGGTTTACGCGACGCTGGGCGTGTTCATGATCATCGCCGCGCGCGAATTGGCGGCGTGCCAGTATCAGGGGCAAGGGGTAACGAAAGAATGCAAGTAGCACGATCAGGCGGGTACGTGAGCGGGCATAGGGGCGTAAGGCTTGGGTGGATCATAGCGGCGATGGTGGCGGTTGGATTGGCTGCTTCGGCGCTCCAGGCCCAGGCAGCCGCCACCGCAGTGCGGTTCGACCCGGCGGCCTTCTTCACCGGCCGGACCACCAGCCAGGGCACGCTGAAGCAGATCCTTTCGTCCACCAAGACCACCAGCGTGTCCACCTTCGGCACCCGCCAGAGCAACGGTGACATGGTGCTGGAACAGGACGTTAAAATCGGCAACCAGCCGACACGCCACCGGGTCTGGCGCTTGCGCGAAACCTCGCCCGGCCAATTTGGCGGCACGATCTCCGACGCCGCCGACGATCTTTCGGGCACTCTGGCTGGGGATACCCTGACGCTGACCTATACCATGGACAACAACCTGTGGGTCCACCAGGTCATCACGATAAACCGCGACGGCCAAAGCGCCAGCAACGTGATGCGCATCCGCCGGTTTGGCATCACCGTGGCCCGGCTGACCGAGACGATCCAGCGGGAGCGGTAATATCAAAGCGCGATAGGCCAGGCTCATCGCGCTTTGGTCAAGCCCGTGCGGCGCCCCGCGCATTTCCAGCGCGTGATGCGTCAGCATCCTGGCGCGCTGGAATTGCGCGCTTGCATCAGCTGTTCTTCATGTTCTCCAGCCCCTTGATCCCGCCGGGCTTGGTGCTGGGCTGGCTGGCGTTTTGCTTGGGGCCTTTGTCAGCCTTGGGCTTGCGCGCTTCCTTGCTTTTCTTCTGTTGGCCCTTGGCCATAGGATGTTCCGATCAGGGGCGAAATGCCCGAGGCGCGAGCGTGGGCCTGATGGTGGGAGGTGTCAATGTGGGGGGACTAGCTGCAAGCCCAGCCTTGATTTTTCTAAAGCTTCGTCCAGCATTCAAGGATGACATATGAAAGCCGGCTGCAAGCCTTGTTGGGCAAAGGGTATTTTCCGAAGGAATTGCCTCGAGCTTTTACCACGTCCGATTTTGGCGTTCATGCGGTGGAAGTCCTAGCCGAATGGCGAGCGAGCAAAGTATTTACGGAAAACGCGCCAAAATCGAAAGTTTCTGGTAAGAAAAAGGAAAAATCGTTTAATTACGGCGTCAAGGAATGCTCAATAGAAATAATTTCTGCGCCAAAAAAAGGTCACGAGCGCCGAGACATTCACTTGACCCATCCAATTCCTCAAGCTCTATTGTCGCACGAAATTTCATTTAATTGGGCGACATTTTTAAAATATTTATCATCTGAAACGCACTCAATAGATAAACTCAATATTTCAGATTATGAAGTGCGAGGTCTGAGTGAGATTGATTTTGGCCTTCATAGACGAAAGAAAGCCTACATTGAGGCTCAGTCAGATTGGATCGTAAAAACTGATATAACTAGATACTATCCGTCTATTTATACCCATTCTTTGGCATGGGCTTGCTATGGAAAGGAAAACGTAAAGAAAAATCGAAATTTTTACGAAGGGTCACTGATCGATAGAGTTGACCAGCTCATTAGAGCTGCCAATCGCAATCAAACCGTTGGCATTCCTGTTGGTCCTGAGACGTCTAGAATAGTCGCAGAGTTGATAGGCAGGCATGTCGATAAGGAGGTTTGCTCGGCTTCGGCCCGGATCAATCCTGCCTACGTTGATAGATTGCAGGACGATTGGTTTGTCGGAACTTCCGATCGAGAAACTGCCGAAGTCACATTGGCTGCGATTTCAAAATGTTATCGTGCTTATGGATTGGAAATAAACGGAAGTAAGACGAGTCTAACCCAGGTCGGTGCGCTCGTTGACGATGAGGAAGTTTCTGAAATTCGGGGGTTTTTGTCTGCAATACGATTTAGTCTTTCAGGATATAGGCTAACTGAATTCATTAATCTTGTTGAACGAATGCATGTCCGAAATCCAAAATCCGCCGCAATTAGCTATGCGATATCAGTTCTGGAGGGTCTGAAGTTTGATCGAGACGATGTCGAGAACATCGAATCTTTCTTACTTAAAGCTGCCCTGATATCTCCGGGATCTATGGCAAGGATATGTAGTCTACTTTTGAATATTAATTTTCGTAGTCGATACGTGTCGCATCGTAGAATAGGGCAGAGGGTCAAGGAGCTCGCGAATCGCAATGCCGAACTGGGCAATTCATACGAACTAATTTGGCTTCTTTGGATATTGCGCGGACTGAGAATAAAGACGTCCTCGAGAAAAATATCAGAGTTTGTGGAGCAACAAGTATCTTCATCGTTAAGTCTTATACTTCTCGACATGAGGAATCAGTCGACGTTTCTTTCGCCCTTACCAGTTGACCGATGGCTTGAAGGATTAGATGACATCAGCTGCAGGGGCGATAGCCGATGGTTATTGGCCTACGAAGGTTTCCGGCACGGCTGGCTTAGTGATACTAAGTCATTAATGTCTAAGCCATTCTTTGGCCCCATGGCAACGCGGAATGTTGTTTTTTATGATCCAAGAGGAAATGTTGCGCCAAGTAAGGCAAATATAAAAAGGAGGATCGAAACTGCGAAGCGGCGCTCAAGTGCTTTCTCTCAATTTTTGTTGCGAGTTGGGATGAAGGATGGCTTATATTGAGGGGTATTCCCGCTAACGCCCCATCCCCACCAGCACCCGGTCCAGCGCCTGCAAAAACCTTGACCGATCCGCCTTGCTGAACGGCGCAGGGCCGCCACCAATCCCGTCCATCCCGGCGCGCAGGTCGGCCATGATGGCGCGGGTGGCTATGGCGCCGCCGATGCTGGCGGACGTAAAAGCCTCGCCATTATGTTTCAGCACCCGCGCGCCCGCTTTCAGGCAGCGGTCGGCCAGCAAGATGTCGGCGGTGATCACGACGGACCGCGCATCGGCGGCTTCGGCAATCCAGTCATCCGCTGCGTCATATTTTGGGCCCTCAAGCGCCGGGCGCGGGCCGTTCGGCCCGCTTGGCTCCTCGCAAAGGCTCGGGCGCGCAGTCGCGCTTGCGGGCGGCTGGCCGCCGCCCGAAATGTAGACCGAATGACCGTCTGCCACCACGCGCTTGATCCGCGGGCTGTCGGGAATGCGGAAGGGCGCGTTGCTGACCACGCGCACTTCGGCGCGGTATCGTTCGGCCACGCGGTAGATCTCGTCCTTCACCGGGCAGGCATCGGCGTCGATCAGGATCATGAAAGGCGGCATCGCGCGTGCCTAGCCGAATAGGGCGGGCGCGGTAAATGGTGCCGCCCCCTTTCCTGCACCCCGATCCCGCGCTCGACCTGGTCTAGCCGCGGTTAGACCCCCTCCAGACCCCGCTTGACCCCCTCTGGCCGGGTGCAGATTAGGCGATTGGGCAAAACCGTGCTACAAAGCCCCCGCTGACGTCGAAATTTGCGACGGACTTCGAAATTTGCGCTCCGCCGCTTGCCACCGGGCCCGCTCAAGCGGCTCCCCATCGGCCCCGGCGTTAACCAGACGACGACTTCCTTTCATCGGACGATACGAAGCACGACCCGTCTGGCATGTTGCCGGGCGGTATTTGATTGTTCTTGAAAGGAACACTCCATGAGCAAGACCGGAACCGTAAAGTTTTTCAACACCGACAAGGGCTATGGCTTCATTCAGCCTGACGATGGCTCGTCGGACAGCTTCGTTCACATCACTGCCGTGCAGGCAGCAGGCATGCACAGCCTCGATAAGGATCAGCGCCTCAACTACGATCTCGAACAGGGTCGTAACGGCAAGGAAAGCGCTGTGAACCTTTCGGCGGCTGACTAAGCAATACCGGCAGGGCGGGGCGCGATGGTGCTCCGCCCGCCACTTCCGGCCCGCCCCCGCGGACGACCAGATCCGGACGGCCGCCTCCCCACTCTCCCGGCAGGATATTCTTGATGGCCCAGACCTACGAATTCTACTGCGAACGCGCGGACGAAGCAGCAGCGCTTGCTGACCGCGCGACGCTCGACAATGTGCGGGAGCGCGAATTGCGGTCGGAAAAGAACAGGCGCGCAAAACCGCCGAGGAACGGGTGAAGGCCGATACCGTGCGCGCGGAAAGGCGCGCCGCAGAAGCCGCCGACGCAGCCGAAGCAGCAGAAGCGGTTTACTCGGAAGGTTGACCGCGCAGGTCTGGAAAAAGCGCAGGTTCCTCCCCATCTTGGGAGTGGCAGCAGCCACAACTCAGCCGAGGAGACAGCCGCGATGACCACCATGCAATTCCAGTTCAATTCCGATAGTTCGGTGATGGGCACGGCGGATGTGGCGACCCGGATCGAACAGCAGGTGCGCCACCGGCTCGCCCGCTTCGAAGACCGGCTTACGCGGCTGGAAGTCCATGTCAGCGATGATAACGGGCGCAAGGGCGGCGGCGATGACAAGCATTGCACCATCGAAGCGCGCCCACGCAGCGGCCGTCCGATCGGGGTGACTGGCAAGGCCGCTGACGTTGATGCAGCGGCGCGGATTGCGGCGAATACGATGGCCGAACGGCTCGAGCGGGTATTCGGCAAGGCTGATCGCCACCGCCACGATCCGTCGCCCGATAAACTGCTTTAGACCGCTCGTGACTTGCAAACTGGGTGCGGGGGGCTATCCTCTCTAAACGTTCGCAGGGGGGGCAGTGCCGTGACAATCAACCAGGTTTCATTTCCAGTCACAGCCCTGCTGCTGATAGGCCTGAACGCCTGCGGCCCAGCCAAGCAGACCATTGACCCCGCGGGCGACACCTTCGCCGCAGTGGCACCTGATGAGGTGATCACGCTCACCGGAACCGAACCGTTCTGGGGTGTCCGGATAGCAGATGGGCAAGCCAATTATGCCAACCCCGATCATCCCGAAGGCTATGACTTTGCGGTTGAACGGTTCGCTGGAAACAACGGGCTGGGCTTTTCCGGAACGATGGAGGGGGCCACGGTCACCATCACGCTTACGCCCGGTGCGTGCAGTGACGGGATGAGCGACCGCACCTATCCCTATGTAGCCACTATCGCCTTGGGTGACGAAACCCTGCGCGGGTGCGGCTATACTGACCGGCAGCCATTCACGGGCGATGCCGCACCGTAAACTGCGGGGCTGATAGGCCCTGACCCTAGAATAACCCCGGAATTTCGAACTGCGCGGCGCTGGGCTGATCGGGCTGGATCATCACCCGTTCCGGCAGATCGAGACCGGCGCGCGCGCGCTGGCCCTGATTGACGCCGCCAGCGATATCGATTTTTCCGCCGGTAATCGGCGCAGCGCAAGATCGCCCGGCAAGGAAATCGAGTGCGGTCGCAATCGAAGCTTCAGCCGGGTCGCCAAGTGGGTGCGTGATGTCGTCCCCTGCGCGGCAGGTATTGGGAAACACGCTGGCCAGTCCGTTGAAATATTCGCCTTGGCCCGCAGCATTGACCGTCTGAAAAGCCACCGCCCGCACCCTCAGGTCGCAGGCGGCCAGATCAAACCCGAACTGCCCGACCGGCTTGCCGGTGGTGTTCGCACCGATCAGCGCCAGACCATTGCCGACATAGGGAATCATCGAATTGGCGACCAGCTCGCTCGCCGATGCAGTCGCGCCGGTGGCAATAAAGGCAATGCGGGTAGGGGTGATGGCATTGGCTTCGCTGCGGAACGTCCGTGTCTGGTTTTCGGACGCCTTGGATTGGCGCAGGACGGTGCGGCTCCATATCTGACCGACGCGCCCGGCCCCCATAAGGTCGCCCATCGTGTCGGCCACACTCACCAGACCGCCGCCGTTATAGCGCAGGTCAATGATCAGCTCGGTCACGCCCTGCGCCGCGAGCTGACCATAGGCCTGCCGCAGCTGTGATGCCGCGTCCGCGATGATGAAGGTGCGCAGGTTGAT
This sequence comes from Alphaproteobacteria bacterium HGW-Alphaproteobacteria-14, assembly GCA_002842925.1. GTDB lineage: Bacteria > Pseudomonadota > Alphaproteobacteria > Sphingomonadales > Sphingomonadaceae > Erythrobacter. The sequence goes on from PHEL01000021.1 coordinate 30,278, forward strand.
ATAGCCAACCTGCTTGCCGCCATCATTGAGGATCAGCAAGCCGTAGCGGTCTGATACCGGATCGAGCGCAAAGTCGGTCTTGGTGATGTTGCTTTCGATGGTCGCACCGCCCGGCTGGACGAACCGCAACACGCGTGCGACACCGGCGGTGGTGGGGCCAAGCGCATCGATCACCGCCTGCGCTCCGCCGCTCGCCATCAGGCTGGATACTGTTTGCAGGTTAGCACTGGTGGTGCCGATCGCGGTGATTTCACTGCCGCGATCCAGCCCCGCAGCCAGACCATTGGCCCCTTCGAAAGCCTCCATCACGAACACCCGGCGCGCATCATTATCGAAGGCCAGGCGAATGCCGAAACCGGCGCTGGAACCCGAATTGATCAGTGCGTTTTCTTCGGCGATCGAGGTTGCGAAGGTGAACCCGCGATCACGGTTCTGCGCCCGCGCCGGGGCGACCCGCGCGTCAAGGTAGGCTTGCAGACTATTGACGCTGGCCTGATTGACCGTGGCCAGCAGATCGGGGAACAGATACCATTCATTGAGCACCTGATCGGCAAAATCCTGTTGAGCGCGCAGCGAACACGCCGAAGGTGTCGGAGTCGGTGTCGGCCCGCCGCCAGAAATCGGCGGGGTCGGAGATGACCCATCTCCGCCACAGGCAGCCAGGCTGATGGCGAGAACGAAGCTCAAGGCGGTGCGACCAACTTGCATGGCGGACGATGACTCCTGAATCAGGGTAGATCAAAGGCGGCGGAGGCCCCTTTCAACGGCAATGGAAATGCAATGTCGTAGCGCCAAGAGCAAGGTCGGACACGGCGATTCAGCGCAAAAACGGCAAAAAGCGTGACCATTTTGCCTGCATTTGCATGGTTTTCCTCAGAAACAGGCGAAAACCGCCTTGCCAAGTCTCGTTTCTCGGCGCTGGCTGGACTAGCACGAGGGGGATGGAACGACAGAATCATGACTGATTTTCCGGCCTGGCTCACGTCACACGTGCCTGCGCCCGCACGTCATCCCGGCCTCGCGGTGGCGATGCTGGGATCGGCGCAGACAATGGCGCGCGGCGGATTTGCGCTGACCAGCCCGGCGTTTGGTGCGGGCGAGGAAATGGACGCCAGCTTCACCGCTTGGGAAGAAGATGCCGTCGCCCCGCCGCTGGAATGGAGCGCGCCGCCGCCCGGATCGCACGAACTGGTGCTGGTCGTTGAAGATGCTTCGGGCGCTTTGGCCAAGGGGGGCGCTGAACCCGCGTGCCATTGGCTGGTCTGGGGCCTGGCTGCGCAGCGCGGCAAACTGCTTGAAGGCGAAGTGCCGCCGCGCACTGGCAAGAACGCGTTTGGCAATTCCGAATGGCTGCTGCCCGACCCGCCCGAAGGCGAAACGCGCCACTATCTGTTTCAACTGTTCGCTACCGACCTGCCGCTTGTGCTGATGCCTGGCGCGGGAAGGGCGGAACTGCTCGCATCGCTGCAAGGGACGATTACCGCCTGCGCAGTGCTCCACGCTACCTTTACCGGCGGCGGGGGTGATGATGCGGGCTGGGAA
>PHEL01000171.1 GCA_002842925.1 Alphaproteobacteria bacterium HGW-Alphaproteobacteria-14
GCTGATCGGTTCGCTGTTGTTCTGCACGGTGTTCTACATTCTGGTGGCAGCCGGGGCGATTGGCACGATTGGTGGTCAGCCGATCATGGGCCCGGGCGGTGTTCCGTTCCCAGCCGGGTCGGAAGAACTCGCGCGGCAATGCGCCATGCCGGCCTATTCCGCGGCGCTGGTATGCTCGGACGAAGCGCTGGCCCATGTGCTGCGGCAGATCGGTTATTCGGGGGTCGGCAATGCGCTGGGCTATGCCGCGTTCATTGCCTTGCCATCGGTGATCCTGGTGCTGCTGTTTGCGCAGACCCGCATCTTCTTCGTGATGAGCCGTGACGGCTTGCTTCCCGATGTGCTCAGCCGGGTTCACCCCAAGTGGCAGACCCCGCATGTGGTAACGATGATCACTGGCGCGGCGGTGGCGGTTGGTGCCGCGTTCCTGCCGGTGGGCAAGCTGGCTGACATTGCCAATGCCGGAACACTATACGCCTTTGCGATGGTCGCACTGGCGGTAATGGTGCTGCGGCGGAAGCGGCCTGATGTGAAGCGGCCTTTCCGGGTCATGGGCTTGTGGGTCATTGCTCCTGCGGCGATGGCAGGCTGTCTGTTCCTGTTCTTCAATCTGCCGTTCGAAGCAATGATCGTGTTGCCGGTATGGACTGTAGCCGGGGTGCTCATGTACGTCGGTTATGGGCGCAGCCGCAGTCATCTGGGCCGTGGAGTCGTTGAAGTGGTGGACGATGTGCTGGGAGAGGAGACACTCCTCCCTAAGGGCTAATTCGGTTCCTGACTAAAGCCGTTTGATGCAATCAGAGGGGCGCCTGGTTCAGGCGCCCCTTTTTGTTGGCTGACGAAGCGATTGCCAAGTTCATAAATAGAACATAATATGAACATATGAGTCGTTCTTCTATGTCCTCGCACCTTTCATCTGCCCGCGCTGTGCTCCGCGCAGCTTCCGAATCGCGCTGGCGGCCGGGGTTGGACGCGCCGCCGTTCCACTCCGAAATCTTCGCGTCTGCCGATGAAGCCAGTGGGGCGGGGCTGGCGCTGGCGTTGGCGCGTGATGCCTTGACGTCACAGGGCGAGGGCGGTGCTGAGGAGGATGCGCGCCACGTTCTGTGGGTGCAGGATCGCAAGGCGATGCAACTGGGCGGACGCCCCTGCGTGCAAGGCCTGCCGCCCGATTGGCACCGCCGCCTGATCCATGTTGCTGCGGCCACGCCCGAAGACGCGCTGTTCGCGCTGGAAGAAGGGCTCAAGTGCCGCGATTTTGCCTGCGTGATCGGCGAGATTGTGGGCAATCCGCGCGCGCTCAGCTTCACCGCCTCGCGCCGCCTCAGTCTGACTGCTGAACGCCACGGTGTGCGGTTGTGGCTGGTGCGACTGGATGCTGCGCCGGATCTGTCATCAGCCCGGATGCGCTGGCAGGTGCGGGCGGCCCCATCATCGTCCCCGCGCTGGAACCCGGCTGCGCCCGGCACCGCCACCTGGCACGCCGAACTGTTCCGTGCGCGCCGCCATGCTCCCGGCGAATGGATGCTGAGTGATGAGAATGGACGCCTGCACACCGCCTCTACCGCCGCCACGCCGGATTTTGGCGATCTGGTTCGCCCGACTGTCGGTCGATCGCTGGCGGCTCGCGCTCGCGCCTGAGGAACGCGCTGCTGCCGATAGCGCGCCGACTGCGCTGATTGCCGAAACCGCGCACGGCCCGCGCATTACCGCAGCGAATGACGCAGGCAGTGGTGCAGGTGCGCGGCGCGGAATGCTGCTGGCCGATGCGCGCGCGCTGTGCCCGCAGCTGGCGGCGGTGCCAGCCGATCCGGTGGGTGATCTTGCCGCGCTTGAAAAGCTCAGCATTTGGGCGCAGCGCTGGGGGCCGTGGAGCGCGCTTGATCCGCCCGATGGTCTGCTGGTCGATGTCACCGGGGTCGCGCACCTGTTCAGGGGCGAGGAAAGCCTGCTCAAGGATGTCGCCAACGCCTGTGCCGCACGCGGGCTGACCGCTCGCGCCGCGCTCGCGCCGACCGCAGGATCAGCGTGGGCGCTTGCGCATTTCGGCCCGCCTGCCGCCATCCTTGGCCCTGATGATGATCCGCTGCGTTTGCTCGGTGATATGCCGGTCGCAGCGCTCAGGCTCGATGACGATGTGCTCACCGTGTTGCGGCGTCTGGGGGTCAAGCGGCTCAGCGATCTCGCCGGGGTGAGCGGGGAGGGTGACGACCCTGCCGCACAGGCCGCCGCGCGCGATGCGCTCGCCCGCCGGTTTCGGGGCCGCCGCTCACCTGCCGCCAATCCGCTGATCCGGCTCGACCAGTTGCTCGGCCGGGTGCCCGAACCGCTGCTGCCGGTGATCGCGCAGCCCATGCCGATGGTGCAACGCCGCTTGATCGAGCCGATCCGCCACCGCGATTTGCTCGATCGGGTGGTGAGCGACCTTGCGTTCGACATGGTGCGCACGCTCGAAGCGCGGGGCGAAGGCGCGCGGCGGCTCGAACTTGGGCTGTGGCGGGTTGATGGCGAAGTGTTGCTGCGACGGATCGAACTTGCCGCCGCCACGCGTGAGGCCTCGCATATCACCCGCCTGTTTGCCGCACGGCTCGATGATGTCGCCGCCGGGTTCGGGATCGAGGCGGTGCAACTGCGCGCCAGCTGGAGCGAGCCGCTCAGCCTGTCGCAGACCGATCTGGATGCGGCGGCGGAGCAGCATGGCACTGCGCTTGCCGCCTGCATTGATCGGCTCAGCGTGCGGCTTGGGGCCGGGGCAGTTACCCGCCCGGTTGCGCGCGCCAGCCACATTCCCGAACGCGCGCAGGGATGGCAGGCGCCACTGGAACCCGTGCCACCTACCCAAGGGCTGCTCGCGTTCCATGCCCGGCCTTTGAAACTGCTTGACCGGGCAGAGCGGATCGCGGTGCTTTATGCCTCGCCCGATGGTTATCCGCAGCGGTTTCGCTGGCGCGGTGCGGTGCGTGAGGTGGTGCGGGTGGAGGGGCCAGAACGGATCGCGCCCGAATGGTGGCGCGAACGCTCCACCACGCGGCTGCGCGATTACTACCGGATCGAGGATGCCACCGGGCGGCGTTACTGGATTTACCGGCAGGGGATCGCCGGCGACGGGCGCGGCGGGGTGCCCGATTGGTTCCTGCACGGGCTGTATGCCTAGAGCCCCGACCCTAGTGGTTCGGCCGAAACGGAAGGTTCTGGCCTAAGCCGGATATTCCGGGAACGTTTAGAGTTTCGGACGCCGATAGGCGTCGGAAAGTCGACGGTGCCCGAACCCGCGGGCCGCATGCGATGAGCTATGGGGATTTCGATTTCGGTCGGGTCTTGGTGTCTGCTGACGGTGCCGATAAGCGGACGGGTCTGAGAGCAGCGCGTCCGCTTATGCAGTGACAAAGCAGCCGTGGGACGCCGGCTCGTCTGATTTTGGCGATGGGACGACTGATCTTGGGCGGATGATATGCAGACGCCCTGGTCCCCGGCAGCGCGGTTGCGGTGAGGTCTGGCGGTGTCGGGCTGTGCCGGGTCACGACGCAGGCATCCCGGATGGGGCGATGGGGCGTGGCGGGCCGCGCGGCAGATGGCGGCGTTCGGTGGTCTCGAT
>PHEL01000172.1 GCA_002842925.1 Alphaproteobacteria bacterium HGW-Alphaproteobacteria-14
TCGGGGAGAGAGGATTCGAACCTCCGGCCCCTGCCTCCCGAAGACAGTGCTCTACCAGGCTGAGCTACTCCCCGACCGTGTCGGCCCTGCGCGGAAAATAGCCCCACGCAGGTCGAGGCAAGGCGCGCCCTATAGGTGTGGATGAGCGGGGTGGCAAGCGGGCAATTTCGCGCTAGGCACGGGTAATGATTGACCACCCCGAACAGCAATATCTCGATCTGATGCGCACCATCTGGGAAACCGGCAGCGAACGGATTGATCGCACCGGCATTGGCACACGGTCGGTGTGCGGGGCGGTGCTGCGGTTCGATCTGGCGGGTGGCGCGATGCCCCTGCTGACCACCAAGCGGGTTTATTGGAAGACCGCGACTCGCGAATTGCTGTGGTTCCTGACCGGCAGCACCAATATCCGCCCGCTGGTGCTGCAAGGGGTGAAAATCTGGAACGAATGGCCGCACGCGCGTTACGTTAAAGAGACGGGCGATGCGATCAGTCTCGATGATTTCGTCGCGCGAATCGCTGCTGACGAAGGCTTCGCGCTGCGCTGGGGTGAACTTGGTCCGGTCTATGGCAAGCAGTGGGTCGATTGGCCGACCTATCGTTACCGCCCCGATGGCCTGTATGAACAGGGTGAGGGCATCAATCAAATCGCAGCCGTGATCGAGAGCCTGCGCACCAGCCCCGGCAGCCGCCGCCATATCATCGAAGGTTGGAACGTGGCCGAGCTTGACCGCATGGCGCTGCCCCCATGTCACAAGACCTATCAGTTCCATGTCGTGGGTGACGGCGCCAAGGCGCGGCTCAATTGCCTGCTCTACCAACGCAGCTGCGATGTTGCGCTGGGACTCCCATTCAACCTGTGGTCGGCCGCGCTGCTGAACCGGATGATTGCGCAGCAGGTCGGGATGCAGCCGGGCGAGCTGGTGTGGATGGGCGGGGATGTGCACTTGTATCGTAACCACGCGCATCTGATCGAGGAGCAGCTCACCCGTCAGCCACAGGGCCGCCCGACGCTGGAAATTACCCGCACCCCCGAAACAATATTCGATTACCGGATCGATGATTTCGTGGTGCATGATTACGCACCGCTGCCCCCGATCAGCGCCCCTGTTGCGGTGTGAGCCAGGATGATGTACCGCGCTTGACCGCTCCCCGGCGTTGAAATAAAAATACACTTCCTAGCAATGATTGCACCGGCTTTGGGCGCGGTGCCAGGCAAGGGGGAGAGCGCCACATGGCTGAACCTGCAAACCCGGCTGACACCAACCGCCCGGCGCTCGCGCTGCACGTTCCCGAACCGAAATACCGCCCCGGCGACAAGGCCGATTTCTCGCATATCGAAGTGGGTAGCCCCGGCGCGCAGCCGCGCCCTGATGAAAGCATCCACCCGTCGCAGATGGCGGATCTGGCCTATTCCCTCGTTCGCGTGCTGGGCGATGATCATCAGGCGCACGGCCCGTGGAACCCCCGGCTCGATCCCGAAACCCTGCGCACCATGCTGGGCCACATGGCGATGGTGCGCGCTTTTGATGAACGGATGTTTCGCGGACAGCGGCAGGGCAAAACCAGCTTCTACATGAAGTGCACCGGCGAAGAAGCGACCTCGATTGCGTCATCGATGGCGCTGGCGAGTGATGACATGGTGTTCCCGTCATACCGCCAGCAGGGCATTCTGATCGCGCGCGGATATCCGCTGCTGGACATGATCAACCAGATCTATTCCAACCGCGCCGACAAGCTGAAAGGCCGCCAGCTGCCGATCATGTATTCGAGCCGTGAGCACAGCTTCTTCAGCATTTCGGGCAACCTCGCCACGCAGACCCCGCAGGCGGTCGGCTGGGCGATGGCGAGCGCGATCAAGGGCGACAGCCGGATCGCTGCCACCTGGGTGGGTGAGGGCAGCACCGCCGAGGGCGATTTCCACGCCGCCTGCACCTTTGCCGCCGTTTATAACGCGCCGGTGATCCTCAACGTGGTGAACAACCAATGGGCGATTTCCAGCTTCAGCGGGTTTGCGGGCGGCGAACGCACCACCTTTGCCGCGCGCGGGCTGGGCTATGGCATCGCGGCGCTGCGGGTGGACGGCAATGATGCGCTCGCCTGTTATGCCGCTGCTGAATGGGCCGCCAACCGCGCGCGCGGCAATCATGGGCCGACACTGATCGAATATTTCACCTACCGCGCCGAAGGGCACTCCACCTCGGACGATCCAAGCGGTTATCGCAGCGCGCAGGAACGCGAGGAATGGCCGCTGGGCGATCCTGTGATGCGATTGAAGAACCACCTTATCGCGATCGGTGAATGGGACGAAGATCGCCAATCCGCGATGGACGCCGAATGCGCCGAACTGGTCAAGGCCACCACCAAGGAAGCCGAAAAGAACGGCATCCTTGGCCACGGTCTCCATCACCCGTTCCACACCATGTTCGAAGATGTATTCGAGGAATTGCCCTGGCACCTTGAAGAACAGGCCGATCAGGCGATCCGCGAACGCATCACCAAATTCGGCAGCGAAAGGCCTTTCGGATGAGCCCCGGATCCCAAAATGATACCGCAACCGTGGGCGAAGTGGCCTCGGAACGCCGGATCAACATGATCGAGGCGATCAACGAAGCGCTCGACATCATGCTGACGCGCGATCCCGATGTGATCATCATGGGCGAAGATGTCGGCTATTTTGGCGGGGTGTTCCGCGCCACGGCGGGCCTTCAGGCGAAACACGGCAAGAACCGCGTGTTCGATACTCCGATCAGCGAATGCGGGATTATTGGCGCGGCAGTGGGGATGGGGGCTTATGGATTGCGCCCGGTGCCCGAAATCCAGTTCGCCGACTACATCTACCCCGGCCTTGATCAGTTGATCAGCGAAGCCGCGCGGCTGCGTTATCGTTCGGCAGGTGATTATATCGCGCCGCTAACTGTTCGTTCACCGTTCGGCGGCGGGATTTTCGGCGGGCAGACCCACAGCCAAAGCCCCGAGGCGTTGTTTACCCATGTCTCGGGCCTGAAAACCGTGATCCCTTCGACGCCTTATGATGCCAAGGGGCTGCTGATTGCGGCCATCGAAGACAATGACCCGGTGATCTTCTTTGAGCCAAAGCGGATTTACAACGGCCCGTTCACCGGCTTTTACGACAAGCCGGTCGAACCGTGGAAAAAGCACCCCGACAGCGTGGTGCCCGAAGGCTATTACCGCATCCCGCTGGGCAAGGCGCGGCACGTGCGCGAGGGCGAGGCGCTGACGGTGCTCGCTTATGGCACGATGGTTCACGTTACCGAGGCAGTGTGCAAGGCGAAGGGCGTTGATGCAGATATCCTTGATCTGCGCACCCTGGTGCCGCTTGATATTCAGGCGATCGAGGCTTCGGTCGAAAAAACCGGGCGCTGCCTGATCGTGCACGAGGCGACCCGCACGAGCGGTTTTGGCGCGGAATTGTCCGCGCTGGTTACGGAACGCTGCTTCTACCATCTCGAAGCCCCGGTCGAACGTGTGACCGGGTTTGACACGCCCTATCCCCACAGCCTCGAATGGGCCTATTTCCCCGGCCCTGTCCGCATTCGAAGGCGTTGCCGAGGCGGAAGTCGTCGAATGGCATGTGAAGGTCGGTGACAGGGTCGAGGAGGATCAGCACCTTGTCGACGTGATGACCGACAAGGCGACCATCGACATCGAAAGCCCGGTGGCGGGGGTTGTGACCGCGGTGGCGGGAGAGGCCGGCGATGTGATCGCAATCGGCGCGATGTTGTTGGTGATCGAGGTTGAAGGCGAGGGTGAGGGTGAGGGTGAGGTTGAGGTTGAACAACCTGCGCTTGTTCCTGCGCCTGCGCCGGATAAGCCCCTTCCCGTAGGGGAAGGGGTTGGGGATGGGGGGGCGACGCCCGATATGCAGCCCACCCCCGCGCCGTCGAACCCCCACCCCCCGACCCCCTCCCCAAGGGAAGGGGGAGCAGTGGTAAAAGTTCTCGCTTCGCCCGCCGTGCGCCAGCGCGCGCGCGATCTGGGGGTGGATCTGGCGCAGGTGAAGCCCGCCGAAGATGGCCGCGTGCGCCACGGCGATCTTGACGCTTTCCTTGCCTACAACGCAGGCAGTGGGTTCGCCCCGGCGGGACAGGCGCGCAGTGATGAGGCGATCAAGGTTATCGGCCTGCGCAAACGCATCGCCCAGAACATGGCAGCGGCCAAGCGCAACATTCCGCATTTCACCTATGTCGAGGAATGCGATGTCACGGCGCTGGAAGACCTGCGCGCGCAACTCAACGCAGGGCGTGGGGAAAGGCCAAAGCTCACCATGCTGCCGCTGCTGATCAGCGCGATCTGCAAGGTTGTTCCGGACTTCCCGATGATCAACGCGCGTTATGACGACGAAGCGGGCGTGGTGACGCGCTTTGGCAGCGTGCATCTGGGCATGGCGGCGCAGACAGATAACGGACTGATGGTGCCCGTGATTCGCGACGCGCAAAGCCGCAACTTGTGGCAACTGGCGCGCGAAATTGGCCGCCTGGCCGAAGCCGCGCGCAGTGGCAGCGCCAAGTCCGAGGAACTGTCCGGCTCGACCCTCACAATAACTTCGCTCGGCCCGCTGGGCGGGGTAGCGACCACCCCGGTGATCAACCGGCCCGAAGTGGCAATCATTGGCCCCAACCGCATCGTTGAACGCCCGATGTTCGTGCCCGACGGAATGGGCGGGGAACGAATCGCCAAGCGAAAGCTCATGAACATTTCGATTTCGTGCGATCATCGTGTGGTCGACGGGCACGATGCAGCCAGCTTTATTCAAGGGATCAAGCGGCTGATCGAAACTCCGGCGCTGCTGCTGGTGGATTGATGAAAAATTCGCAGCAAGGCAGGTGACGAGAGCGTTGACAGCTTTCGAAGCCAGCCCTAATGGCGCTGCTCCAACGAACGGGATGGCACCGCCTGAACGCTCAACGGAATGAAATACGCGGGTGTAGCTCAGTTGGTTAGAGCGCCGGCCTGTCACGCCGGAGGTCGCGGGTTCAAGTCCCGTCACTC
>PHEL01000173.1 GCA_002842925.1 Alphaproteobacteria bacterium HGW-Alphaproteobacteria-14
CATGGCGCAGGTCGATGGCCGCGCCGGGCCTGAATTTGCCAAGCTGTTCGCGGTGTTTCAGCGGGTCAAGGCCAGCTATGTCGAGCCGGTTGAGGACGAAGTGCTGATCCGCGGCGCGATTGACGGGATGCTGGCCGCGCTCGATCCGCATTCGGCCTATCTCGATGGCAGCGATCTGGAGCGGCTGGAGACGATGATCGACGGGCAGTATTCGGGTCTTGGCCTGTCGGTGTTGATGGAGGATGGCGCGGTCAAGGTGATCTCGCCGTTCCGGGGCAGTCCGGCGGATAATGCCGGGGTCAAGGCAGGCGATTTCATCACCCATCTGGATGGCAGGCTGATTTATGGCGGCAGTCTGGATGATGCGGTGGCGCAAATGCGCGGGCCTTCGGGCACAGCGATCCGCCTGACGATTTTCCGCCCCGGCCGTGATGAGCCGCTGGAAGTGGACGTGACGCGCGGCGTGATCGAGCTGGAGCCGGTCACCCACGAAGTCACCGCCGGGAATATCGGCGTGATCAGCGTCAACGAATTTTCCGCCAATGTCGGCGCGGATGTGTTCGCGGCGTGGCAGGAAATTCTGAAAAAGACCCCCGGCGGGCGGGTCAACGGGCTGGTGCTCGACCTGCGCAACAACCCCGGCGGCAGCCTGGACGAATCGGTGGCGCTGTCTGATCTGTTTCTCAGTTCGGGCCGAATCGTCAGCCAGCGCGGGCGCGCGCGCGGCGAAACGATGCTGTATGATGCCGAAACCGTCTATCGCGGTGACATGGCCGAAGGCGTGCCGATGATCGTGCTGATCAATGCCGGGTCGGCCTCGGCATCGGAAATTGTCGCAGGTGCGTTGCAGGATCACCGCCGCGCGCTGATCATGGGGGAACGCAGCTTTGGCAAGGGCTCGGTGCAATCGCTGCTGCCGCTCGGCAATAATGCGGCCTTGAAGCTGACCACCGCGCGGTATTTCACCCCGGCGGGCAAATCGGTGCAGGAAGGCGGGATCAAACCCGACATCGCGGTGCCGCAGATCTCCGATCCCGACATGGCCTTGCGGGCAAAATACCAGACCCGCGAAAGCGACCTGCGCGGGCATCTGATCAACGAACTCGGCATCAAGGATGAAGAGCTGGAGGCGGACAAGATCACCGATCCGCGCTTCAAGCTGACAGCCGCCGAACTGAAAGAGCAGGGAATCGAGGATTTCCAAATGCATTATGCGATGGAAACCCTGCGCCGCACTACCAAAAGCGCGGTGGCGCTGCGCACGTCGAAACGCTAGGCCAAGGGCATGGACAATCCCGGTAAAGCGCGGCTGCTTGCCGTAGTGGTTCCCGCTGCATTGCTGGGCGGAGCCTATATCGCGCAATATGGGTTCGGCCTGCCGCCGTGCGAGATGTGCTGGTGGCAGCGTTACCCGCATTTCGCGGCGCTTGGCGTTGGCGCGCTTGCGTTCTTTCTCAAGCCCCCGCAGGTGTGGGCCGCGCTGGCGGGGCTGGCGATCATCACGTCCGGGTTGATCGGGGGCTTCCACGCCGGGGTGGAATATGGCTGGTGGGCCGGGATCACTGGCTGTTCCACCCTGCCTTCGGGGATCGACGTGATGAACCCTGCCGCCGCGCCGCTGATCCGCTGCGATGTTGCGCCGTGGACGCTATGGGGCATTTCATTGGCGGGGTATAATTTCCTGATTTCCTGCATCAGCGGTGCGGCCATCGTGGCGCTGGCTGCGTATCGCAAGGCAGGCGCAGGCGAAAGGAACGGATGATGGACAGGCAAGAACTCCACCGCATGATCCGCGTCGATCAGGCCGGCGAATTCGGCGCGACCCGGATTTACGAAGGCCAGCTTGCGGTGATGGGTGATCGCGGGCCGGATTCCGCGCAAATCCGCCACATGGCCGATCAGGAACGCGAACACCGCGCCAAATTTGACGCGCTGCTGGCAGCGCGCGGCGTACGCCCGACGGCGCTGCATCCGTTCTGGTCGGCGGCGGGCTATGCGCTGGGCGCTGGCACCGCGCTGCTCGGCCCCGAAGCGGCGATGGCCTGCACGGCTGCGATCGAAACCGAGATCGACAAGCATTACAGCGAACAGCTCGACAAGCTGGAGGCAAGCGGGGCTGATCCCGAACTCGCCGGCATGATCGCTGCCTTCCGCGAGGATGAACGCGAACACCGCGACGCGGCGCTGGCGAGCGGTGCCGAACGCGCGCCGGCCTATCCGCTGCTGGCCGGTGCAATCCGGCTGGGCTGCCGCATCGCAATCAAGGTGAGCGAGCGGATCTGACTGGCTTCGGCGTAGCGTGCGTGGCGGCTCGCTTCACCGGCGGTTCAGGCCTTCAGACCTAGACAAATGCCATCGGTAACGGGCATGGCAAACCAGATGCCGCGCCTGCAAGAGGATCACCTGCAATGAAGCATTTGTTCGCCCCTGTTATCCTTGGCGCAGCCGCGCTTGCCGCCGCTGGCCCGCTTGCCGCACAAAGCGCGAGCGAAAAGATCAACATGGTGATCGCTTATGACGAATCCGAATGCCCGGTCGCTAGGGAAGGCGAATTGGTGGTCTGCGAGATTCTGGTCGAGGCCGAACGTTACCGCATCCCGCCGAACCTGCGTAACAGCGACTCACCCGAAAATGTCGCGTGGTCGCGGCGGGTCGAAGAGATCAAATATGTCGGCGATTTCGGCACGATGAGCTGCAGCCCGGCAGGCGCGGGCGGGTTCACCGGCTGCAACCAGAAGTTCATCGAAGCCGCCTACAAAGATCGCGCCGAAAGCGAAAACGTGCGCTTCGGCCAGTTGATCGAGGAAGCGCGGGCCGCGCGCCTTTCCACCATCGACACCGATGCCGCCGCCGAACAGGAGCGTGTCGAGATGATCGAGCGCGAATATATGGAGCGGCTTGCCCGCGAACGTGACGCCGAAGTTCCGGGCGAAGGTGCGTTGCCGCCGCCGGGCCAGCCTGCGCCTGAGAGCGATCAGCCGCTATAACGGGCCAATTCAGACCTGGTAATAATCGCGATACCACGCCACGAACCGCCTGATCCCTTCGCGAAAATCCGTCTGCGGCGCATAGCCGGTGAGCGATTTCAGCAAGCTTGCATCGGCCCATGTCGCGGGCACATCGCCTTGCTGCATCGGCAGATAATTGCGCACCGCTGCGTGCCCGCATTCAGCCTCGATCGCGGTGATGAAATCCATCAACCGCACCTTGTCGCCATTGCCGATATTCACCACCCGGAACGGTGCAGCGGCCGAAAGGCTGTCACCCGGGGCGATATCCTCGGGCGTTTCAGGGCGCACCGGGGGCGTATCCACCAGCAGCCGGATGCCGCGAACCAGATCGCTGACATAGGTGAAATCGCGGAACATATCGCCATTATTGTAGATATCGATCGGGGTGCCTTCGAGGATCCCCTTGGTGAATTTGAACAACGCCATGTCGGGCCGCCCCCACGGGCCATAGACGGTGAAGAACCGGAACATCGTGGTCGGCAGGTTCCACAGATGGGCATAGGAATGCGCCATCGCCTCGTTCGCCTTCTTGGTCGCGGCATAGAG
>PHEL01000174.1 GCA_002842925.1 Alphaproteobacteria bacterium HGW-Alphaproteobacteria-14
CATGGGGATGTCCGGAGGTAAGCTCGACGGCGAACCAATGCTCGACATGAACATGACGCCGCTGATCGACGTTCTGCTCGTTCTGCTGATCATGTTCATTATTACAATTCCGGTGGCGACCCACTCGGTCGACATCGATCTGCCGCAGCCGGATCCCAATCCGCCGCCGGTCATAATCGAACCGGTCAAGAACAAGCTGGTGTTGACCCCGCAGGATCAAATCCTGTGGAACGGTGTGGCGATCACCGAAGGTCAGCTACGCACCATCCTTGCTGAATCCACCCGGATGACGCCCGAGCCCGAATTGCAGTTCGAGCCTGAGGCGCTGGCCAGCTACAGCCTGTCGGCGCGCGTGCTGCAGGATATCAAGGTATCGGGCGTGACTAAATTCGGGTTTGTCGGCAACGACAAGTATCGCGAATTCGGCAAGTAAGGCTCGCCTGTCCTTGGGGGTGCCTTGGGTGCCGTTAGGTATGGCTTAGAGGGGCGCTGCGAGAGATCGCGGCGCCCTTTTTGCTTGTTTCAGCACCTCCGGCCGCAATGTTTCACGTGAAACATTTGCTGAACAAGGCCGCCGGTCAATCCCCCTCAACCGGCGGATCAGGTCGCATGGCAGCGGCGATCAAGCCCTCCGCCTCCAGCAACAGTTCATCATCCACCGCCCCCTGCGGCACCGCCTCGCGCCCGATCATGGTCATCACCGGCACTGCCAGCGGCGAGACCCGGTTAAGCGACACATGCACCAGTTCGCGCGCCGAGCGTTCGAGCAAATCCGCCAGCCGCCCCACGTCAGTCATCCGCGCCCGCGCATCGGCCCAGGCCGCCTCGATAAGCACGTGACCGGGCTCGTATTTCCGCAGCACGTCGTAGATCAGATCGGTCGAGAAAGTCACTTGCTTGCCGGTTTTGCGCTGCCCAGGATGCTGGCGTTCAATCAGCCCGCTGATCACCGCCACCTCGCGGAAGGCGCGGCGCAGCAGGTGACTTTCTGTCACCCATGAGATGAATTCGTCGGTCAGAATATCGGGTGATAACAGCGACGCGGGGTCGGTGATCGGCCTCAGCCCCCACACGGCCAGACAGTAATCATTGGCCACGAACCCGCCAGGCAGCAGCCCGCAATCATCCATCCGCCGGGTGATCAGCATCCCCAACGACTGGTTCGCGTTCCAGCCTTCGAAGGTGTAATATACGGTATAATACTGGCCCGTGTGGGGGAAGCTTTCGACCAGCAATTCGCCGGGCGCGGGCATCCGGCTGCGATAATCCTGCATCTCCAGCCATTCGCGCACATCATCGGGAAACCGTCCCCAGCCCGCACGGTCGGCCAACATCGCCTGCACCCGCGTCGCCAGATGCGTGGTGAGCGGCAGGCGCAGCCCGCCATAGGATGGAATAGTCGCGCTTTTCTTGGCCGCGCGCACCACCACTTCCATGTCCTTGAGGCTCTCCACCTCAAGGCTCATCCCTGCAAAGAAGAAGGTGTCGCCGGGGGAAAGCTGCGCGGCAAATCGCTCCTCGACCTTTCCCAGTTTGCGCCCATTTTTGAAGCGAATGGTCAACATTTCGGAATCGACGATGATTCCGGCATTCATCCGGTGGCGCTGCGCCTGATTGGGGTGCGCAAGCCGCCACACACCTGATTTATTGCGCACAATCCGCCGGAAACGGTCATAGGCCTTGAGCGCATAGCCGCCGTTCGAAACGAATTGCAGCACACGCTGAAACATCGCCTCGTCCAGCCAGCTATAGGAAAGCGCAGAGCTTACCTCGGCCAGCAATTCAGCCTCGTGAAACGGCCCCGCGCAGGCGCAAGCCATGATATGCTGGGCGAGCACATCAAGCGCGCCGGGACGGAATGCATCGCCATCGCGCTGCCCCTGATCGACCGCGTCCTTGGCCGCCATCGCCTCGATAAACTCAAACCGGTTGCCCGGCACCAGCAGCGCGCGGCTGGGCGTATCGAGCCGGTGTCCCGCGCGCCCGATCCGCTGGAGCAGGCGCGATGAACCCTTAGGCGGGCCCATCTGCACCACCAGATCAATATCGCCCCAGTCAATCCCCAGATCGAGGCTGGCGGTGCACACCAGCGCGCGCAATTCGCCGCGCGCCATCGCCTCTTCAACCTTGCGCCTCGCCTCGGTAGACAGGCTGCCGTGGTGAATGCCGATGGGCAGGTGGTCCTCGTTCGCCTCCCACAGGCACTGGAAAATGAACTCGGCCAGAAACCGCGTGTTGGTGAAAATCAGCGTGGTGCGGTTGGCCTTGATCGCTTCATAAAGCTGCGGCACCGCCCAGCGCCCCGCATGCCCGCCCCACGGCACGCGTTCTTCGACGGGGAGCAGGATTTCGACAACTGGCGCTGCACCAACCTCGCCGAGCACCAGATCAGCCGCTGCGATCTCACCCCCAGCTTCCGCCGCTTGGGGCGCGAGCCATTCCTGAAAGGCGCGCGGGTTGGCCAGCGTTGCCGACAGCGCGGCGCGCTGCGCCTGCGGTGCGAGCGCATGCAATCGCGCGAGGCTGAGCGCCAGCAGATCGCCGCGTTTGTCAGTAGCAAAGGCGTGGACTTCGTCGATCACGATCCGCCGCAGCCCTGCGAACAGATCAGCGCTTTCGGGATAGGACAGCAGCAGTGACAGGCTTTCGGGTGTGGTCAACAGCACATGCGGCGGGCGTTCACGCTGGCGTTTCTTGCGGTTCGACGGGGTATCGCCGCTGCGGGTTTCGACCCGGATCGGCAGGCCGATTTCCTCGATCGGGGTAAGCAGATTGCGCTTCACATCCTGCGCCAACGCCTTCAGCGGCGAGACGTAGAGCGTGTGGAGGCCATCGCCCGGAACCGCGCCTGCAGAGGGCGCAAAGTCGCACAAGGTGGGCAGGAACCCGGCGAGTGTCTTGCCCGCCCCCGTATCGGCCACCAGCAGCACGTCGCGCCCTGCGCGGGCCTTTGCCAGCATTTCCCACTGATGCTGCCGCACCCGCCACCCGCGCGCGGCGAACCACGCGGCGATTTCGGGCGGGATGAGGGCGTTGCTCACGTCCATCCAGCATTACTGGATCCCGGTGCTTGCGTCACGCCTGGTTGGCGAAACCGCGTTCCTCTAAGAGGCGGGAGGTTCCTTGCCGGATTTTATCAAGTCTCGTACTTCGCCCAAGCGTTCATGGATGCCGAACAACACCATGTAGACTTCGATCAGGATTCGCCAGAGCAACACCCCGAACACGGCGCCGACAAATGCCAGGAGGATGGTTCCTAGACCGGTCGCGGCGTTGTAATCCAGCATCGCAACTCCGCCGGCAATAGCGATAAGCAGGTAAATGCCGATGCCGACCAGACCCAGCCAATAGACGATTTTCAATACCACCGGCGCGACCATCTTTTCGAATTGGGAAAGATCGCCCAACGAAAATTTGTCCATAAATACTCCTCCCGAGATGGTAATACCAAGTCCCATTGATTAGAACCCATGCGTCCATTGGCGCAGGCCGATGGACATGATGCGCCACGGCTGATCGACGAGTTTGTTCCAGGCGAAGC
>PHEL01000175.1 GCA_002842925.1 Alphaproteobacteria bacterium HGW-Alphaproteobacteria-14
CTTGCCAAATTTGGCACTGCCATCGCGCTGGCAAGCTTCGCGCTTTCCGCCTGCGATTCGGGCGGCGGCAGCGCGCGCAATTCCGTTCATGCGGTTGGATCGTCGACGGTCTATCCCTTCGCCAAGGTGGTGGCGGAAAATTTCGCCCGGTCGAACCCCGGATCGCAATCGCCGCTGATCGAATCGACCGGCACCGGCAATGGGATCAAGCTGTTCTGTTCCGGCCTTGGCCCCAACACCCCCGATATGGCCCATGCCTCGCGCCGGATGAAGGTTTCCGAATTTGAAACCTGCGTTGCGAACAATGTGACCGAGGTTATCGAATTGCAGGTCGGGCTTGACGGGATCGCCTTTGCTTCGGCCAAGGGCGGGATCATGCTCAACCTGTCGCCCCGGACGGTTTACGAAGCGCTTGCAGCCAAGCCCTATGGCAAGCCGCAGACCGCCAAGACCTGGAAGGATGTCGACTCGTCGCTGCCAAATGATCCGATCATCGTTTACGGCCCGCCCAGCACATCGGGCACACGCGATGCGCTGAAAGAACTGGTGCTCGAAGCCGGGTGTGCGACCAACCCGGAAATGAAGGCGCTCAAAGACAGCGACGAAGACAGCTACAAGCAGATCTGCACCGAAGTGCGCAGCGATGGCGCCTATGTCGATCAGGGGGAACAGGATAACCTGATCGTCCAGAAGATCATCGGCAATCCGCACACTGTCGGCATTTTCGGCTATTCCTACCTCGAAGAAAACAGCGACCGGGTGCAGGGGCTGCCGATGAACGGGGTCGATCCGACCATCGCCAGCTTCGCCTATCCTGGCGCGCGGCCGCTGTATATCTACGTCAAGAAAGCGCATATGCGGGCGATCCCCGGCCTTGAAAACTTCATGCAGGAATGGGTCAAGAGCTGGGGCAAGGATGGCCCGCTGGCGAAGATCGGAATGGTGGCGATGCCGCCGGAAGCGATGCAGGCCAATGCCGCCAAGGTGCGCGAGCAGCCGATCCTGACCAAGGAAGAACTCGCGGCCAAATAACCCTGGGTTGCGGCGCGGGTGCGGACCGGCTAATCTGCCGTGATGAGCGCGCGCAAGATTGCCCTGTGGCACACAGCCGGCCTGATCGACGCGGAGACGCGCGACCGGTTGCTTGCCTATGAAACAGCCCATTCCCGCCCGCTGGCGTTGTGGGGGGTGTTCGGGATCGGCGCGCTGGCAATCGGGCTGGGGCTGGTGTCGGTGGTGGCCGCCAATTGGGAGGACATCCCCGGCCAGCTGCGGCTTTGCGTCCACCTTGCGCTGATTACCGGCGGATTGGCTGCCTTGTTCTGGCGTGAAGCGCGGCTGGCGGCGGCTTCGCCGTGGGCGGTGGAAGCGCTGCTGTTCATCACCGCTGCGCTGGGCCTCACCTTTTTCGGGCATCTGGGGCAAGTCTATCAGACCGGCTCGCCGCTGTGGAAGCCGCTGGCGGTGTGGCTGGTGCTGTTTGCGCCGCTGCTGCTGCTGATGGGCCGCAGCTGGCCTGCCGCGCTCGCGGTGCTGGGCGGCGCGGTATGGTGCGCGTGGGAATATGCCACCGCCAGCACCAATTTTGGCGCGATGCAGGATCTGGGCATGGGGCGGCTGTTGTGGCTCGCCTTCGTCACCGCGCTGCCGGTGCTGTTCGCCCCGTTCGCCGCATGGCTGCGGGGGCGCAGCGCCCGGCCAGATTTCTGGCGGCGGCTGGAGCAGCTGGCACTGGCCTATGCGGTCGCAGGTGCATCATTCGCCACCGTCGTCGCCAGCATCGGAGAGTTCGGCGCTCCGGGGCTGGCGCAGGATCTGGCGAGCATGGTGATGGGCGGCGCGGTCGCGGTGCTGGCAGGGCTTGGCGTGGCAATGGCGCGGCCGGGCGTGTCCGGACAGATGGCGGGTGCGATCATTGCCGGCGCGGGGCTGCTTCTGCCGCTGGCTTATGGCGCGGATGATCTGACTGTCCCCGCCGCCGCGCTGTTCATGGCGTTGTGGGTCGGGATCGCGGCTGCGGCACTGACGGCGCATTGGCGCGGCGTGTTCCAGCTGGCGGTGACGGCAATCGCGCTGCGCCTCATCATCCTCAGCTTCGAATTGGCCAGCGACCTGTTGCTCAGCGGTGCCGGGCTGATCGCGGCAGGCCTTCTGATCCTCGGCGTGGCATGGGTGGCAGTGCGGGTGTCGCGCAACTTCGCGCCGAAGAATGAAGGGGCGGGCGCATGAACCGCCTGATGCGCCTTGCCGCTGTCGTGCTACCGGTGATCGGGCTTGCGGGCGTGTGGGGGATGGGCGACCACACCTACCGTCAGGGCACCGAATGGGAGGTGCCGATCCAGGGCTATGACCCGCGCGATTTCCTGCGCGGACACTATGTCGAGTTCAGCTACGACTGGCCGGGGATCGATGAATGGCGCGATTCTTCGCAGTCAATCTGCCTTGAAGGCACAGCGCCAGCGCTTTCCCGCGTGGTGATTGCCAAGACCCCGGCCGAGCGCGCCGCCTGCGATTATCCGCTGCGTGCGGATATTTCGGGGGTCTATAGCGGGGATTCGCTGATGCGCGGGCGCCTGTATGTCGGACAGGATCGCGCGCTGGCTTTGCAGGAACAACTGCGTAATCGCGACCAGCGCGGGATCGTGACCATTCGCCAGCGCGAGGATGGCAGTTTCACGCCCATCGCCATCCGCTTCCGCCCGCTCACGCCGGAGGAAATTGCCGAGCGTGATGCGCCGCCTGTTGAGCCCTTCGATCCGCTCGGCCCCCCAGCGGTGATGGACGCGCCCTAGCGGAAATCCTCGCCCGTAGCGGCAATCCGCACCTTGAGCCCGGCCTGACAGATATTCTGAATCTCGATCCCCGGGTGTGCGTTGACTTCGATCACCAGCGGGCCGTCATTCACATCAAGCACAATATCCGCTCCGCAATAGCCGAGGCCCACGGCAGGCCCGCATCTGGAAGCCAGTTCCAGCACGCGTTTCCAGCCCGGAATTTCGAAGCCGATCAGATTGACCCCGGTATCGGGATGGTGGGTGATCGGCGTGCCTTTCACCACCGCGCGGGTGATCTTGCCGGTCTCCATGTCGATCCCTGCGCCAATTGCGCGCTGGTGCAGGTTGGCTTTGCCATCGGATTCGAGCGTCGGCAGCCGCACCATCGCCATCAGCGGGGTGTAATGCAGGCTGATGACGCGCAGATCGGGCAGGCCTTCGGGCACGATGCTCGCCAGCGCCGGATCAGCGATGATCAGCGGTTCGATCAGCGCAGCGTCTTCAGCGGCGGAATCGCCCGAAAAGCCGCCATCGACGACCTTCTGGATGTGATGCATCACCGCTTCTTCGGTCAGCGGCGCGCCCGATCCCTTGAACCACGTATTGCCTTCGCGGCGCACCGCCAGCAGAATGCCGTCACCCTGCGATCCGCGCGCGGGCTTGATCGCCCAGGCATCGGGCATGTCGCGGCTCGGCTTGAATTCCGCCAGTTTCTGGTGGTTGTCGATCACCGCGACCGTGCCGGTGCAGGCGATCCCGGCCGCCTCCAGCGCCACCTTGGCCGCCACCTTGTCGCGCGCGCGTTCGATCGCGCTGCGCGGATTGTATTTCTGGATCAGCGCGTTGCGCATGTTGATACCGAGTATCTCGTCGATCCGGGCAAGCTGCGGGGGACGCAGCTTGCTGAGGGCATCATAATTCACCGTCTTTTTGCGCCACAGCCCGAACATATCAGACATCCTCTGCCGCTCTGATAATCCAGGCGTTGTGAATCAACGGCCGCCCGGATGCGTCAAGACGAGGCGCAAACTGCGCTTCCTTGTTTGGCTTGATCGGTTGCGGAACCCGTCTTCGCCGTCCGGCGGTGAGATCCGCTGGCGAATCGATCACCCAAACGCCGTGGAGCGGAGGCGCGCGCTCCATCGCTTCCTCCCGGGAGATCGGTTCAAGATCAAGTTCGAGCTGGTCGGGATCGGCCTTTTGCCGAGCCTGCCGCCGCCGTTCGAGCCAGATCGGCGCGAACCGGCCGATTTCCGACAGCCGCAAACCGCGATAGCGGCCAAGCACCGCAATCGCGACACCTGTGAATGCCGGCATCAGCAGCGGCGACCATTCAATCAGCGCCAGCGCAAAATCCGACACCATCACGAATTGGATGACCACCGCCAGAATGAAGGTGTTGAACGCCATCTTCGCCGCCGGTTTCGGCCCGTCCTTGTCCCATTG
>PHEL01000022.1 GCA_002842925.1 Alphaproteobacteria bacterium HGW-Alphaproteobacteria-14
CGGCTGGCCGCGCATCAGGCAGGCCTCGATCCCTCGGCAGTGATCCTCGACATGCAGCCAGTCACGCACGTTCATCCCGTCGCCATAGATCGGCAGCGGCCGCCCGTGCAGCGCGTTGAGCAAAAACAGCGGGATCAGCTTTTCGGGATATTGATAGGGCCCGTAATTGTTCGAACAATTGCTGGTCGTCACCTCCAGCCCGTAGGTGTGGTGATAGGCGCGCACCAGATGATCCGACGCCGCCTTGCTGGCCGAATAGGGCGAGTTGGGCGCATAAGCCGTGGTCTCGCTGAAGGCCGGATCATGCGGGCCGAGCGATCCGAACACCTCGTCGGTCGAGATGTGGTGGAACCGGTGCGCGCATCCATCGCCCGCCAGCCAAACCGCTCGCGCGGCCTTCAGCAAGCTGTTGGTGCCAAGTATATTGGTATCGATAAACGCATCCGGCCCGGTAATTGACCGGTCGACATGGCTTTCGGCGGCGAAGTGCACGATGGTGGTGATGTCGCGGGTCTTTAGCAGGCTTTCCACCAGCGCGGTGTCACGGATGTCACCCACCACCAGTTCGGCCAACGCGCCGTCCAGCGTCGAGCGGTTGCCGGCGTAGGTCAGTGCGTCGAGCACCACCACCCGGTCTTGGGGATGGTTTGCATTCCAGTAATGCACGAAATTGCCGCCGATAAAGCCAGCGCCGCCGGTGACAAGCAGATTAGCCAAGCTTTGCTTCCTCTTGCAGCATCAGGCGCAGGTTGGCGCGCCAGTGGACGGGTTCATCGCCCAGAAACGCCCGCGTAGCACTGCAATCGAGCAACGAGAACGCCGGGCGCTTCGCTGGTGTGGGGTATTCGGCGGTAGTGATCGGGCGGATGGCGGGGATGCGCGCAATCAGGCCCAGCGCCTGCGCTTCCTCAGCAATCGCAACGGCAAATTCGTGCCAGCTGCACACCCCGTCATCGCTGTGGTGGAAAGTGCCGGTCGCCCCTTTTTCAACCAGCGCCCAGATCGTTCGCGCCAGCCCGCTGGCCCAGGTTGGCGCGCCCACCTGATCGGCAACCACGCCAAGTTCATCGCGTTCCTTCATCAGCCGGATCATGGTGCGCACGAAGTTCGCCCCGCCCGCTTCGTAAACCCATGCGGTGCGCACCAGCAGGTCGTCGGCGCGCAAGTGGTCCTCCCCCGCGGCCTTCGTTCGGCCATAGGCAGACAGGGGGTTGCGGGCGCTTGATGGCTCGTAGGCCGCGCTTGCCTCGCCGTCGAACACGAAATCGGTCGATATATGCACCAGCTTGCCGCCGCTTTCGGTCATCGCTGCGACCATCGCGGCCACAGCTTCGGTGTTGATCGCGCTGGCCAGGTCTTCGTCGCTTTCAGCCTTGTCGACCGCCGTATAGGCCGCCGCGTTGAGGATGATATCGGGTGCTTCCACCGACAGCCGCGCGCGCAGCATCGGAACGTCAGTGAAGTCGCAGTCGTCGGCATCGATGGCGTTGAATTCAGCCCATGCCGGGGCCAGCCGCTGCAATGCGCCGCCCAGCTGGCCGTTCGCACCAGTGATCAGCACCCTCATGCGAACACCGGCACATCAGTAAGGGCAAGCCCGCGTGCATCCTTGTCGGAAATGATCGGATCGATCCCCGCAACCGGCCAGTCGATCCCCACCGCCGGATCATCCCACGCCAGCGTGTGCTCAGACTGCGGAGCATAAGGCGCAGTGCATTTATAAAGGAAGTCGGTGTCGTCTTCCAGCGTCAGGAACCCGTGGGCAAAGCCTTCGGGCACCCAGAACATGAGGTTATTGTCCGCGCTCAGTTCCACCCCGACCCACTGCCCGAACTGCGGCGATGACCGGCGCAGATCGACCGCCACATCAAATACCGCACCGCGTGTTACCCGCACCAGCTTGCCCTGCGCCCCGGGGTTCTGGAAATGCAGCCCGCGCAGCACGCCCTTTTGCGAGCGGCTGTGATTATCCTGCACAAAGGCGAGATCCAGCCCGGCGTCAGCAAAGGCAGCGGCGCTCCACGTCTCCATGAAAAACCCGCGCGCATCGCCGAACACGCGGGGCTCGATGATCAGTGGGCCGGGAATGGCGGTTTGAACAACCTTCACGCCAGCACCGGATTTTCCAGCAGGCCCAGCAGATATTCGCCGTAACCCGATTTGCGCAGCGGCTCGGCAATTTCACGCAAGCGATCAGCGGTGATGAAGCCTTGCCGCCATGCGATTTCTTCGGGGCAGGCGATCTTCAACCCCTGGCGTTCCTCGGTAATGCGCACATAGGTCGCCGCATCGAGCAGCGAGGCATGGGTGCCGGTATCGAGCCACGCAAACCCACGCCCCATGATCTCGACCGCCATCGTTCCTTCATCAAGATATAGCCGGTTCAGATCGGTGATTTCCAGCTCGCCGCGCGTCGAAGGCAAAAGGTCGCGGGCGCGGTCAACCACTGTGTCATCGTAGAAGTACAGGCCCGTGACCGCGTAATTCGATTTGGGCAACTTGGGCTTTTCCTCGATCGATACCGCCTTGCCGTCCGCATCAAATTCGACCACGCCGAATGCCTGAGGATCACTGACGCGGTAAGCGAACACGCTCGCACCGCTATCGCGCGCATCGGCGTTGCCAAGCAATGCGGGCAACCGGTGGCCGTAGAAGATATTATCACCCAGGATCAGCGCACTTGGTCCCCCGCGCACAAAATCCGCGCCGATATGAAAAGCCTGCGCCAGTCCTTCAGGCCTGGGCTGCACCGCATAGGACAACGATACGCCAAAATCTGACCCATCGCCCAGCACGCGTTGAAACTGCGCGGCATCTTCGGGTGTGGTGATAATCAGAATCTCGCGGATACCCGCCAGCATCAGCGTGCTGAGCGGATAATAGATCATCGGCTTGTCAAAAATCGGCATCAACTGCTTGGAAACGCCGCGCGTCAGCGGGTAAAGCCGCGTGCCAGAACCGCCCGCCAGAATGATGCCCCGCCTGTTCGTATCCATTGCCATAGCGGAGTATCTCTGCCTCTCTAAATCAACACGGGCGAACAAGACGGCGAATTGCAGAACGGTTTCCGCAGGTCAATCGCAAGGCGCCCGGCCGGCTTGCAGTCGCTTCAAATTGCCTTATCGCGGGAATGCCTGCCATCTGGCAATAACCGCCGGAGAACCGGACAGCGATTATGTCGCGGGCTGGAGACCGAAAGAGTGATGCGCCGGATCTTATCGCCATGAACATTGCTGCTCTCGACCAGTACCTTGCGCGGTGCGTTTCCAACATTCTGCGCGCAGAGCAGGTTCCGCCTTGGCCGGCGCAGTGTTCCGGCGATGTGGAAGCAGCAGCGCACCGGATTGCGTTTCACGGGATTGCTTTGCTGATCGCGCAGGCCCCAGCGACTCTCGAAACTTGGCCCCCGGCGCTCGCCCGTGCGGTGCGCGAACAGGCCGGCATGCAATCGTTCTGGGAGGATAGCCACCGCGACGCGATTGCCGCGCTGCTCGAAGCTATTGCTGCGGCAGGTGTCCGTGCGGTCGTCACCAAGGGGACAGCGCTCGCTTACTCGGCCTATCACAACCCGGCGATCCGGAAGCGCGGCGACACCGACATCTTTGTGCCCGGCGCGCACCGCAACCAGGTGAGGCAGGTTCTGCGTTCATGCGGCTGGCGCGAGGCGGGCGATACCAAAGCGCTGCAGGAAAGCTGGTTATGCGACACCGCGATTGGATTTACCCCGACGGTGGATATCCATTGGCGCATCAATGCCAGCGCCGCCGCGTCGCGGATGATAGAGAGAGGACTGCGCTTTAACGAGACCATTGCGCTGGAACGCCTGACGCCGCGCGCGCTCGCAATCGGGTCAGTTGACAACCTCATCCTTATCGCCATCAATCGCGCCGCGCACGGCCTGTTCGGGTATCATGTAGGTGCAGGTGAAGTGTTCGAAACTGATCGCCTGATCTGGGCAATCGATACTCATCTGCTGGCTGGAGCATTCAGTGCAAGCGATTGGCAGGCGCTAACCGAACGCGCTACTGCCACCGGCACGGCGCCTATGGTGCGCAACAGCTTGGCCTTTGCGCAGCGCACGCTGGGCACAGCCGTGCCCGAGGCGGTTGCCGATGTAATGGCACGCGCACCGGAAAATCACGGCGTTGCCGCCTATTTCAGGTCATCCTCGCACCTGTGGCGCTTGCGCAGCGACCTTGCCGCCTGCTCTGGCTTGGGCGAAAAGGTGCGCGTGCTTCGCTATGCCGCCCTTCCTGATGACGCGTTTTTGCAAGCCCGCTTTCCCGATGCGTCCGGGTGGCCCCGGCCCGCGCTACACCTGCGCCGCTGGGCTGAGGGCGTCGCCAAACTGCTGATCAGGAAAAGCTGATATGCGGCTGGCGTTCCTGCAGCATTGGACCAGCCGGTTTCGGGGCGAACTGGCGCTGATCGGGGGTCTTTCGCTCGCCAGTTCAGTGGTCACGCTGGCGCTTCCGTGGCTGGCTGCCCAGCTTGCAGCCGGCATGGTTGGCGAAACTTCGATCAATCTTGATCAAACGCTGATCTTGCTGGCCATCGCGCTGACCGGGCTGGCCGGGACAACGATCATGGTCGCGATCCTGTCCGAACGGGCGTCTGGTCGAATTCTCGCCAACTTGCGAATGGAAACCCACGAACGCATTGTGGCAATGCCGATGGCGTTCCATGATCGCAGCCGCGGCGGCGACCTGCTCAGCCTGATGAGCCACGAGGTCGAGAACCTCAGCACCTTCCTCACCGCAACGCTGGCACGGGTTCCGTCGATGGCGATGACAGCGGTTGGTGCCTTTATCATCCTGTTCATTATCGATCCGGTGCTGACCTTCACGATCCCGATCCTGATCCCGCCGTTTTTCATCGCGATGAAGTGGGTGGGCAGGCGGCTCAGGGTGCTGGGCAGGCAGGTGCGCCGGGCAGAGGTCGATATTGTCTGGATGGCCGAAAGCGACATCGACATGCTGCCCGCGATCAAGGCGTTCGCGGTCGAGGGCGAACATCGATCGCGCTACGCAGCGGCGATTGAAAAGGCGCGCCTGCTGAAGCTGAAACAGACCCGGATCACCGCTTTTATCGGGCCGATTGTGGCGTTGGTGGCGGCCATCGCGGCGATCATCATTCTGGTGATCGGCAGCGCGCAGGTTCAGGACGGCGCGCGCAACCCCGGCGAAATGTTTGCCTTCCTGTTCTACGCCGCGCTGCTGACCCGCCCGATCGGCAGCCTTGCCGACACCTATGGCAGATTTCAGATCGCCAAAGGCACACTGGCACGGCTGGAGGCGGTGTTCGCGATGCAGCCTGAACCCGGTTATGACCGCAAGCGTCGGATCGGACGTGCACAGGGCGCAATTGCGATAGACGCGGTGAGCTTTGCCTATCCCGGCCGGCCTGCGGTGCTGACCAATGCGAGCCTTGCCATCGCACGGGGTGAGACCATCGCGCTCACGGGTGACAACGGGATCGGCAAATCCACCCTCGTTAACCTGATCCTGCGGTTTTATCAGCCGGATCAGGGGCGCATCACGCTCGACGGCGTGGATATTGCCGATTTGCAAGTGCAGGATCTGCGGCGGCAATTCGGCTACGTGCCGCAGCGCCCCTTACTGGCTTACGGATCGGTTGCCGAGAATATCGCTTTCGGGTGCCCCGATCCTGACCCTGCGGAAATCGAAAACGCGGCGCGGCTGGCGCAGGCGTGGGAGTTTATCGAGCATCTGCCGCGCGGGCTGGCAACCGAAGTCGGCGATGGCGGCGTGCGACTGTCGGGTGGGCAACGCCAACGGCTGGCGCTGGCCCGCGCGCTATTCCGCGATCCACCGATCTATATTTTTGACGAAGCCACCAGCATGTTCGATCTCGACGGGGAAACCGCATTCATTCAATCCTGCGCCGATCTGCTAACCGAACGAACAGTGATCATCATCACCCATCGTCCCGCCAGCCTTGCGCTCGCCGACCGTGTTATCAAGGTGACTCCGCAGGGGTTCAAGGTAATCAACCAAGCTGACGAAGAGGCCCGGCGATGAGCGGCATCTGCGGCGTCATGCGGCTTGGCGGGGCCGCGTGCGCCCCGGACGAGCTTGCCGGAATGCTCCAACGCCTCGCCCCGCGCGGACCGGATGGTAGCGCGGTCTGGTCTGAAGGGCCGGTGGCGCTTGGCCTGGCATTGCTGGCGACCACGCCTGAGGCGCTGGAGGAAAAACTCCCCCTGCGCCACGCGCCGAGCGGCAGCGTCATCACAGGTGACATCCGGATCGACAATCGCGGTGAATTGCTTGCTGCGCTGGGCCTTGAGGCAATCGGGCGGGTGATTGGTGACAGCGAGCTGGTGCTGCGCGCCTATCTTCAATGGGGCACCGCGTGCCTTGATCACTTGCTCGGCGATTTTGCCTTCGCCATCTGGGATGCGCCGCGCCAGCGCCTGTTCTGCGCCCGCGATCAGGTGGGGATGCACCAGCTGATCTATCATCACGCACCCGGCCAAATCTTCGCCTTTGCAACCGATGCCGATGCGTTAGCCAATCACCCCGCGATCCCGCGCCGGATCAATGAAGCGCGGATTGCCGATTTTCTCGAAGATCTTGAAGCCTGTGATCTGACCTCGACCTTCTATCGCGATCTCTATCGCCTACCACCCGCCCATGCGCTGATCGTGGAAGGCGAGATGCTGCGGATATGGCGTTACTGGGAGCTGTCACCGGCCACCCCGCTGCGCCTCGATGACGATCGGGCCTATGCTGAAGCCTTTCTGGAGATATTTACCGAAGCGGTGCGCGCGCGGCTGCGGGCGCCTGCGGGAAAGCTCGGGTCGATGTTGTCCGGCGGAATGGATTCGGGGTCAGTCGTGGCGGTGGCCTCGCGATTATTGCAGCAGGCGGGCGCGCCCTCGCTCTCCACTTTTTCAGCCAAAGGCAGCGATCCCGAATGCGCCGAAACCCGCGCCATTCGCGTCGCACAAACCATGGAGCACCTTGCCCAACACGACATCGCGATCGCAGATTTCCCCGCCTATGCGGAACACCTGACGCGTCTGTCTCAACAAAGCGCAGAGCCATTTGACGGGCATATGACGATGCTGCGGGCGGTCTATCTTGCCGCGCGGCAAGCCGGCATCACCGTCATGCTGGACGGGGCGGCTGGCGATACGACACTGATGGCCGATGACATGGTCGCGTGGCGGCTGCGGCGCGGCGATATCATCGGGGCATGGCGCGAAGCAGCGGGAGCACGCCGGTTCTGGGGGGCGGAAATGCCGACTGTCCCAACCTTTATCAACGGCGCAAGGCACGTCTTTGTGCCCGCCAGCCTGCGGGCGCTTCGCCGGCGCTCCGGGGCAGCATCGCGCCAACGCCGCGCGGATCAAGCCAGCATGGTCGCTCCCGCGCTTTCCCGGTCAGTCAACATGGCAGACCGCCGCGCGGCCAATGCCCGCCATGTCGCGCTGAAGCTGGACGGTCGTTGCGATGACCGCCGCTCGCTGGTGATGCACCCCTATGTCGTGGTTGCCCGCGAACGCTATGACCGGGTGGCCGCGCAATTCGGAATTGAACCGCGCGATCCGTTTCTGGATCGGCGCTTACTTGACTTTGTTCTCGCGCTGCCCGCCGATCAGATCGAACATGACGGCTGGCCCAAGATCATCCTGCGCCGGGCGATGGCCGGGTTGCTGCCCGATGCGGTGCGCTGGCGCGTAGGCAAAGAGCATGTTGGCTGGCTGTTCGAAGACGCGGTGGTCGCCCCTTGGCTGGATGAAGCTGAGCCGGGATGGGCTGATGGGCTGCGTCCATTCGTCCGATCAGAACGACTAACCGCGGCTGACGCCGCGCAGCATGACCAGTTAGCGGTTGCAACACAAAAGACCTTGAGATATCTGTTTTGGTGGATGTCCCGATTTTCGGGATAGGTGATATTACGGGGAACAAGCATGGCTCAGCGCAATGCGGCCGCGAACGGTAAAGTGCAATATTCACGCCCAAGGCTTGTGGTCTATGGCGAATTTGCCAATCTGACCGCGGGCGGCACCGGATCGACCGTCGAAAGGGGCAACATGGGCTCGATGCGTCGCCCGTAATATTGCAGGCGATCAAAGGGCATAGCCAGCATCGTATCGTCCGACATGTTAGAAAAATTTATCGAGCGGGGTCCGTTTGTCACGGGCCCCCTTTCTGTTTGGCGGTTCGTGAATCTCGGCGCCTGCATTCCGGCAGGCATCAGCGCTCCCGGCATTTCCGAACCCTCCGACGACGGAACTCCACTAATCGAGTGGGACGGGGATGTGGTGTCGATCCACTTCCATGATGTCGCCCGCTTTCGGATCAACTTTGAGGATCGCTCCATCACCGGGTTCGACATCAGCCCGGAAACCGCCGATTGCGTGATTACCCACATCCTGCACGATCACATCGCGCCGCGCCTGCTGGCTGAACTCGGCGAACTGGTACTGCACGCCAGCGCAGTGCGCTTTGGTGATCGGCTGGCGCTGTTTCTGGGGCAATCTGGTGCTGGTAAATCGACGCTTGCGACCAGCCTGCATCAAGCGGGTTACAATCTGCTGGGTGATGACGCGGCAATTGTCACGCATGGGGTAGACGGTTTTCTTGCGCAGACCGTCTATCCGAGCCTGAGATTGTTTCCAGAAGCAATTGCCAACCTGCTCGGAGATGATGCGGCAACATCGCCGATGGCGGATTATTCGGATAAGCAGCACGTTCACCTTCCAACCATTCCGGAGGTCGCGGGTGATCCGATGCCGCTAGCCGCCATCTTCTTTCTTTCCGGCGAATGCGGCGCGACCGAGGCCGTCGCCGCACCTATGGACAGCACCCGCGCTTGCATCGCGTTGGTGGAACAGAGCTTTTCGCTCGATCCCAAGGATCCGCGATGCGGCGCCCGGCGGCTGGCTGGGCTGTCGCGGCTCGCACTTGAGGTTCCAGCTTACCGGCTTTCCTATCCGCATGATTTCGACCGTCTCGGCGCAGTGCACCAGATTATCGAGGCCATCATGACCAAACACAGGCCGATATTGCCAGCCGACCGTCGAGGGAGCCTTTCACGATGATCCGTGCGTCCGGCTATGACATCGCCGCCTACGGCCAGATGATCGACTGCGAACCACGCATGGGCGTCTATGCCGAAGCATTGCGGCGCGCGATATCGCCGGGGTGCACGGTGATCGATCTGGGCGCTGGTTTTGGTGCGTTTGCGCTGCTTGCTTGCAAGTATGGCGCGGGATCGGTGGTCGCGATTGAACCTGATCCGAGCATCGAACTGCTGATGCCGCTGGCCAAGGCCAATGGCTTCGCGGACCGCATAACCGTGGTGCGTGATCTTTCGACCCGTTACACGCCCGAACGCAAAGCCGACGTCGTGGTGTCGGACTGCCGCGGCACGGTCTCGCTCTACCAGCACCACATCGCCACCATCAGGGATGCCCGCGAGCGGCTGCTCGCGCCGGGTGGCACGCTGTTGCCGATGCGCGATACCTTGCGGGTGGCGTTAGCGCGTTCGCCCAAGGCCTATCGGCAATGCCATTACCCGTGGCGCGCCAACAAATATGGGCTTGATCTGTCAGCGGCACATTCCTTCGCGGCAAACACCGAAAGCAAGTCCTATCTCAAGCCAGCTGCGCTCCTGTCGGAACCGCGGGATCTGGCGGTGATCGATTACCGCATTGTCACCCAACCAAACCTTGACGCCGCAGTTGAATTGGTGGCGACCAAAGGCGGCGTTGCGCATGGCCTGCTGGTGTGGTTCGATGCGGAAATCGCTGAAGGGCTTGGCTATTCGAATGCCCCCGGCCAACCGGAACTTGTCTATGGCCAGATGTTCCTTCCGCTCGCCAATCCGCTGCATTTGACAGCCGGTGACCGGATCAAAGTCCGGGTCAGGGGCAACCTGATCGACAATCGCTACGTCTGGTCGTGGGATGGGGAAGCCAACGACGGACAGACTGGCGAAACGCGCGGTGCATTCCGGCAGTCGACTTTTCTCAGCCGGGTCATTTCCGTCGATGATGCAAAGGTGGGGTCAAGCCAGCGCGTCCCGGAACGCTCGCCCAAGATGCAGATCGATACCGATTGCCTTGCGATGGCAGGCAGCGGACTTGATTTCGGCGGGATTGCCAAGGCGATGATGGAGCGTTACCCGCAGCACTTGCCTGATTATCGCTCTGCGCTCGATCATGTCGTTTCATTGTATTCCCGCTATCGCGAAAATTAGGGTCAGAACCTGCCACCGGCAACGCTGCACGTACTGGCCGAGCGGGCAAACATGATCCGGAGATTCTGTGTGACTGATATCCTTACTTCCCGCTGGACAATCAGCGATCAGGCGATCGCCAATCGCGTTGGCGACGAAATGGTTGTTCTGCACCTTGCCAATGGCACCTATTTCGGGCTCGATCCGGTCGGAGCATTGTTGTGGGAAGGTCTGACGGCCGGTGACCTCCCAAGCAAGGTGTGCGACAGAGTCCTTGAACACTACGAAGTTGATCGTGATACAGCAGAACATGACCTGCGCGCGTTTCTTGGTGAATTGGCCGCAAGCGACCTTATCGCGCAAACGTGATACGGCGCGAGTCAGTCTGTGATCTACAATGCGTAGCGCGTATTCTATTCCACGCTTTTTGATGCTTGCTCTACGCGGCTTGATTGACCTTGGCACCGCAAGGGTTGGATTAGCCCGCGTCAAGCCCCACGGCGTGCTGGTGCGCAACCGCAAGATGGCGTTATTGCGTGCATCGCAAAATTCACCTGCGGAAATCGCGCACCGTTGCGACGAGGCTGCGTTCTTCATCTCCCGCATGGCGGCGCGCGTGCCGTGGCGATCAGATTGTCTTGTTCAGGCAATGGCAGGGCAGCGCTGGCTAGCCCGCCTTGGCATCCCAAGCGAAATCGTGGTCGGGACAGCAAAAGCGGCGGATGGCCAATTCGATGCCCACGCTTGGCTTCGTCATGGCGACCGGATCGTATTGGGTGGCGATGTATCCCGATACCAGCCTTTGCTCGATCCGGATGCAACGGTTTTCAAGCTGGATTGAAATCGTCGGTCCCAACAAGTGTTGCAAAACCCGATAAACGCAAATTATCGCGCTTTGGCATTAGAAACACGCTTCTTTTACGGTTCCACCTTATCGAGTGGTTGCCAAGCATGCTGCAATGCACTAAGTATTTATACTAAGAAGTTTCACGAGGATCTGCCGATGATCAAATTTACCGCTCGTGCCGTGATGGCAGCCGCTGCCGCCACGATGGCGATTGCGCCGGTTGCTGCTCAGGCGAACACACGCGCGGGCGATAGTGCGTCGGTGTACCGGGTTTCGGCGTCGAAGCCGGGTGTTGGTCGCGCCGCACAGGGCGAAAGGAATTCGGACAGGGAAGCGGACGGAGAAACGATTCTCATCGCTCTGCTGGCTACCGCTGCGATCATTGGCGGAATCATTATTGCCGCTGGTTCTGGCGATAACAACCAGTCGCCCGGCACCTGACCGCTTTCAGTTTTCTTGAAAAACAATCTCCATCGAGAAAGCACCCGGCACGCAATGCCGGGTTTTTTCTTTGGCCCTTTGGCGTATCGTCGGGGCAGGAGCAGCTTGGTCTAAGGTAACGCCATTGGACAAGAACCTGGCAGAGCGAACAGCCTTTCCCGGCTTAGCGGCGCTACTGTGTGTCGCTTTTCTTCTCGGAGGGGGTGGGAGTTATTTCGGCCTTGCCAACCTTGGCGTCCAATTGGCCGCATTGGCGATCCTGTTACCAAGTCGCGCGGCGTTCTTGCAATTCTGGACGCAATCACCCGTTCTTCTGCGCATCCTGGTGTCTGCATCACTACTTTTGCCGCTGATCCAGATTGTGCCGTTGCCCCCCAGCCTTTGGAAGGAAATTCCGGGCCACAATCTTGTCACCCGCTCGCTTGAGCTGACCGGGGCTGTCGGCTGGATGCCGTTGAGCGTCAGCCCGCTGCGAACGCTGCTTGCGATTACAGCCTTGATTACGCCGATGGCGATTCTGGCCGCAGGCTGGACGCTGCCACGCCAGCGCTTCATCTGGCTTGGTTGGCTGGTGGTCGGTTTTGGCATTGCCACTACCCTGCTCGGCGTTTTTCAGCTTGGAGCGACTGGCGGCGAGGCTACGCTTTTTGGTGAACGCAATCCCGGAGACGTCCTGCTCGGCACCTTCGCCAATCGCAATTCAACCGGATTGCTGCTTGGGTTTGGCCTCACGCTTGCGGCGCTGTTACCTGCTCCCAAACCGCACCTGGCAATGGTGGCTGTAAGGCTGGCCGTATGTGCGGTTTTGCTGCTGGCCATCATCATGACCCGATCGCGCACTGCGGTGGTGCTGGCGGTGTTGCCCCTGACAATGGCTGGTATCAAGGCCGTTTGGTGGTTCATGCGGGAACGCGGAACCATTGAGGCCCGCGGATTTTCTGCACGACCACTTGCCATCATGCTGGGGTCCATTGGCCTATTGGCGGTCAGCACCGCAGCGTTGGTTGTCACTGCGCCCGGCCCAATCGGGAAAACCCTTGAACGGTTTGAGGCGAAGGATGATCCGCGCCGCTATATCTGGGACGATGCCAGCTACACCGCTGCGCGCTATTGGCCTGCCGGTGCAGGCATGGGAACCTTCGACGAGGTATTCCAGGTCGACGAATCGCTCGAAAACCTGACTCAACGCACTGCCGGACGCGCGCATAATGATTATCTGGAACTGGCAATTGAGGCTGGGTTGCCCGGGCTTGTGCTAGCGGCTCTATGGCTACTGCTGATTGCCTGGCTAAGCTGGGGTGCCCGGCATGCACCGCAGCGCTGGACTGCGTGGGCGGGAAGCCTGTTTCTTGTTATGATCGCGTTGCAATCTATTACGGATTATCCCCTCCGCAACCAGACCCTGCTTGCGCTTGCGGGCTTTGCCTTGCTGATGCTGGCCCGCATCGCAACTGATCAGAGGAGAGCGCACCCATGATCGCCAGAATGGCATGGTTTGGCGCGTTGTTCGTGCTCGCGCTGATCACAATTTTCCTCCAGATTGACCGGCAGGCAGGGACCACGTCGGCGCTGGCATCTGCGGTGCCGGGGCCGCTTCGCAATTCGGCGCAAGCTGTGGTGGCCGCGCGCGCAATCGAGGGCAGTGATCCCGCACTTGCGCTTGAAGAAGCGCAAAGGCTGGTTCGTCGACGCCCGATCCCGGCTGAAAGCCTGACCTTGCTGGCTGTGGCTCAGACCAAGGCAGGTCTGATCGAGGAAGCCGGCGTCACGATCCAGATCGCCGGTCAGCGGGGCTGGCGCGAGTCACTGGCTCAGGAAACGGTGTTGCGCCTCGCGCTTGCAGCGGGTGATGAAGCCGAGGCGGCGCGGCGCTATGCGGCGTTGTTCCTCAAGGCATCCACGCCCGATACATTGTTGCAAGAACTGGGACCGGCGGTGCTGGGCAAGGCGGGCGGCGCGGGGCAGCGCACCCTGATCGACATCGTCAGCGGTACAGACCGTTGGAACGACACCTTCCTGCGGCGCGGAATGCGGGTATTGCCCCCCAGCACTTTCAGCGAAATTGCAGGTGCCGCGATAAAACGCGGCGCCCGGTTTGACTGCGGCGTGATCGCACAGACCATCAATGCGCTTCAGCGAAGTGACGAGCAGGCCGCAGTCCGGCTAAAAATCGCCTCCGACGGCCAGTGCGCCTGATCTCGGCAGCAGAGTGACCATCGCATTACAGCTTGCGGATGATACCTGAAAAATCGACCCCTGCATTGTCCTTGGCAAAGGCTTCGTAGATCGTGCGGGCGTGTTCGCCGAGTTCGACCTTCGCACCCGCTGCGTTTGCCGCTTCGATCGCCAGTCGCAGGTCTTTGAGCATCAGTCCGGCGGCGAACCCGGCTTGATAGTCGTTATCCGCAGGCGTTACGAGGCCAACACCGGGGACGGGGCAATACGATGTCATCGACCAGTTCTGGCCGCTTGAGACGCTGGAAATGTCGTAGAAGGTCTGCGCGTCCAGCCCCAGCTTTTCGGCCATGGC
Source organism: Alphaproteobacteria bacterium HGW-Alphaproteobacteria-14 (assembly GCA_002842925.1). Classification (GTDB taxonomy): domain Bacteria; phylum Pseudomonadota; class Alphaproteobacteria; order Sphingomonadales; family Sphingomonadaceae; genus Erythrobacter. The sequence continues at coordinate 14,031 of PHEL01000022.1, forward strand.
AAAGGCTTCGCAGGTGCCGATCATGTGGATCGCCAGCAGCATGTTGTTGCAGATCTTGGCGGCCTGTCCGTTGCCCGCGTCGCCGGCATGGATCACCGCCTTGCCCATCGCGGCAAGGATCGGTTCTGCCCGTTTGAAGGCGTTTTCTGTGCCGCCAACCATAAAGGTTAGCGTGCCGGCATTGGCAGCCGCGATCCCGCCTGAAACCGGGGCATCAACCATGTCGTAACCCGATGATTCAGCTAGTGAAATGACCTCGCGCGCGGTGGTGACATCGATCGTGCTGCAATCGAGCAGGATCGCGCCTTTCGGGGCCTTGCCGATCACGTCGGCGGTAAAGACCGATTTCACGATTGCGCCATTGGGCAGCATCGAAACCACGGCATCCGCGCCCTCGCAGGCTTCGGCAGCGCTGGCAAAGGTTGTGCAGCCATGCTCGCGCGCCGCTGCAATCGCTGCTTCGGAAAGGTCGAAGGCGCGCACCTCGTGTCCCCCCTTGACCAGGTTCGCAGCCATCCCGCCGCCCATGTTGCCGAGGCCGATAAAGGCGATTTTCATTTGCTGTCTCCCAAGCGTCGACGCCGTCGGCTAGCGAAAAATGCTGTCATGCAAATTGGCAGTATTGCCAAAAGCGAAAGGCGAGTGGCCCCCTCGACGAAAAAAGTGGAACCGACCTTATTCAAGGGAGGCCAGACAAGACTCAGACCGATGAGCGATGCAGCCGCAATGACAACGGCAAGCAAGGCTGACATTCTGGTTCGCAGAATCACCATCAAACAGATGATGCAGGACACCAGGGTCAAAACAACAGCGGCAAGCCCCGTGCCCAATCTAACGCCCCTTCCACTGTCCTTCGCGCTTCTCGATGAACGCCGCCATGCCCTCGGCCTTGTCCTCGCTCGCAGTGAGGATCTGGAAGATGCGCCGTTCGACGATCAACCCTTGATCGAGCGTCATTTCAAAGGCCGAATTGACCATTTCCTTGTTGGCGATCACCGCCATCGGCGGCATTCCGGCGATTGTCGCGGCGGTTTTCAGCGCCTCAGCGATCAGCTCCTCATGCGGCACCACGCGCGCCACAAGATTGCTGCGCTCGGCCTCTTCCGCTGCCATCATCCGTCCCGTCAGACACATTTCCATCGACTTTGACTTGCCGATTGCGCGGGTAAGCCGCTGCGATCCGCCCATGCCGGGCGCCACGCCCAGCTTGATTTCGGGTTGGCCGAACTTCGCCTTGTCCGACGCGATGATGAAATCCGCCATCATCGCCAATTCACACCCGCCGCCCAGCGCGAAGCCGTTCACTGCGGCGATCCACGGCTTGCGAGTCTTCTTGACGATCTCGGCCGTCCACGGGCTGAAGAAATCGTCGAGGAAGAAATCCGCCGCCGCCTTGTCGCTCATTTCCTTGATGTCGGCCCCGGCGGCGAACGCCTTGTCACCGCTGCCTGTCAGCACTGCGCAGAGCTGCGAGCCATCGGCCTGGTAGGCGGCGAAAGCATGGATCAGCTCTTCCAGCACCCTGGAATTGAGCGCGTTCAGCGCTTGCGGGCGGCTGATCGTCAGCAGCGTGACGCCCTCGTGGCCGTGTGCTTCGGTTTCGACGGTGATGGTTTCGTAGGTCACGCTGTCGGTCATTTCAGGGGCTTCCATTCCTCATCGGCAGGTAGGGGCGCGAAGATTGCGTCGAGCAGTTCTTCTGTCACGTCCTCAGGCGTTGCCGGGTCCCATTTGGGATCATTGGTCTTTTCGGTGATCACCGCACGCACGCCTTCGGCGAAATCCGGGCGAGTCAGCACGCGCGACGCGATGCGGTATTCCATGCGCATATTATCGGCAAAATCGGTGAGCGCTGCACTTTGCGCCAATTGCCGGAGTGCAACCTTGCAGGTCTGTGGGCTTTTGGTGCCGAGCGTGTCGCGCTCCTTCATCGCCCAATCGTCCCCTGCTTCGCTGGCCGCTTCAAGGCTGGCGAGGATATCTTCGAAAGCGTCAGAGGTGAAATGCTTGGCGATCTTGTCGGCATTGGCCTCAATCCGCGCCTTGGGCGGCGTGCCGACCGGTTCGGACAGGATGCCTGCAATCCGGTCGGGATGATCGTAGATCCGCGCCTTGATGTCGACCAGCATCTCAGCCGGAACATAATGCGTGGCAAGCCCCGTCCACAAACACTCTGCCCCGTCAAGCCGCGCGCCGGTGAGTGCGAGGAACTGCCCCAGCCGCCGTCCGAGCCGCGACAAATACCAGCCGCCGCCAACATCAGGGAACAAGCCAATCCCGGTTTCGGGCATGGCCAGCCGCGTATTTTCGGTCGCCACGCGGTACTTGGCGGGCTGCGAAATGCCCACGCCCCCGCCCATGGTGATGCCATCCATAAAGGCGATGACCGGCTTCCCATAGGTGAACATCTGGTGATTAAGCTGGTATTCGTCGTGGAAGAACTCGCGCCCTGACACGCCACCATCATTTAGCGCCGAATTGCGCAGAAAAGCGATGTCGCCGCCAGCGCAGAACCCGCGCCCTTCGGCATGATCGACAATCACCGCCTTGATATTGTCGTCGCTGTCCCACTCGGTCAGGCCTGCGCTCATCGCATGGCACATTTCCAGCGTCAGCGCGTGCAGTGCCTTGGGGCGATTGAGCGAGATATGGCCAATCGGGCCATTGGTTCGGATGAGAACATCGTCGGTCATTGGGCCGGTTCTTTCGGTTCGATCAGATCCCAGCGATTGCCAAACGGATCGCTGAAGACCGCAACTGTGCCATAGCTTTCATGGCGCGGTTGCGCGTGCAACAATATCCCTGCATCGACAAGGCGTGCCTGAGTGCCTGCAAAATCATCCGTGTGCGCAAAAAAACCGACACGCCCACCAGTCTGGTTGCCAATCGCGGCGGTCTGCGTTTCGGTCGTTGCCTTGGCGATCAGCAAGCGGCCGCCGTCCGCTCCGCCGACCACGACCCAGCGCTTGCCTGAACCAAGATCGCTATCTTCGATAAGATCGAAGTCAAGGGTGTCGACAAAGAACGCGATGCCCGCATCATAATCAGGCACCACGAGTGTGGTGAGTGCAAGTTTCATCGCGCTCACTGCCGCAGCAAGTCCCGGCCCACGACCATGCGCATGATCTGATTGGTGCCTTCAAGGATCGAATGTACCCGCAGATCGCGCCAGAAGCGTTCGATCGGGTAATCCTGCAAATAGCCATAGCCGCCAAACAATTGCAGTGCGCGGTCGACCACGGCGCTGCCGTTGTCGGTCGCCAGCCGCTTGGCCATTGCCGAAAAACGTGTCTTGTCGGGCGCGTTGTCGGTCACTTTCGCTGCCGCCAGATAGAGCAGCGCGCGCGCCGCCTCCAGATCGGTCGCCATGTCCGCTAGCATGAACTGGGTGTTCTGGAACTCGGCCACGGCCTGCCCGAACTGGGTGCGTTCCTTGGTGTATTTGATCGCTTCGTCAAGGCAGCGCTGCGCCCCGCCCAGCGAACACGCGCCAATATTCAACCGCCCGCCATCCAGCCCCATCATCGCAATGCGGAAACCTTCACCCTCACCGCCGATGAGGTTTTCGATAGGCACGCGCACATCCTCAAGGGTCAACTGCGCGGTCGGTTGCGAATGCCAGCCAAGCTTGCGTTCGTTTGCACCAAAGCTGACACCGGTCATGTCCTTTTCGATTACAAGGCAGGAAATACCCTTTGGTCCATCCTCGCCGGTGCGCACCATGACCACGTAAATCTCGTTTGCGCCCGCGCCCGAGATGAACTGCTTGGTGCCGCTAACAATATAATGATCGCCGTCCCTGCGTGCGGTAGTGCGCAGCGCGCTAGCATCCGATCCGCTGGAAGGTTCGGTCAGACAATAGCTGGCGATTTTATCCATTGTGATCAGCTGGGGCAGATACTTCGCCTTCACCTCCTCCCCGCCAAAGCGGTCAATCATCCATGACGCCATGTTGTGGATCGAAATGAACGCGCTGGTCGAAGGACAGCCATAAGCCATTGCTTCCATGATCAACGCCGCTTCCAGCCGCCCCAGCCCGATGCCGCCCGATTGTTCCGAGACATAGATCGCGCCAAAGCCGAGTTCGGCGCTTTGCTGGATCGTCTCGCGCGGGAAGATGTGTTTTTCATCCCACTCGGCCGCGTGGGGCGTTATGTTGTCGGCGGTAAATCGCTGAGCCACCTCGCGGATAGCGAGCTGATCGTCGGTGAGCTGAAATTGTCCGTGCATGGCCATGGCCTCTAACCGGATTGAGTGGCTTAGCAAAGTCTAGCACGTGCAAGAGCCTTGCGGATTTTTACTATGCGCGGGGCGATTGTCGCAATCCGTCGGTCTGTAGCATGCGTTTCAAACGCTATGGCTAGCGCCGATCACCGCCTCGGCCTCAATCTCGACCCGCCATTCGGGGCGGCATAGCCACGCAACTCCGGCCATTGTCGCTGCCGGACGCGCCGTGCCGAAGAACCGCGCGTGCACTGCGCCGACAGCGTCCTGGTCGGTTGGGTCGATCAGCAGCATCCGGGTTCGCACAACGTCTGCGGCCGAACCGCCGAGCTCCTCAATCGCGGCGCAGATGATGGTGCAGCATCGCTCCGCCTGTGCCACCGCGCCGCCGGCCGTCGTGCTTCCGTCAGGTTCGACCGGGCCGGTTCCTGCGATCATGACCCGGTTCCCCTCGCGCACGGCGCGGGCAAAGCCGAAGGTGGTTTCAAACGGTGAGCCCGATGTTGCCCACAGCCGCTCGCTCATCCACAGGTGATCGCGATGATCTTCATTTGGTCGTCGTATTGCACGTTTACCCGGTCTTGGCGGTAATCCATCGTCCATGCTGAACGGGGCGGGCCCCAGCGCAGCGTGCGCGCGCCGCTTTCTTTCAGGATCGCGGCCCCTCCCGCCTCAGTCGCAATATGGCCGATGTGAGCCTGCGCTGATTCTGCATTGCACATCATCGCCTCAGTCGCGGGCGGTGCGGTGGCCTGACCCGGCGCTGCATCCGCGCCATAAGTCGCACAGCCTGCCAGCCCGATTGCGGCCAACCCAATCACTGCCTGCTTCATTGCACCCTCCCTTGCTGGCGCCGTTAAGAATCGACGCGCGCAGGTAAGGTATCAGACGGAGCCCGAACGTCCAGCCACAGCCTATCCTGCGTGCTTATCCAATTCATCACCGGTCACGGTCACGACGTGCAACAGATTGGTGCTGCCCGGTGTGCCGAATGGCACGCCTGCCAGCACAATCAACTTGCTGCCTGCCGTGCCAAACCCGTGGCGCAGCGCCATGCGGCGGCCCTTGCCGATCATTTCTTCGAAGCTGCCAATATCTTTGGTCGCCACCGCGTGCGCGCCCCACAACAAAGCTGTGCGGCGCGCGGTGCGGATCGACGGGGTCAGCACCAGCATCGGCGTGCCGGGGCGTTCGCGCGCGACCCGCCGCGCGGTTGAACCGCTTGAGGTGAACACGGTAATCGCGCTGATCGGCACTGTATCGGCAATGGTCATGCAGGCATGAGCCAGCGCATCCGACGTGGTCGCGTCGGGCGTGGTTTCGAGGAAACGCACGCGCTCCCGGTAGCCTTCATCGCGTTCAACCTGAGCAGCGATGGCGTGCATCATCGCCACCGATTCTTCCGGCCAGGCGCCCGCTGCGCTTTCAGCCGAAAGCATGACGGCGTCAGCTCCATCATAAACCGCATTAGCCACGTCGGAGACTTCGGCACGTGTCGGGGTCGGGCTTTCGATCATGCTTTCCAGCATCTGGGTCGCCACGATCACCGGCTTGCCCGCGCGGCGGCTGGCAGCGACGATGCGTTTTTGCAGCGGTGGAACTTCGTGCGGTTCCAGTTCCACGCCCAGATCGCCGCGCGCGACCATGATGCCATCGGCGAGCTCGATGATTGAATCGAGCCGGTGGATGGCTTGTGGTTTTTCGATCTTGGCGCACAGCGCGATATCGCGGGTGCCAATCAGCTTGCGCGCTTCAGCAATATCCTCGGCCCGCTGCACAAAACTGAGCGCGATCCAGTCCGCTCCGTGTTCGGTGGCAAAGGCGAGGTCCCGGCGATCTTTTTCGGTCAGCGCCGGGATTGGCACTTCGGCATCAGGGACGTTGACGCCCTTGCGATCCGAGATCACCCCGCCAACTTCGGCAGAGCACAGGATGCGATTATCGTCGGCCTCCAGAACCCTTAACCGGATCTTGCCGTCATTGATCAGCAATCGCTGGCCGCGTTCCATGATGCCGAACAATTCGGGATGCGGCAGGCATACACGGTTTTCATCGCCGGGCGTCTCATCTCGGTCGAGCACGAAGTGGCCAGAATGGCGGATCACCGCCTCTCCATTCTTGAACGTGCCGACGCGCAATTTCGGCCCTTGTAGGTCGGCCAGGATCGCGATCGGCCGCGCAAACTGTTTTTCCAAGGCGCGGATGGCGTTGATCGCGGCCTCGTGATCGGCGTGATCGCCGTGGCTCATATTGACGCGAAACGCATCTGCTCCAGCCAACAGCAGCTTTTCGAGCATTCCGGGCGAACGGCTGGCCGGGCCGATGGTCGCGAGAATCTTGACCTTGCGGCCGCGCGGGTCGATCCTGATCTGATCGCGTCGTGTCATGGTGTTGCCTATCCCTCGTTATGGCAGGCTATGACAGACCCATTTTGCAACTCAAGGAAAAGCCGCGATGAATAGCAATGCCGATCCGCTTGATGATCTTGACGATGTGCAGGCCGCTGCCGCGTTTCGGCGGTTGGTGCGTCATTTGCGCCATCGCCATGATGCGCAAAATATTGAATTAATGGGGTTAACGGGCTTCTGCCGCAATTGCCTGGCCGACTGGATTCGTGATGCCGGCTATCCGGGCGACAAGGAAGCCGCACGCGCCGTGATCCACGGAATGCCGAGCGCGCAGTGGAAGGAACGCTTCCAATCACCCGCCACACCGGAACAAATCGCCGCCATGGAAGCGAGTTTGTCGAAGAACACACAGGATTAATTTGCGCCGCAGGTTCAATCCGAGCGGCAGTCTGGCTATCGCCCGCGTCAACTGATTCTGTTTCCAATGGAGATTCCCCGATGGCCGAAACCACCGACGACCGCCTGCGCCTGCTGATCGAGCGCATCGAACGACTTGAAGAAGAAAAGAAGGGCATCGCCGACGATATCCGCGACGTCTATGCCGAAGCCAAGGCGGTGGGTTACGATCCCAAGATCATGCGCCAAATCGTGCGTCTGAGGAAAATGAAGCCCGACGACCGCAGCGAACAGGACATGCTGCTCGAAACCTACAAGGCCGCGCTCGGGATGGGGTAAGGATTACAAAAGCCGCGTGCGGGGGCGCCTCGCCGCGTCGACGTGCGCCCTTGCATCCGCCTAAGCCATCGGAGTAAAGCGCGGCGCTCCCTATTCCATCATCCCGGTGAAGTGCGTCCCATGGCAGGCCATTCCAAGTTCAAGAATATCATGCACCGCAAGGGTGCGCAGGACAAAAAACGCTCGGCTATGTTCTCCAAGCTGAGCCGCGAAATTACCGTGGCGGCCAAGATGGGCGGCTATGTTCTCCAAGCTGAGCCGCGAAATTACCGTGGCGGCCAAGATGGGCATGCCCGATCCGGACATGAATCCGCGTCTGCGGCTGGCGGTCAACGCCGCCAAGGCACAGTCGATGCCCAAGGACAATATCCAGCGCGCAATCGACAAAGCGAGCATGGCGGGCGGCGAAGATTATGTCGAAATCCGCTATGAAGGTTATGGCCCCGGAGGGGTCGCGCTGATCGTCGAGGCGCTGACCGACAACCGTAACCGCACCGCAACCAATGTTCGCACCGCATTCAGCAAGAATGGCGGCAACCTTGGCTCCGAGGGTTCGGTCAGCCATGGCTTCGAACGGCGCGGACTGATCGAATATGGGCCGGGCGCGGGTGACGAGGAAGCGATGTTAGAGGCCGCAATCGAAGCGGGCGCGGATGATGTCGAATCATCAGAAGACGGCCACACCATCTGGACCGCCGCTGACGCGCTCCACGGGGTGGCTGGCGCGCTTGAACAGGCTTTGGGTGCGGCAGATAACGTCAAACTGGCGTGGAAGCCGGTGCTCACCGTCGATGTCGACGAGGCGGCAGCGGGCACGCTGATGAAGCTGATCGACACTCTAGACGATGATGATGACGTGCAGACCGTGTGGGGCAATTACGAAATCTCGGACGAGGTGATGGAGAAGCTCGGCTGATGTGGAGCTTCGTCGCCAAGGCGCTTCTGGCCGGGGCGATGATCGCGGCAATTGCGGAAGTAGGACGACGGCAACCGGCGACGGCGGCACTAATCGCCTCGTTGCCGCTAGTTAGCGTGCTGGGTATGATCTTCCTTTGGTTCGCGCGACCTGATGCGGCAAACATGGCAGTACATGCCGAGGTGACCTTCTGGTATGTGCTGCCCAGCCTGCCGATGTTCCTGCTGATTCCGACTTTGCTGCGAAGTGGTGTCAATTTCTGGATCGCGCTCGCGGCAGGCTGCCTACTGACCGTAGTGCTCTATCTGCTGATGATGCAGATCGGGCCGCGGGTCGGGCTGAAGCTTTAGAGCCAGATGCTGATTTTTCCATGCTGATATTGGGCCTCGACCCTTCGCTTTCCTGCACTGGCTGGGGCGTAATCCGCTCCGAAGGCGCGCGCATTGTTCATGTCGCAAATGGTCAGATCAAGACCGATGCTGCCGCACCGATGGCAGAACGATTGGCGGCGTTGCAGGCGGGGCTTGCACAGGTGATCGCCGCGCACCACCCTGACCGCGCCGCTGCCGAGGAAGTCTTCGTCAACAAGAACCCGCAATCCACTTTGAAGCTGGCACAGGCGCGTGGCGCCGTGCTGGCTACGTGTGGGGCGGTGGGGCTGGCGGTCAATGAACATGCTGCGCGGCTGGTGAAGAAAGCGGTCACGGGCACTGGCGGAGCGGAAAAGGCGCAGGTTGCCGCGATGGTGAAGGTGTTGTTACCCGGCGTCGCGATGGCAGGCAGCGATGCCGCCGATGCGCTGGCAGTGGCGATTGCCGATGCGCATCTCGGCCACCCAAGGAACATCACATGACCATCAACCTCTACGGCATCCCCAATTGCGACTCGGTGAAAAAAGCGCGCGCGTGGATTGGTGCGCAGGGCCGCGAATACACCTTCCACGATTACAAAAAGGAAGGCGCTGATTCGGCGAAAATTGCCGCATGGATCGCAGCAGCGGGCCTCGATGTGGTAGTCAACCGCAAGGGCACGACCTACCGCGCACTGTCCGACGCCGACAAGGAACTTGCCAATGACAGTCACACGGCTGTCGCTTTGCTCGTTCAGCAACCAAGCATCATCAAGCGGCCAATCGTCGAATATCCCGGCGGCATTCTGGTCGGGTTCAGGGAGGAAGAATGGTCCGCAGCCTTGCTTTGATGGCGTTCATGGCGCTTGCTTCGGTTCCAGCGGTGGCTCAGGACACCATGCTGATCATCGCCCACCGCGGCGCGAGTGCCGAGCGGCCCGAGCATACGCTCGCTGCTTACGAATTGGCGATCGACCAGGGCGCGGATTATATTGAACCGGATCTGGTAGTGACCAAGGATCTGGTGCTGGTTTCGCGCCACGAAAACGAATTGTCGGGCTCCACCGATGTTGCCAGCCGCGAAGAATTCGAAGACCGCCGCCGCGACAAGACCATCGATGGGCAAAAAGTCGCAGGCTGGTTCGCCGAAGACTTCACGCTGGCCGAACTGCGCACCCTGCGAGCGAAGGAGCGCATCCCCTCGCTGCGACCCGACAACGCTCGTTTTGACGGGCTGTATCAGATACCGACTTTCGCGGAGATCGTGAAGCTGGTGCGCGCCAAGGAAGCAGCAACGGGGCGCAGGATCGGCCTATATCCTGAAATCAAGCACCCGGGATTCCTGTTGCAGGACGCAGGGATCGACATGGTCGATCTACTGCTGCGCGAATTGCGGCAGCTTGGCATCACGCCCGCCGATCCGGTGTTCATCCAGAGCTTTGAGGTCGCGCCTTTGCAGCGGCTCAAGCAGCGCGGCGGGGGGTTCAAGCTGGTGCAACTCGTCGCCCCGCTCGATGGCCCGGCGGATGAACCGGCGATGCGTTATGCCGAGATGGTGACCCCGACCGGGCTGGCCCAAGTCGCCAAATATGCCGACGCCGTGGGCGCGCATATTGCGATGATCCTCGCGCCCGACGGCACGCCGACATCACTGGTGGCCGATGCCAAGGCGGCTGGGCTGGACGTGCACGCATGGACAGTGCGCCCGGAGAACGAATTCCTGCCCGCAATGCTGCGCACGGGCGATGATCCCAAGGGCAAGGGGTGTGGAGATGTCCGCCTTGCGCAGATGCTGAAGGGCGCAGGCGTGGCGGGCGTATTCAGCGACGGACCGCTGAAGGGGCGGGACTGCTCCCCCAACTAATCGTCACCCCAGCGAAAGCTGGGACCCAGAGCGGCAAAGTGCGGCGCGTGAGGCCCTGGGCCCCAGCTTTCGCTGGGGTGACGGAGTTAGACACGCATGGCCGACAAAATGTAGTTCAGCGCCATATCGTCCGACAGATGCAGCCCCTTGCCCGGACGCCACGCGATCCCGCGCTTGGCCGTCACCGACAGCCCCGCATCCGCCAGCAGCACCTCGAACTCGTCCGGGGTGATGAAATCCTCCCAATGGTGCGTGCCTTTCGGCACATAGCCCACCGCTTCGGCCGCACCGACCAGCAGCACGCGCGAAGCCGCCGTGCGGTTGGGGGTGGACATCACGAGCAGGCCGTCCGGGGCCAACCGCGCTGCGACATCGCGCAGGAAGGCGGGCTTGTCCGCGACGTGCTCGATCACTTCGACACAGGTGACCAAATCGAAGGTGCCGATGTCCAGCCCCGCCACCTCATCCGCCATATATCGGATATTCAGCCCGACGGCCTCGGCATGGGCCGCAGCCGCCGCAACATTCTCTGCCGCCGCGTCCACGCCTGTCACCGCCGCACCCAGCCGGGCGAGCGGCTCGCACACCAGCCCCGCGCCGCAGCCGATATCGAGCGCGGCCTTGCCTGCCAGCGGTCTTGCCGAAGCGCCAGCCCCCGGCCAATGTATGTCGATCGCATCCCGGATAAACGCCATCCGCACCGGGTTTACCTGATGCAGGCTCGCCATCGGGCCTTTGGGGTTCCACCAATCGCGCGCCAGCCCGGCAAAGAAATCGGCTTCCTCAGGACGGATAGTTACATTCGATACGTTTGCGTTTCCCATAAACGCCCCTTAACAGCGCGCACGAACACTCACCAGCAGGAGCTTTCGATTGGCCCGCATCGTGATGAAATTCGGCGGCACATCAATGGCCGGGACGGAGCGTATCCGCCGGGTGGCTAATATCGTGCGTGCGCAGGCGGCTAATGGCGATCAGGTTGCCGTTGTGGTCAGCGCGATGGCGGGCGAGACCGATCGGTTGGTGAACTTCTGCCGTGAAGCCAACCCGCTGTATGATCCGGCCGAATATGACGTGGTGGTCGCCAGCGGTGAGCAGGTGACCAGCGGGCTGCTGGCACTGACTTTGCAAGCCCTGGGCTGCAAGGCGCGCAGCTGGCTCGGCTGGCAATTGCCAATCAAGACCATCGAAGCCCATGCCAAGGCACGGATCGATTCGATCGACGCGCCCGGCCTGATCGCCGCAATGGAAGCGGGCGAAATTGCAGTGATCCCCGGTTTTCAGGGCGTGTCGGAAGATGGCCGGGTGACGACTTTGGGTCGTGGGGGATCGGATACCTCCGCCGTCGCTGTCGCCGCCGCAATCAAGGCGGATCGCTGTGACATCTACACCGACGTGGACGGGGTTTACACCACCGATCCGCGCATCGTCGCCAAGGCGCGCAAGCAGAAGGCGGTGACCTACGAGGAAATGCTAGAACTCGCGTCGGTCGGCGCCAAGGTGCTCCAGACCCGCAGCGTCGGGCTGGCAATGAAAGAAGGCGTACGGGTGCAGGTGCTGTCGAGCTTCATCGGCGAAGGCGCGCTGCCAGCCGATGATCTTCCCGGCACGCTGATTGTCTCGGACACGGAAATGGATGAATTGGTGGAGAAGGGCCTGATGGAACGCCAGCTTGTAACCGGCATTGCGCATGACAAGAACGAAGCCAAGGTCATCCTGACC
>PHEL01000023.1 GCA_002842925.1 Alphaproteobacteria bacterium HGW-Alphaproteobacteria-14
GCCGCACTTACAGGCCTGACAGAAGACCGCACTCGATCACTCGCGCAACGGATCAGAAACCTCTTGCTTCACGGGCGGCAACCACAGAAGACTCTAAGACGGAGACGCTCCAGTACGATCCGCTTGTACTTCTCTTCAGCAATTTCAATAAGTGAAGGAATCGATTATGAACGGGAAGCTCAGAAAGATAAGTGCACATATTTTTATTGCCATCATTGCAGTTTTTTCAGTCAAAGCTGCAGCCCAGATTTTCTTCGTTCAAACACCCGTTGTTGCACCGGCAGGCTCTTCTATAGTGCTCCGTAACGGAGGCGGTTTTCAGTCCGGAGATACTCGGTTCCAACTTCGAATTCAATTGCAATCAGGTGGAATACAGCCAAATGGTCCTTTGAGGCTTTTCTTAGGCAATCAAGTTCTTTGGACCGCGCCTAATACCAGCCCCCGATTTCAATCAGTCCCTAATGCCACCTTTGTGACCGAAGCTTGTATCTTGAGGTTTCAGTCTGACGGAAATCTAGTGGTTTTGGGGGCTCAGGGTGTATTGGAGGCTCCGGTTTCTGGTTGTGATAACCCCAACAACACGGAACAAAACATGTCGGTGATGTGGGCCAGCAATACAAGCGGGAATCCCGGTGCAATTCTTGATGTGCAAAACGATGGGAATGTAGTCATTAAAACCGCAAATAATCGAGTGATTTGGTCAACAAATACATGTTGCAGATAGGTTGCTTTGCGAGACGTAATGATTGATTGAATTGGCGGTTGTGTATTTATGGGTTTTTTCAATTTATATTTTCGGAAGCGCCATCAAAGTCATTCTGTTAAAGATTATCGGAGGATCGTGCTGCGCAAGTTGCGCAGGATGCCGAACGATCGAGCACTGGCGCTCGCCCAAGCCATCGGTTCGGATACGATGGAGGGTTTCGTCACGCAAGGCGATGCCCAAGTGTCTGTACTGCGCCACCATGGCCTAACCGACGGAATGACCGTCTACGATCTCGGCTGTGGCTGCGGGCGCACGGCGCAGGCGTTGCAGCGGTCCGGATGGCAGGGCCGCTATACCGGCGCAGACGTGGTTCGTGAATTGCTCGACGAGTTGAAGCTTCAGTGCCCGGGATATGAGACAGTGTTAAACACCAGCCCGAAGATCGTTGCGTCCGATGCTTCCGTCGATGTGGTGTTTCACTGGTCTGTGTTTACGCACCTCTATCCGGCAGAGTCCTATCTTTACGTCCTCGATAGCTTTCGCGCCTTGAGGCCCGGGGGCAAATTGGTGTTTTCCTTCCTTGAGATGGAGGATCCAGCGCATGACCGGGTGTGGCAGAACAACCTAGCACATCTGCGACGGGGCGATGCAGCGCAGCAGCTCGACGCTTTTCTGCATCGCGACTGGATAGCCCGCTTTGCTCGCGATGCCGGGTTCCTGCCGCCGCAGTTTACCAATGGGTCGGACGACAGCAATCATCCAGCAGTCTGGCAAGCCGTTGCCGTGCTGCAAAAACCTGTCGTGAACAGTTGAATCACTCTTAATCCGCCCAGCATCGCTGAATGTGTTGATGGCGGGAATGGAGTCGATTTCGAACGGCAGCTTTTTTCTCCGAGCGCGCCAAAGCGGACACCCCGGCCATCCTCCTCGCGCGCGCCTCACGGCCTGAGCGACGCCTCCAGCGCGGGCCAGCGGCGCAATGCCGCTTCGATCTCGCCCGCAGCCGCGCGCAGCAGAGGCAGGCGGGTGCGCACCAGTTCATCCTGCGAGATGCGGGTGGTCGAGGTCGAGCAGTTGATCGAGGCGATCACCCGCTTGTCCCGCCCGAAGATCGGCACCGCGACCGAGACGATCCCGTAATCGAGCTCGTCCAGCGCCGAATCATAGCCGCGCTCGGTTATCAGTTGGAACCGCTCGCCCAGCGTCGGGAGGTCGGTGATGGTGCGCTCGGTAAAGCGCTGGAACGGCCCGCGCGACAGCAGCGCATCGCATTCGCCGGGCGGCAGGTAGGCCGCAATCGCCTTGCCCAGCGATGTCGCATGGAAGGGAAAGCGCGTGCCCACCCCGGCCGCGACGCGGAACCGCCGGTCGGTCGAGACGTGCGCCACATAGAGGATATCCGCGCCTGACAGCACAGCCAGGCTGGCGCTATCGCCGGTCTGATCGCGCAAGCCTTGCAATGGCGGCAGCACCACGTGTTCGATCTGCATTGACGCCAGAAACGCCGAACCAATCGTCAGCACCGCCGGACGCAGCAGGAACTTGCGCTCGTGCTGGCCCACGTAACCCAGCTCCACCAGCGTTATCAGGCAGCGCCGCGCCACTGCCGGGGGCAGCGCGGTCTTGGTCGCCACCTCGCTCAAGGTCATTTCCGGGTGGTCTTCGTCAAACGCCTTCAATACGCGCAGACCGCGCTCCAGCGTGGAAAGGTATTCGGGGTTTTTGGCTGTCAGGTCAGCCTCTGCGGATCCCATGTTCTGGCCTTTCGATGCTGCGGCGGACAACCGCATCATCCGCGCCCAATACCGGGGGTGCGGTGACGCTGTCCATCCGTTCACCATCAAAGGTTAGCGGAAAACGGATTGTGCGAAACGCTCCGTGGGGGCCATCGGGATCGCTGACCTCGATGCCAAGCGCCATGGCCTGCTCGCTCGCCAGCACCTCGGTGCTGTCAAGCACGGCGGAATTGGGCACTTCCAGGCGGGTCAGGGCCGCTGTCCAGTCATCGCGGCTGCGGGTGGCGAAGATCGGGGTGAGGAAGGCGACCACGTCTTCGTAATGCGCAATCCGCGCCTCGCGGGTGGCGAAGGCGGGGCGCGCCAGCATATCGGGCTGACCCACGGCGGTGGCCAGATTCTCCCAGAACTTGGGCGGGGATGACATGTGCAGCGCCAGCCACTTGCCATCGGCGCACTGGAACACGTAGCTTTGCGATACGTGCGGGCGGCTATACGGCCCCATCACCTGATCGGCAGAAAGCAGGTGCGTGAAATCATCAAGATTGAAGTGGCACATCGCCTCGAACATCGAGGTTTCGACCACCCGGCCCTTGCCCGTGGCGTGGCGTTCATTGAGCGCGGCGAGGATACCCAATGCGGTGTAGAACCCGGTCATGGCATCGGCGATGGCGGGGCCGACCACGCGGGGGTGCTGCGGGTTGACGAGCAGCCGCAAAAACCCGCTCGCCGCCTGTGCAACAGTATCGAATGCTGGCCGATCCCGATCCGGCCCTTCGCTGCCAAAGCCCGAGATCGAGGCATAGACCAGCGCGGGATTGATCGCTTGCAGCCGCGCCGCATCAACATTCAGCCGATCCGCCACGCCGGGGCGGAAGTTCTGGATGAACACATCGGCGGTTTCGATCAGCTGGTCGAGCACGGCAAGATCATCGGATTGTCTAGGGTCAATGGTGATCGACCGCTTGTTGCGGTTATAGGTCTGGAAATGCGGCGAATAGAGCCCGCCTTTGAACGAGCGGAACGGATCGCCGGTGCCGGGCTGTTCCACCTTGATGACATCCGCGCCCATGTCAGCCAGCAGCATCCCGGCGGCAGGGCCAGTGATGAAGGTGCCCATTTCGAGCACGGTGACGCCCGCCAACGGCCCCCTTTTCTTGCGAAGTTTTTCCTGGGCTGTCATCCGCCTGATCCCACCTTGTGTCTTGACAATAGAGTGTTAGTATATTCTTCGCATAACGAAATCAACTTCGAATATCGAAAAGGAACGCCTTATGCGCATCGGCAAGCAAGATAACGCCGTCACTTCGATCTGCACATCGGACGCGACCAGCATCACCGTTCGCGGACTGGATCTGTGCAACGACGTCATCGGCAAAGTCGATTTCACCAGCTATTTCTGGCTGCTCGTCACCGGCACCATGCCAGATCCCCGTCAGAAAACACTGGCCGATGCGGTGTTGTGCGCGATTGCCGAACATGGATTGGTGCCAAGCGTGGTCGCAACCCGCATGACCTATGCCTCCGCGCCTGAGGCGTTCCACGGCGCGGTGGCTGCCGGGCTGCTCGGCTGCGGATCGGTAGTGCTGGGCAGCGCCGAGGTGGCAGGCAAGTTCTACGCCGCCTGCGTCGCCCGCGCAGTGGCGGAAGGGATCGAGCCGGCGGAAGCGGCCACAGCAGCGATCATGGAACTGCGCGCTGAAAAGAAGGCGATTCCCGGCTTTGGCCACCCGCAACATTCCGGCGGCGATCCGCGCGCGCATCGGCTGTTGGCGCTTGCCGGGGAACTCGGTGTCAACGGCGCGCATATTGCGATGCTGCACACCATCCAGAACGTACTGCCGACGGCGATTGGCCGCCCGTTACCGATCAACGTCAACGGCGCGATTCCCGCCGTGATGCTCGATGCCGGGTTCCCGCTCGCGGCGCTCAAGGGTATTTCGCTGCTTGCCCGCACCGCCAGCCTGATCGCGCATCTGCAGGAAGAAACAGAACGTCCCATTGGCTTTATCATGAGCGGCGCAGCAGCGCAGCGGATTGGGTTTGACGACGGCATCGATTGACAGGGCCCGGCCCGCACCCTTGCCAGCATCGGCCTGTCGCGCCATTGAGGGGGTAGAGACAGGAGACCCCAATCCATGCGCCAGATCGATCATTTCATTGTCGGCACCAGCCCCGCTGTTACCCGCAAACACCAAATCTGGAACCCATCCATCGGCGAGGTTCAGGCCGAGGTTGCGCTGGGCGATGCGGCTCTGCTCGACCGCGCGGTCGAGACCGCCAAGCGCGTGCAGCCCGGCTGGGCCGCCACCAACCCGCAGCGCCGCGCGCGGGTGATGTTCGCCTTCAAGCAGTTGATCGAAGCGAATATGCAGAGCCTTGCCGAACTGCTCTCGTCAGAACACGGCAAGGTGATCGACGATGCCAAGGGCGATATCCAGCGCGGGCTGGAAGTGATCGAATATGCCTGCGGGATCCCGCAAGTGCTCAAGGGTGAATATACCCACGGCGCCGGGCCGGGGATTGATGTCTATTCGATCCGCCAGCCGCTGGGCATTGGCGCAGGGATTACCCCGTTCAATTTCCCGGCGATGATCCCGATGTGGATGTTCGGCATGGCGTGTGCGGCAGGCAATGCCTTTATCCTAAAGCCGTCGGAACGCGATCCTTCGGTGCCGGTGCGCCTCGCCGAATTGTTCCTTGAAGCGGGCGCACCTGAAGGCCTGTTGCAAGTCGTCCACGGCGACAAGGAAATGGTCGATGCGATTCTGGATCACCCCGATATCGCCGCGATCAGCTTCGTCGGTTCATCCGACATCGCACAATATATCTACGCGCGCGGCACCGCGTTGGGCAAGCGCGTGCAGGCGTTCGGCGGGGCCAAGAACCACGGGATCGTGATGCCCGATGCTGATCTGGATCAGGTGGTCAACGATCTGGCGGGCGCGGCGTTTGGTTCGGCGGGCGAACGCTGCATGGCGCTGCCCGTGGTGGTGCCGGTGGGCGATGATACCGCCAATGCCTTGCGCGAAAAGCTGATCCCCGCGATCGCCGCCCTGCGCATCGGCGTTTCCAACGACCCCGATGCGCATTACGGCCCGGTGGTCACGCCCGAACACAAGGCGCGGGTGGAACAGTGGATCACCACCGCCGAAGATGAAGGCGCCGAAATCGTGATCGACGGGCGCGGATTCACGCTTCAGGGGCATGAAAAGGGCTTCTTCGTCGGCCCCACGCTGATCGACCACGTGACACCGCAGATGACATCTTACCAGCAGGAAATCTTCGGCCCCGTTCTGCAAATCGTGCGCGCCGATGATTTCGAACACGCGCTGCGCCTGCCGTCCGAACATCAATATGGCAACGGCGTCGCGATCTTCACCCGCAACGGTCACGCCGCGCGCGAATTCGCCGCGCGGGTCAATGTCGGGATGGTCGGGATCAACGTGCCGATCCCGGTGCCGGTCGCCTATCACTCGTTCGGCGGGTGGAAACGATCAGGCTTTGGCGATATCGACCAATACGGCACCGAAGGCCTGCGGTTCTGGACCAAAAGCAAAAAGATCACCCAGCGCTGGCCCGATGGCGGCGGAGATGGCAGCAACGCCTTCGTTATTCCGACGATGGGGTGAACTGACGGGCGCACGCGCGGCAGCACTGGCGCAATCGTGCGCTTTTTCTCGCTTGGCTTGCTGCGCGTTTTGCGGGTATGGCCCGCGCGCCATGACAAATCCGCATCCTTTCCCACCTTGCGCCAAGGCCGCAGGCTAAGCCGAGCGAAGGATCACAATGAAGCGGGTATTCGCCAATATGGGATGGCTGCTGGGCGGGCGCGGGTTCAACGCGGTGCTCAGCCTTGTCTATCTTGCGATAGCCGCGCGCACTTTGGGCACCGAAGGTTTCGGCCATTTCGCGCTGATCATCGCGCTGGGGCAGGCAATCATGGGATTTGCCAGCTTCCAGACCTGGCAGTTCATCGTGCGCTGGGGTGTCAATGATACCGCACCCGGCGTAAATCTTGCGCGTGCGCAGGAGGCAACCGGGTTTGCAGTCGCGCTTGACCTGTTGTCTGTCGTGGGCGGCACGCTGGCCTCGGTCATTGTCGTGCTGACTGCGCCATTGTGGCTCGATGTGCCGCCTGACCTGCTGTGGCTCACGTTTTTCTATTGCGTGATTTCGCTGATCTCGATCCGCGCCACACCAACCGGAATGCTGCGGCTGCATTTCCAGTATGCCAAAGCGACCGCCGCTGAAGCGGTGCAGCCGCTGACCCGCACGGTGGGGGCAGTGCTGGCGCTGTTTCTGATGCCCGATGTGACCG
Organism: Alphaproteobacteria bacterium HGW-Alphaproteobacteria-14; assembly: GCA_002842925.1. Classification (GTDB taxonomy): domain Bacteria; phylum Pseudomonadota; class Alphaproteobacteria; order Sphingomonadales; family Sphingomonadaceae; genus Erythrobacter. The sequence continues at coordinate 6,764 of PHEL01000023.1, forward strand.
GTTTCATCCTCGCCTATGCCGTTTCCGAAGTGGCAACGGCGCTGGCGCTGTGGGTGGCTGCGGCGCGGGTGCAGCCGGTCAGCCTGGCCTCTGTCAACCTGCGAACCATCCCCGCACAGCACAAGGATGCGTGGCGGTTTGTGTGGTCAACCAACATGTCGGGCAGCCTGACGGTGGCGGGCAAGCAGGTGATGATCCTGCTGGTCGGAACATTTGGCGGAGCCCAGTTGGCGGGTGGCTTCCGCATCGCCAGCCAATTGGGGCAGGCGTTGATCGCGCTGGCGCAAACCGTTTCCAAGGCGATCCTGCCCGAACTGGTGCACGCGCGTGACAATGCGCTGGAAATCGCCCGGCGCATGGCCAACATCGCCGCGATTGCCGGGGTGGCGGCGGTGGTCACCGCGATCCTGTTCGGGCGCGAAGGGCTGGATCTGGTCGCGGGCGACGACTTCCGCAGATTTTACTGGGTGATGATCATCCTTTCGATCGCCGGGGCGGTCGAACTGGTCGGCGCAAGCCTTGAATCGCTGCTGGTATCGGCGGGCAAGGCGCACGTCGCCTTCATCGTGCGAGCCGTGCCGACCGTTCTTGCGCTGGTGCTGCTGGAAACCGCGATCAACTGGAACGGTGCCAAGGGCGCAGCCTTTGCGATACTGGGATCGAGCGCGCTGGCGGTGGTCGGGTTCTTCGTCGCGATCATGAACCTCAGGCAGTTCCGGCTGGTGGTTACGCCGGAAGATCAAGAGGCGGCGCCGCCGCATCTTCCCCCGGAACGATAATAGCTACCCCTCAAACACCAGCCTGGGCTTCCTTGCCGCTGCTGTTTCATCAAGCCGCCGCCGGGGCGCGTAATAGGGCGCTTGTTTCAGCGCCTCGTCCCCTGCCAGCGCGCGCTCTACCACGGCGCGGAAAGCGGTGATGAACTGGTCGATCGCCGCCTTGCTTTCCGTCTCGGTCGGTTCGACCAGCATTGCGCCGTGGACGACCAGCGGGAAATACACCGTCATCGGGTGATATCCTTCGTCGATAAGGCCTTTCGCCACATCCAGCGTCGAAAGCCCGCCGGTGAAGTCCTTGTCGCCAAACAACGCCTCGTGCATGCACGGGCCGCTGGCGGCGAAGGGCGCGTGGAGAATGTCTTCCATCGACCGCAGGATAAAATTGGCGTTGAGCACCGCATCCTCGGCCACCTGCTTCAGCCCGTCCGCGCCGTGGCTGAGCATATAGGTGAGCGCGCGGGTGAACATCCCCATCTGGCCGTGAAACGCGGTCATCCGGCCAAAGCTTGGCCCGCGTTCTTCGCGGTGTTCTTCCTCGACGAGGTAGAAGGCGCCATCGGCCTGCCTGCGAACGAACGGCAGCGGCGCGAATGGCGCGAGCGCGTCGGACAAGACCACCGGGCCAGACCCCGGCCCGCCACCGCCATGCGGGGTGGAAAAGGTCTTGTGCAGGTTGATATGCATCGCATCAACGCCAAGGTCGCCGGGGCGCACCTTGCCGACGATGGCGTTGAAATTCGCCCCGTCGCAATAGACATATCCGCCCGCCGCGTGGACGGCATCAGCGATTTCGCGGAAATCTTTCTCGAACAATCCGCAGGTGTTGGGGTTGGTAATCATTACCGCCGCCACGTCACATTTGTCCGGCCCGCCCACCTCCAGCCGCGCCTTCAATGCCGCCACATCGACCCGGCCTTCAGGGGTCGCGGGAATATCCTCGACCCGGTAATTGGCAAAGGCGGCAGTGGCGGGGTTGGTGCCGTGGGCGCTTTCGGGCACCAGCACCACTTCACGCGCATCACCGCGTGCTTCGTGCGCGGCACGGATCGCCAGTATCCCGCACAACTCGCCATGCGCGCCGGCCTTGGGGCTCATCGCGACGGCGGGCATACCGGTGAGCTTGCACAGCCATTCGCCCAGCTGGCTGATCACTTCCAATGCGCCCTGCACCGTGGCTTGCGGGGCAAGCGGGTGAACATCGGCAAAGCCGGGCAGCCGCGCGACTTTCTCGTTGAGGCGCGGGTTGTGCTTCATGGTGCACGAACCCAGTGGGAAAAAGCCCAGATCGATGCCGTAATTCTGGCGCGACAGGCGCGTGTAGTGACGCACGGTTTCCGGCTCGGTCAGGCCGACCAGTCCGATCGCGGCGTTGCGCTCCAGCCCGGCGAGGCGGTTGGGGGCGCTGGCATCAACCACAGGCAGATCAACTCCGGTCACATCCGCACGACCGATTTCAAACAGCAGCGGTTCTTCCAGCATCAGCGCGCGGTTGCCAGTGGTGGTGGCGGGGCCACCCAGAAGGCCGTTTTCCGCAACCTGCATTTCGGGCCTCCAGCCGGACTGGTTCGGTGCGGTCATCACACGGTCTCCTTGACGCTGGCTTCAAGTTCGCGGGCCAGCTGCTCGATATCGTCTTCGGTGGTGGTTTCAGTCACCGCCACCAGCAACGCGTGGTCGAGCGCCGTGACCCCGCCGTAAAGCCGCCCCAATGACACCCCGCCCAGCACGCCGCGATCCGCAAGATCGCGGATGATTTCGCGAGCAGGCTTGCCGTCCAGCAACAGGGTAAATTCGTTGAAGAACGCCGTGTTGAGCACGCGCACCCCCGGCACCCGTGCCAGCCGGTCTGCGGCGAGGCAGGCGAGGCGGTGGTTTTCCGCCGCCAGTTGCCGCAACCCCGCTTCCCCCAGCAGCGTCATGTGGACAGAAAAGGCCAGCGCACACAGGCCCGAATTGGTGCAGATGTTGCTGGTGGCCTTTTCGCGGCGGATGTGTTGTTCGCGGGTCGAGAGCGTCAGCACAAACCCGCGCTTGCCTTCGGCATCTTCAGTTTCGCCGCACAGCCGCCCTGGCATCTGGCGCACATGCCTGGGATCACGCACCGCGAACAGGCCAAGATACGGCCCGCCGAATTGCAGCCCGACGCCAAGCGATTGCCCCTCGCCCACCACGATATCCGCGCCCATTTCGCCCGGCGATTTGCACGCGCCCAAGGCCACCGGTTCGGTATTGACTACCACCAGCAGCGCGCCCCTGGCGTGGGCGGCTTCGGCAACGGCAGTGAGATCGCTGATCCGCCCAAGTATATCGGGATATTGCACCACCACGCAGGCGGTCTGGTCATCGATGCGGGCGATCAGACCGGCAAGATCGGGTTCCGGGGTGATCGCGGGCATGGCATCGGCGATGGTGTCGCCGGTGAACTGCGCCATGGTCTTGACCACACCGGCATAATGCGGATGCAGTGCGCCCGACAGCACTGCGCGGCTGCGGCGGGTCACGCGGGTCGCCATCGCCACCGCTTCCCAACACGCAGTCGAGCCATCATACATCGAGGCATTGGCCACCGCACAACCATACAGGCGCGCAACCTGCGTCTGGAACTCGAACAGCATCTGCAAGGTGCCTTGCGCGATTTCCGGCTGGTACGGGGTATAGGCAGTCAGGAACTCGCCGCGCTGGATGATGGCATCGACGCTGGCGGGGACATGGTGGCGATAGGCCCCTGCCCCCAGGAAGAACGGCACATCGCCCGCCACCAGGTTTTTTGCCGCCAGCGCCTTCATGTGGCGTTCCACCGCCATTTCGCTGGCGTGCAGCGGCAGGTCGTGGATCGGACCATCGAGCCGCGCGACTTCGGGCACGTCGACGAACAGGTCATCGACCGTGGCCGCCCCGATTTTGGCGAGCATCGCCGCGCGGTCTGTATCGGTGAGAGGAAGGTAGCGCATGGGGGGTTCCGTGGCTGGGGGGGTGTCAGGCGGCGGGCGGCGTGCCGGTCACAGCGCTTCGACGAAGGCCTTGTAGCTGTCTTCGTCCATCAACCTATCGAGCTCGCCTTCGTCAGCGATGGTCATCTTGAAGAACCAGCCGTCATCTTCGGGCGCGGAATTGACCAGCGCGGGATCGCCTTCCAGCGCGGGGTTCACTTCGGTGATTTCGCCGGTGATCGGGGCGTAGACATCGCTCGCCGCCTTGACGCTTTCGACCACGGCGGCATCCTTGCCCTGTTCGATCAGCGCGCCGACTTCGGGCAGTTCGACGAACACGATGTCGCCCAATTGCCCCTGCGCATAATCGGTGATGCCGACGGTGGCGATACCATCTTCAACGTCGATCCATTCGTGTTCATCGGTGAAATAACGGGTCATGGTTCAGCTCCCTCTGAAATAGCGGTGGGGGACAAAAGGTGTCGGGGAAACGGTGGCGGAAAGGCGTTTGCCGCGGACTTCGACCTCAATCGCAGTGCCGGGCGCGGCGTAGCTGCTGACGACATAGGCCATCGCGATGGGCGCGCCGAGCGTGGGCGAGAAGCCGCCGCTGGTGACGGTTCCGATCTTGTCCGCACCTGAGAACACTTCGGCCCCTTCGCGCGCGGGCAATCGGCCTTCAATCCTGAGGCCGACCCAGCGCCGCGCTGTGCCTTCACCCAACTCGCGGATGATCCTGTCTGCGCCGGGAAAGCCGCCTTCAATCCTGCGGCGCTTGTTAATGCCGAAGTTCAGGCCCGCTTCGATGGGCGAGGTTTCAGGCGACATGTCGTGGCCGTAGAGCGGCAGGCCTGCCTCCAGCCGCAATGAATCGCGCGCGCCAAGGCCGATCGGTTGCACTTCGGGTTCGCCGCAGAGCAGCGTCGCGATATCTTCGGCAGCAGCGGCGGGGAGCGAGATTTCGAACCCGTCCTCACCCGTGTAACCGGCGCGCGCGATGGTGACATCGTGTCCCGCGATGGTGAAGCGGCCAAACCGCATGAAGGTGAGCGCAGACAGCGGATATTCGCCAGTGGCATGGCGCGCCAGCGCGTCGGCGGCCTTCGGTCCCTGCAACGCCAGCAGCGCGTGGTCATCCAGATGGTTCAGCGTGATGTCATCGGGCAGCGCTTCGCGCAGGGTGCCGATATCGTCCCACTTGGTCGCGCCGTTGACCACCAGATACAGCGCATCAGGCCAGCGCGACACCATCAGATCATCAAGCACCCCGCCATCGTCATCAAGCAGCAGCGAATAGCGTTGCTGCCCGAGTTTGAGCGTTGAAAGGTCAATCGGCAGCACCGCTTCAACCGCCGCATCCAGATCGGGGCCGGACAGCAGCAGTTGGCCCATGTGGCTGACATCGAACAGGCCCGCATTCTCGCGCGTCCAATTATGTTCGGCGACGATACCACCGGACGGCCCGGCATAGTGGATCGGCATATCATAGCCCGCAAACGGCACCATCCGCGCGCCCTTAGCCCGGTGCCACGCATCCAGTGGCAGCGGATCGAGCGGCAGGTCTTCAAGGTGGTCGTCAAAATCTTCTTGGGTGTCGTGGTCGGTCACTTGAGGTCTTCCCGGCAGAATACGGCAGTCCGACGGGCCTGTCGGCACCGCCACGATCCTGCCCCCTCTGTCGGGTGACCTGAGAGACTGACCCTGCGCAAACGCGCGCAAGGCTTACCCCTTCGGTGGCCACGGATATTCATCCGAGGCGCTTTCCAGAGTGTCACGCAGCCGAGCGGTCCATTGGCCTGAGAGTTTCCGGGGCGGTTGCTCCTTCGGCGCCGCGCCCCGTTTGACCGGAGCAACGGGCTCTCCCGCTCGCCTGCCCGCATAAGAATCGCTTCCCATGCGGATGACTCCCTGCGCTTGCGCGATTTGCTGCATTGCGTCAATCGGGGACGGCACAGTTAGCCCCGCGACAATCGCATTTGCCTGCGGGTAAGCTGCCGACTAAAGACGCAAGCGCATGAACCTCACCGAAATCTACCTGATCGCGCTCGCCATCATCTTCGCCGTGCCGTGGCTGATATGGCGGATATTGCGCATCGATTACTGGGCCCCGCTGGTGGTGGTGCAGATCGTCGGCGGGATATTGCTGGGGCCCGGCGTGCTGGGCGCGGCCTTTCCCGAATACTACACCTTCGTGTTCCGGCCCGATGTGATCACCGCGCTCAACGGGATCGCGTGGTGGGCGGTGATGCTGTTCGTGTGGATCGCGGGGATCGAACTTGACCTGTCGCAGGCGTGGAAACACCGGCGCGAAACCGGGCTGACTGCGGGGCTGGCGCTGGGTGTGCCGTTGATCGCGGGCACCATCGCGGCTGCCATCATCCTGCAATTTCCTGGCTGGCGCGGGGTGAATGGGCATTATTGGCAAGTGCTTTTGGGGGTGGGCATGGCCTGCGCCGTCACCGCGCTGCCGATTCTGGTGCTGTTCATGGAAAAGCTGGCAATTCTGCGCCAGCCGCTCGGCCAGCGCATTCTGCGCTACGCCAGCCTGGATGATATCGCGATCTGGGGCGTGCTGGCGCTGATCCTGCTCGATTGGGAGCGGATCGGGCGCCAAGCGCTGTTCCTCGCCGGGTTTGCGGTCGCGGCGTTGGCGGTGCGATGGTTGATGAAGCGGCTACCGGAAAGCGACCGTTGGCCGGTGGGGCTGATCTGGCTGGCGCTATGCGGGCTGGCAGGCGATTGGTCGGGGCTGCACTTCATGGTCGGCGCGTTTCTGGCGGGCGTGGTGCTCGACGCGAAATGGTTCGGACATGAGGCGATGGACCGCTTCCGCAACGTGGTGCTTTTGACGGTGATGCCGGTGTTCTTTCTGTCGACTGGCCTGCGCACCGAATGGCAGGGCGGCGGGCTGGCGGTATTCGGCGCGGCGGCGCTGCTGCTGTTGGCGGCAGTGGGGGGCAAACTGGCGGGCGTGCACATTGCCGGACGGCTGCTCGGCTGGCGCCGTGCCGAGGCGAGCCTGATCGGCTGGCTGCTACAGACCAAGGCGCTGATCATGATCATTTTCGCCAACATCCTGCTCGACAAGGCGATCATTACGCCCACCACCTTCACCGCGCTGCTGCTGATGGCGGTGGCGAGCACGATGCTGACCACGCCTTTGGCGACGCCGTTGCTCAAACGTCTGGGCAAGAGGGTGCGGGCCGCAGCATAAGTCCGATCAGTCGAGATTCGGCCGCAGCCAGCGTTCCGCCGTCGCCAGATCAATCCCGCGCCGTGCGGCGTAATCCTCCACCTGATCGCGACCCACGCGGGCGACACCGAAATACTGCGATTCGGGGTGGCCGAAATAAAAGCCGCTGACCGCCGCGGTCGGCCACATCGCAAAGCTTTCGGTCAGCGTCAGACCGGTATTGGCGGGCGCATCAAGCAGGTCGAACAGGATCGGCTTGAGGCTGTGATCGGGGCAAGCAGGGTAACCCGGCGCGGGGCGGATACCGCGATATTGTTCCTTGATCAGCGCTTCACAGGTCAGCTGTTCCCCCGGCGCATAGCCCCACAAAGTGGTTCGCACGTGCTGGTGCAGCGCCTCGGCAAAAGCCTCAGCGAACCGGTCCGCCAGTGATTTCAGCAGGATGTCGGAATAATCATCCTTGTCGGCCTGAAACCGCGCGCTGTGCGGTTCGATACCGTGGATGCCAACCGCAAAGCCGCCGATCCAGTCGCCATTGGGGTCGATGAAATCGGCAAGGCACATATTGGCCCGGTCACGGCTTTTCTTCACCTGTTGTCGCAGGAACGGCAGGCGCACGTGCTGTTCCTGTTCGGCGAGGTGGATCGTCACATCATCCCCATCGCGCGCGCAGGGCCACAGCCCCGCAACGCCGCGTGCGGTCAGCCACTTTTCCGCGATGATACGGTCAAGCATCGCATTGGCATCGGCGAATAATTGCGTCGCGGTTTCGCCCACCACATCGTCGGTCAGGATCGCAGGGTAATTGCCGTGCAGTTCCCAGGCGCGGAAAAACGGCGTCCAGTCGATAAAGGTGCGAAGGTGCGCCAATGACCAATCGGGGAACGCGTGCACCCCCGGCTGCTCGGGCGGAGCGGGTTTATCCGACAGGAACGCATCGTAGAAATTGGCGCGCGCTTCATCCAGGCTCAGCAACACACTCGGCGATTTTCCCGCGCGGGCATCGCGTACGTGGATGTATTCATCTGCAACCTGCGCGACATAATCATCGCGCTGGGTGTCAGACAGCAGCTTGGACGCCACCCCGACCGCGCGGCTCGCGTCGAGCACGTGGATCACCGGGCCGTCGTAAGCCGGGTCGATCCGCAATGCAGTGTGCACCTTGCTGGTGGTCGCCCCGCCGATCAGCAGCGGCATGGTCATGCCCGCACGCTGCATTTCGTCAGCCACAGTCACCATCTCGTCGAGCGAAGGCGTAATCAGGCCCGATAGCCCGATCATATCGGCCTTGTTGTCATGGGCGGATGCAAGGATTGTCGGCCACGGCACCATCACTCCAAGGTCGATCACGTCATAGCCATTGCACTGGAGAACAACGCCGACGATATTCTTGCCGATGTCATGAACATCGCCCTTGACCGTGGCCATGATGATCTTGCCCTTGGCCTTGCGTTCTTCCTCGGGCAGCAGGTCTTTTTCAGCCTCGATGAAGGGGATCAGGTGCGCGACCGCCTTCTTCATCACGCGCGCGGATTTGACCACTTGGGGCAGGAACATCTTGCCAGAACCGAACAGGTCTCCGACCACGTTCATCCCGTCCATCAACGGGCCTTCGATCACTTCGATCGGGCGCCCGCCATTGGCCGCGCGCGCGGCGCGCGCTTCTTCGGTATCTTCGACCACATGGGCGTCGATCCCCTTGACCAGCGCGTGTTCGAGCCTGCGTTCAACCGGCCAGCCGCGCCATTCCTCGGCGGCTTTCTCGTCAGCAACGCTCTTGCCCTTGTAGCTTTCGGCAAGATCGATCAGGCGCTCGGTCGCATCCGAACGGCGGGCGAGGATCACGTCCTCGCAGGCCTCGCGCAGGGCCGGGTCGATCTGGTCGTAAACGTCAAGCTGGCCCGCATTGACAATCGCCATGTCGAGGCCCGCTGGGATCGCGTGATACAGGAACACCGAATGCATCGCGCGGCGCACGGTTTCATTGCCGCGAAAGCTGAAGGAGAGGTTGGAAAGCCCGCCGCTCGTCTTGGCGTGGGGGCACAATGCCTTGATTTCCTTCACCGCCTCAAGGAAATCTAGGCCGTAGCGGTCATGTTCTTCTATGCCCGTCGCCACGGCGAAAATATTGGGGTCGAAGATGATGTCTTCGGGCGGGAAGCCTTCGCCCACCAGCAGATCATAGGCGCGTTTGCAGATGTCGATCTTGCGCTGCCGGGTGTCCGCCTGCCCCACCTCGTCGAACGCCATCACGACCGCCGCCGCGCCGTAATCCATGCAGATGCGCGCGTGATCAAGGAAGGCCGCCTCGCCCTCCTTCATGCTGATCGAATTGACTATCGGCTTGCCCGAAACGCATTTCAGCCCGGCCTCGATCACGTGGAACTTGGACGAATCGATCATTACCGGCACGCGCGCGATATCGGGTTCGGCGGCGATCAGTTTGAGGAAGGTGGTCATCGCATGGACCGCATCAAGCAGCCCTTCGTCCATGTTGACATCGATCACCTGCGCGCCGTTTTCGACCTGCTGGCGCGCGACTTCGACAGCAGCGGCGTAATCGTCTGCCATGATCAGCTTCTTGAACGCGGCCGAACCGGTGACATTGGTGCGTTCGCCAATGTTGATGAAGCGGGCGGAGGAGAAAGGCTGGGTCATGTTGTCACAAACGCTTCAAGTCCCGCCAGCCGCATGGCAGGATCTGGATGCGGCACTTTGCGCGGCTGCGCCTTCGCCACCGCCTTTGCGATCGCGGCGATATGGTCAGGCGTCGATCCGCAGCACCCGCCAAGGATGTTGACCTGTTCGTGATCGGCCCAATCCGCCACCAGCCCAGCGGTCGTCTCCGGCGCTTCGTCATATTCGCCCAGCTCGTTCGGCAGGCCCGCGTTGGGATAGATCAGCAACAGCGTATCAGCGATCTGCGACAGCACTTTGACGTGCGGACGCAATTGCTCCGCTCCAAAGCTGCAATTCAGACCGATGGTCAGCGGCCTGGCGTGGCGCACCGCATACCAGAACGCTTCGACCGTGTGGCCCGACAGGTTTCGACCCGAAAGATCGGTCAGCGTCATCGAGATCATCAGCGGAATGTCGCACCCGGTGTCGCGTTCCAATTGCTTGACCGCCATGATTCCGGCCTTGGCGTTAAGCGTATCGAACACCGTCTCGATCAGGATGAAGTCCACCCCGCCAGCAATCAGCGCGGCGGCCTGCCCCTTATAAACCGCGACCAATTCATCGAAGGTGATTTCGCGGAAACCAGGGTCTTCGACATCGGGGCTTAACGACAGCGTCTTGTTGGTCGGCCCGATCGCGCCAGCGACAAAGCGGGGCTTGCCGTCCTTCGCCGCATATTCATCCGCCAGCTCGCGCGCGATCTGGCCGCTGGCGATGTTGATATCTGCGACGAGATGTTCGGCCTTGTAATCGGCCTGGCTGATCGCGTTGGCCGAAAAGGTGTTGGTCGAGACAATGTCCGCCCCCGCATCCAGATAGGCCCGCGTGATATCCGCGATCACATCGGGGCGGGTCAGCGCGAGTATATCATTATTGCCCTTCTGATCGGCGGGCAGGCCCAGATCACCGGCATAATCCGCCTCGCTCAACTTGCGATTCTGGATCTGCGTGCCAAATGCGCCGTCAAAGATCAGCACACGGTTGCTGGCGGCGTCGAGCAGGCGTTCACGCGCGCTCATGCGGCTTCTCCAACAGGGCGTTTGCCGAGCAGGTGGCAGATCGCATAGGCCAGTTCGGGCCGGTTGAGAGTGTAGAAGTGAAAATCGCGCACTCCGCCCGCATATAGCCTGCGGCACAGCTCGGCCGCGACCGTCGCGGCGACCAGCTGGCGCGCGGCGGGCTTTTCATCCAGCCCTTCGAACAATCCGCCCATCCACGCCGGGATCGCCGCCCCGCAAGAGCCCGCAAACTTGCGCGCCTGCGCGACATTGGTGACGGGGAGGATGCCCGGAAGGATCGGTGCATCGATGGCCGCAGCCGCGCATTGATCGCGGAACCGAAAGAATGTTTCGGCAGAGAAGAAGAACTGACTGATCGCGCGGCTCGCCCCTGCGTCCAGTTTGCGTTTGAGATTATCGATGTCTGCCGCGGACGAGACGGCATCAGGGTGAGTTTCAGGATAGGCCGCAACCGAGATGTCGAAATCGGCGATCGCTTTCAGCCCCGTCACCAGTTCCGCCGCGCTGGCATAGCCTTTCGGGTGCGGGGTGAAGGGCGCGCCGGGTTCGCCCGCATCGCCGCGCAGCGCGACGATATGGCGCACGCCCGCGTCCCAATATTGTTCCGCCACTTCGCGGATTTCGGCCTTCGACGCGGCAACGCAGGTGAGGTGCGCGGCGGCGGGCAATCCGGCTTCGGCAATGATCCGCGCTACCGTGGCATGGGTGCGTTCGCGGGTCGATCCGCCCGCGCCGTAAGTGACCGAGACAAAGCTGGGGGCAAGCGGCTTCAGCTGCGTCACCGCGTCCCACAATTGCGCTTCCATCTTTTCGCTTTTGGGCGGGAAGAATTCAAAACTCACCGCGACATCGCCCGGAAGGCCGGAAAACAGCGGCGCGTCGGTGGCGGTGCGATATTCGTGAAGCTGGTCGAGGGTCGGGGTCATCGGACGGTTTCCGTTGCGGCGGTTCTGGAAGCGGCGACAGGACGGCGCTTGCCGATCCAGATCTTGACGATCAACTCGCCCCCTTCGAGCGCGATTGGCGCGGCTGCGGTAAATCCGGCGGCGCGCAGCAGGTCAGCCATCTGGCGATCGCCAAAGCCCAGCCGTGCGTGTTGATGGCGGGTGCGCAGTTCCTCGTGGTCGTGGCTGGCGAAATCGACGATTCCGATGCGCCCGCCCGCGCGCAGCACCCGCGCCGCCTCGGCCAGGGCCGGGCCGGGATCAGTGGCGAAATGCAGTACCTGATGCAGCAGCACCGTATCAAAACTGGCATCGCCATGCGGCAGATCGGCAAAATCGCCCTGCACCAGTTCGATCTGCGCGGTCGGCAGGTGTTGCAGTTTCGCCCGCGCGACCCGCAGCATTTCGAGGTTCTTGTCGAGCGCGACGATGCGCTCGGCCTTGCCGGCGAACAGTTCCGCCATGCGCCCGGTGCCGGTGCCGATATCAAGCACCGCGCCCAGCGGCGCATCGGCCAGCGCATGGGAAAGCGCCTGCTCTACTTCGGCATCGGGACTGTGGAGTGCGCGCAGATCATCCCATTCGCTGGCGTGACGCGCGAAATAGACCCCGGCGGCGGCCTCACGTGCGGCGCGGATCGCGGCGAGTTTGCGCCGGTCGACGTCGCACAATTCGGCAAAGGCAGGCTCTGCGGATTCGGCAATCGCGAGCAGCGCCTGCGCGGCTTCGATGATCGGCGCGGCGGCGCCTTCGGCATCGGCTTGCCGCAGAAACACCCAACTGCCTTCACGGCGGCGTTCGGCCAGCCCCGCATCACAAAGGATGCCGACGTGGCGCGATACGCGCGGCTGGCTTTGCCCCAGCACCTGCGCCAATTCGCCCACGGCCAGCTCCATCGTGCCCAGCAGCCGCGCAATACGCAGCCTGGTCGGATCGCCCAGCGCCTTGAAGATATCCTCGATCACCATTGCAGGGATCATATAAAGATATTTTTATATGTGTAAATCATCCTCGCGAGGATTCGCGTCAAAAGCGCGACGATCAATGCCAGGGATCAGGCAATGCCAGGGGTCAGGCCCCGCCGGGGTTGGCAACCTGCGCAGCCTGCACCGCGACGAAATAATCGACGATTTCCGGGATCGCCTGTTCATCCACCGGCGCCTTGTAGGTCTCGATCATCTTGCTCACCATCGATTCCCACTTCGCGCGCGGAACCTGCGGCTGTTGCAGCATGGTTGATGGCGAATGGCAGGCCGTGCAATTTTCCACTACCGCCTGCAAGCCGGGGCCGGGCGGCAATTCGGCAGGATCATCGGGCAAGGTAATCGCCGCATTGACAAACACCACGTCCGGCCTGCTGTCACAGCCTGCCAGCAGGACTGCAAGGATGATCGCCCAGTGCTTCATTGTGCCCTCAGGTTGATGCGTTCGATGACGTTGCGGGCATAGCCGCTCGGGTTCCACGCCTGTTCGGCGGGCTGCGTGATCCCGTTGGCATTGGTGGCGCGCACGCCGATCTGCGCCAGGTCCCCGGTCACTTCGGGGATGCGCAGCGTCCAGCGCCTGAAGCCATATGTGCCTTCATCCGGGCCAAGTTTGCAGGGCAATTCCAGCCCCGCGCCCACCAGATCAACTCTGGCGAGCGCCGCGTCGCCGCCCATCGCAATCCCGCGCAGTTCCAGCGGCTGACCCAGCGCGATGATCGCACCATCGGCATGGCTGGTGATGAAGGAGCGCGGCGGCATGACGCTGACCGGAACCGTTTCGAAGCCCTTGTCCTGCGGCGTTACCGGAGCAGTGGGAACCCGGTAGGTCTTGGCGACGTAGTAGCTGTCATCATCGCCGGTCAGCACTTCGATGGTGCTCAGCATCTTGACCCAATAGGTCGAAAACCACCCCGGCACGACGATCCGCAGCGGGTATCCGTGCAGCAGCGGCAGCGGTTCACCGTTCATGCCCCATGCCACCAGCACATCATCACGCATGGCGATATCGATCGGGATCGACTTGATGAATTGCGGCGCACCGTCCACCATCGGCACGTCCAGTCCGGCAAAGCGCACGCGTGCGGCACCATCGGCCACGCCTGCCTTGGCCAGCACATCCTTCAACCGCACACCGGTCCAGCGCGCGCATCCCATCGCGCCATTGCCCCATTGGCCTCCGGTCACGCGCGGCTGAGAAAACCCGCGACCATTGCCAGCGCATTGGTTGATCGCGACCACATCGACATGATCGCCCGCATTGGCGACATCATCGAGCGTCAGCGACACCGGCTGTCGCACCGCTCCACCCACCGCCACGCGGTGCGCAGCGGCGTTGATCTGGGTCGGCATGTCCCAGTTCCAGCGCACGAAAAAGCGGTCATTGGGAGTGATCGTGCCGTGATCGAACACCGCCATCGGGGTTTCAAGCACCGGGGGACGGACGCGATGGACAATCATTTCGCCCTTGCCGGGAAAGCGCGGGGTGAGCGGACGCTCGCTCGGCCCGCCGGGCAGGCCGAGGTCGATCATGCCGTCACCGATCAGGCGCTGCGCCAGCACCGGCGCAGCCAGCACACCGCCGCCCGCTCCGGCCAGCAACGCACGGCGGGTAAACCGGGATCGCGTCTTGCCGTTTGCGCTATTGCCATCCGCCATCTTCACGCCCTTTCTGCGCCCGCGCTTTCGATCCGCGCGAGCAAGGTGCCAATATCGGCCACCGCCAGCCCGTGATCGCGCAGCAGATCGCCAATATCATCAATCCGCGCCATTTCGCCATCATCGCGCATGATCGAACAGATCACCGCAGCATCGCCAGCACCTGCCAGCCGCGCAAGATCGATCGAAGCCTCGCACGCCGAAGGGCGCGCCAGCACGCCGCCTGATTGCGCAATCAGCGGAAACACGTGGCCGGGCGAATGAATATCGGCCGCACTTGATCCCGGCGCAATCGCGACTGTGACCGTGTGTGCGCGGTCGGCGGCGGAAATGCCGGTTGAAACCCCGCTTGCCGCTTCGATCGATCGGGCAAAGGGCCGCCCGGTTTGGCGATGCGTTCCGGTATTGATCAGACTCAGGCCCAACCGCTTGGCCAGCTCTGGCGTGATCGCCAGACAGATCAGCCCGCGGCCGTGAGTGGCCATGAAATTGATTGCTGACGGTGTGACGTGGCGGGCAGCGATCATCAGATCAAGATCCCCGCCGCGCAGCCGGTCACCCGCCAGCACCACGATCAAGCAGTATCGGTGTTCACCGCAACTCCCTCCCCGCGGCAAAGCTGCGGGCGCCCAGCACCACCTGCTTGCCGACCAACTCCAATTGCCCGCGCGCGCGTTCATCAAGGCATTCGCCATCGGGAGAAAACAGCCCGCGATAGGTGCGGATGGTAGCGCCCATCGGGGTCGGCCAGCCGCGCAGAGCATGGGTGATCGCGCGCATCGTCAACAGCGTGCTCATCGATGCCTGATCGCCGAACGCGGTCGCGATCAGCCCGACCGCGCGCCCATCCAGATAGGGGCGTTCATCGCGGGCGAGATCTTCAAGGTAATCGAGCGCGTTCTTGACCACACCGGAAATCGTGCCGTGATAGCCGGGCGCAGCGATCAGCAAGCCATCGGCCTCACGCACGGCGGCGACCATCTCCGCCCCGCACGAAGGATCATGCGTCGGGCCGAGATAGTGCGGCAGCGCGGTGAGATATTCGCCGCCGAACACCTGCACCGTCGCCCCTTCGCCAGCGGCAATGCCGGCGGCAAGTCGCAACACCTGTTCGGTCGTGCTGCCGGGATTGACCGTGCCGCCAAGGGCCACGATGGTGGTCATGAGAGTGCCGTCCTTTCGGTGATATATTGGGCCAGCCGCGCGGCTTGTTCCGCCGTGAAATGGAGGCCAAGCTTGGTGCGCCGCCACAACACGTCCTCGGCGGTGCGCGCCCATTCGGTATCGATCAGATAATCGACTTCAGCAGCGGTCAACCCATGGCCGAAATCCTCGCCCAGATCGGCGGAGCGGGTGGCCGCGCCAAGGATCGCCCATGCGCGAGTGCCGTATAGCCGGATCAGCCGCACCGCCTTTTGCGGGCCGATAAAAGGGTAGGCTGCGGCCAGTTCACGCGCTTTGGCCGGGGCTTCATCACGCCCGAAATCACCGCCGGGCAGCGGCGCGCCGTGGGTCCATTCCGCTCCATCAAGCGCGGGGCACAGTGGTGCGAGGCGTTCAATCGCTTCGGTGGCGAGGTGGCGGTAGGTGGTGATCTTGCCGCCGAACACCGACAGCAGCGGTGCCTCACCCGTGCCGCCATCCAGTTCAAAGCGATAACCGCGGGTCGCGGCCTCGGGCCTGCCCGAACCATCATCGACCAGCGGGCGCACGCCCGAATAGGTCCACACCACATCATCCGGCGTGATCGGGGTGCGGAAATATTCGGAGGCGCCCGCACACAGATAAGCGATTTCATCAGGGCTGGCGCGCACCTCATCCAGCCCGGCGGTGTGATCGACATCAGTGGTGCCGATCAGGGTGAAATCCTGTTCATAGGGAATGGCGAAGAAGATGCGCCCATCGGGGAGCTGGAAGAAATAGGCGAAATCGTGCTCAAATACCTTGCGCACCACGATATGCGATCCACGCACCAGCCGCATCCGCTGGCTGGTCGGCTCACCCGCCTGGCCCAGCACGTCCAGCACGCGCGGCCCGGCGGCGTTAACCACACAGCGCGCCCGGAACTGTTCGCCCCCGGCGGTGATCAGCCAGCTATCACCCTGCCGGGCAAGCGCCGTCACCTCGCAGCGGGTACGGATGTCCGCGCCGCGATCCGCCGCATCGCGCGCATTCAGCACCACCAGCCGCGCATCATCGACCCAGCCATCCGAATAGGCAAAGGCGCGGGTATATTCGGGCTTGAGCGGCACGCCTGCCGGGTGGTTTGCCAACTTCACCGACTGCGTGGGCGGCAAGTGCTTGCGCCCGCCGATGTGGTCATACAGAAACAGCCCCAGCCGCAGCAGCCAGCGCGGACGCAGGCCGGGGCGGTGTGGCAGGATAAAGCGCATTGGCCAGATGATATGCGGAGCGATGCCCCACAGCACCTCGCGCTCGCTCAATGATTCGCGCACCAGTGCAAATTCATAATGCTCCAGATAACGCAGTCCGCCGTGGATCAGCTTGGTCGAGGATGACGAGGTGCCTTGCGCCAGATCGCCGCGTTCGAGCAGCAGCACCCGCGCCCCGCGCCCGGCGGCATCGCGGGCAATCCCCGCGCCGTTCACCCCGCCGCCGATTACCGCAAGATCATAGGTCGCTTCCATCAGACTGCCCATTTTGCAAATGCGAGCGCCACGCCAAGCGAAGCGATGGTCGCCGCCAGCACCGGCATAACCGAGCGCCAGCCCAGTTGCAGCAGCAGATCGGTGCGAGTGCGCATCGCGGTCGCGGTCACCGCCAGCAACAACAGGGTCTTGGACGCAAGCAGCGCATTGTCCGCGACCACGATTGGCAAGCCGAGCAACGAATTGACCCCGACCAGCGCAAGGAAAGCGAGAATGAAGCCGGGCAGCATCGGCACCCGCGCACCTGTGCCCGCATCAGCAACCGGATAAGCGCGCGCAATCCATAGCGCCGCCAGCGTCACCAGCGGGGCCAGCAATGCCACCCGGGTCAGTTTGACCACGGTCGCCTGCGCCCCGGCGGAATCGGACACGGCAAAGCCAGCACCAATTGCCTGGGCTACATCATGGATCGATGCGCCGACCAGAAACCCCGCCTGCGCATCGTTGAAACCCAGCATCTGGGTCAGCGCCGGATAGGTGGTCAGCGCGATGGCCGATGCCGCAGCCAGAATTACCAGCGTCAGTGTAAACTGCGCCTGATCGATCCGTTCGCGCCCGATCACGCCATACAGCGCCAGCGCCGCAGATGCGCCGCAGATCGCCGTCGCGCCGCCCGCCAGCAGCCCGACCGATGCGCTTTGCCTCGTGGCCCGCGCCGCCAGCAGTGCCGCGACCACCGCCGCCGACATCACCAGCGCAAGGCCGAGAAACGGCACCGCCCCCATCGCGACCACCTGCATCACCGTCACCTGAAAGCCGAGCAGCACGATCCCCACCCTGAGACCGTGGCGCGAGGCAGCATCCAGCCCCGCATGGGTGCGCGCATCGCCAGCGGCGAAATTGAGCGCGAGTCCGATCAACAGGCCAGCAAGGATGACCGGGACACCGTAATTCTGGCTGAGCCATGCAGCAGCGGCGCTGGCAATAATGCAGATCGCCAGACCGGGCACGAACCGGGAAAGCGGCTCGCGCGCCGCCGCCCGGTTCGCCGCAGCCGTATCGGCCAGCATGATTTCCCCGAACAGATCGCCGGCATAGGCATCAAAGTCAGTCCGCCGCTTGTCCATCATCTCGAACTGACCATGCGCATCGTGTTCCGGAAAGTCTCGCCCATGTTTTCTGTCCTACGGTGTCACACCACTAGACCGCACACCATCTGAATGCAACCGCACCGCTCATACAGCAGCGCTCAACGCACCTTCATCGCGGCGGATGGTTGGCAATAGCCACTGGAACCACGCCAACGCAATCAGATAGGAGCTGGCGGCGAACACGAACAGCGGCACGAACCCGAATCCGGCATCCAGCACCCGGCCTGCGATCAGGCTGATCGCTACCCCGCCCATATTGCCCATAAACGCGCCAAACGCCGTTACCCGGCCCACCTTGGCGTTGGGCACAACGTCGGTGATGGTCGAAAAGATCGACAGCGAAAAGCCCTGATGCCCAGCCATCACTACGCCGATCATGCAGGCCACCGGCCAGAACGAATTAAGCTCCAGCACCAATGGCAGCGGCGCCACCATCAGCGCCGATATCAGCATCACCCCCTTGCGCACCCGGTTGACCCCCCAGCCACGTTCGAGCAGCCGGGTCGACCCCCAACCCGCCAGCAACGCGCCCAGCCCCGATCCGGCAAAGGCAATCGCCAGCGGCACGCCCAATTCGATCGTCGAAAGGCCGAATTCCTTGCGGTAGTAATCCGCCAGCCAGAAGTTGATGAACCACCATGTCATGTCGGATAGCGCCTTGGCCCCGACGATGGCCCAGGTTTTGCGGTTGGTCAGGATCGGGCCGTATCCGGCGGAGTCGCTGCCGCTTTCGGCTGGCGCTTCGTCAACGGTGCGTTCGCGCAGCTGCGCCAGCCCGCGCGCAAGCCAGATCCATGCCAGCAACGATATAAACCCGCCGATCCCGCCCGCGACCAGCGCGCCGCGCCAGCCCACTGTCAGCGCCAGTGCCGGGATCACAAACGGCATCGCAATCGTGCCAGCACCCGCCAGCATCGTCGCAAACCCGAACGCGAAGGATCGCTGGTTCGGCGGAAACAGCGTCGCCACCGTCTTGATGGTCAGCGGGGTCTGCACCGCCTCTGTCAGCCCCAGTCCGATCCGCGCTGTTACCACCTGCCACGTGGTTATCGCCCAGCCATGGGCGATGGCGGCCAGGCTCCACGCCGATGCGCCGACCTGCATCGAACGGTTCACGCCCAGCCGATCAACCAGCCAGCCGGTAAACAGAAACGCAAAGGCTGCGGAAAATTGCGTGACCGCCGCCAGATCACCGAAATCACTGTCGCTCCAGCCGAAATCGGCCATCATGTCGGGTTTGAGAATGGCGATGATCGGGCGATCCATCGCGTTGAACACCCCGGCGATGCACAACACCGTGAACAGCGACCAGCGCAGGCGGCTGGACAGGGGTGAAGATTGTGCGGCCATCACAGGCTCCTAGCGATCGGAAAAGGGGCGGGACAAGTTTGGCCGGACAAGACAAGGGCCGCCAGATCGCTCTGGCGGCCCTGTTCTTATCATGCGACCAGAAGGCGCTCCATCACATCCGGGCGCGCAGGCTGATCCCGACATAACGATCCGCCTCACGCGGGATTTGCAGGCGCTGGCCATTGCCAACATTCAGCAGCGCGAAGCTTTCATCGGTGATATTGCGGATATGGAAGGTCAGGCGATAGCGGTCATCCGGATCGGAAAAGCCGACAGACGCGTTCCAGATGCCGTAGCCATCAAGCGGGCCGCTTTCGCCAAGATCGGAGAATTGCGAACTCAAGTGGCGAAAATCGGTATCAAGATGCAGCCCAAAGCCACCAAGGTCGGCTTCGTAACTGGCGCCCAGAGTATAGGTGAACTTGGGTGCCAGCGGCAATCTGGTGCCGTTGCGGGCATCAGGCGCGTTGGTGATCGGATTGGGGTTGAATTCCTTCACCTTGGCATCGGCATAGGCACCACTTGCGCGCAAGGTCAGTCCGCTGACCGGCACCACGACAAGATCGGCCTCGAAGCCTTCGGTCTTGACTGTGCCCGCATTGGTCAGATTTGTAATGATGGTGCCGTTCAGATTGATGAAGTTATTGGCTTGGAACCCATCATATTCAACCGTGAACGCGGCCAGGTTCAACTGCACCCGATTGTCGAGGAACTGCGATTTGATCCCCGCTTCGAATGCGTCGGATGTCTCGGCATCGATCGGCACAGCATTATTGGGCGCGGTGTGATTGAAGAACACGTTGAAGGCCGGACCCTTATACCCCCGCGTGTAGCTGGTGTAGAGCATGATGTCGTCTGCCGCATAAACCTGCAGAACGGCTTTGCCCGACAGATTGCCGTTGGTGCTGGAACCGGTCGACAGATTGGTGCCATTGCCGCCGCTGGCGATCGTGCCGCCTGCCGGGCTGCCCGATACGCCCGGCCCGGTTGCAGGCAAGCCATTGGCAGCGTTGACGCCCGGCGCGCGGAAATGGCTGAAATCAAGATCGTCCCACGTGTAACGCAGCCCCCCGGTCAGCGCGATCATGTCATTGAAACGATAGGTGCCCTGACCGAACACCGCAAAGTTCTTCGATGTCACGTCGCTGTCTGATGTTGCGGTGGGGAAAATCGTATTGACTGTGTCCGCAAGGTTGCATGGCTGACCGCCCGTCACCGGATCAATCGGCAATGTTGAACTGGCGCAGGTGATGACTTCGCGCGTGAACTGCTGCTTGTTGTCGGATTGCCAGGCGAATGCTCCGACCTGGTAGAAAAACGGTTCTGAAGCGTCCGAGGCCAATCGCACTTCTAGCGAATATTGCTCGGTCTTTACAGTGCCGTCATCGTGCAATTCGGCAGTGCCGACCAGCGCGCGCGGAAGGAAATCGCCTTCACGAATTTCGCGGTTCTTCCAGTTGCGATAGCCTGCAACAACGCTCAGCGTGTGGCTGGTGAAAACGTCGAAGTCCGCCGATGCGGTCAGGCTCCACTGTTCGTCGCGGGTCTGGGTGACCAGATTGTGGTTGACGTAGCGCTGATCAAGCCCCTGCGCCACGCCGCCGGGCAGGCCCAGTTCGGCATCCAGCACCGCACCCCGGCTGACCGTGGTGATATCGGCACAGCAATCATCATCCGCCTTGAAGTAATCGATATCGTCTTCCTGCCCACCAAAGACGTTGGTGATGTTGCCATCATAGGTACCATAAAATCCGGTGATGCGACCGCTGAGGTTTTCGCCCAGCGGGCCGGAGATTGCAGCTCGCAGGCGATATTCATTGCCTTCAAACCATTCGGCGCGCGCTTCGGCTTCGAGAGTATCAGTGCCGCCCTTGGAAACCATGTTGACGAGGCCCGCCGAAGCGTTTTTGCCGAACAGGGTGCCCTGCGGCCCGCGCAGAACTTCGATCCGCTCAAGATCGACAAGGTCCATGAACGCTTGTCCAGAACGCGACAGCACGACACCGTCGACAACGGTGGACACACTGGGTTCAGCGGCAACCGAGAAGGTGATCGTGCCCACGCCGCGCATCACAATCGCGCTGTTAGCGCTGGTGGTGCCCTTGCGGAAAGTCACTGATGGAACCAGCCGCGTCAGCCCTTCAAGGCTGGTGGTGCCGGTTTGCTCAAGCCGATCGGCGGTGATTGCGGTGATTGCAATCGGAACATCTTGAACGTTTTCAGATACTTTTTGCGCGGTAACGATGATTTCGGCAATGCCGCCGGTCGATGCAGACTCATCCTGCGCCAGCGTCGGCGCGGCCTGCATCAGCGCCAGGGAACTGACCGAAACGGCAAGCGCCTTGAACACAATTCGGGTGTTGGTGGACATCGTAACTCTCTCCCCTCAAACCTGATCAACTCATTTGACGATCTTCAGATCATCGCCCGTGCGGTCGATCTTTGGACGCTTGAATTGCGCTTTCTGTCGCTATATGTCAAGCGGTGTCAGATAGCACCGGTGAGGGGAGTTAAGGGCGTTGACGTCGCAGTTGGCTGCACTTCAGGATGGATTCGCCCTGTTGCTGGGCGGGCATACTATTGTCAGTCACAGTTCTGGTTTGCCTGCCATTGCAATCAGTTCGGGCGCCCCCAAGGTTACGATGGTGCGCGGCAATTTCCGGCTAAACGATAAGCTGCGCCCCGCAGCGCGACTTGACCAGTGCGCCCGCGTCGATGGCGGTTTTGTGCTCTCCAGCCGAGACGAAACCGCGCAGGTGGCGGTGCGGATCGCGCCTGATGGCGGGCGGTTCAGCCTTACGGCGCTGACTCCGCATGACCGCATCACCATCGATTTCAAACCCGGCTCTGATGATGTGCTGTGGGGCGGCGGGGAACAGATGAGCTATCTTGCGCTCAACGGCCGCAAGTTTCCGATCTGGACGAGCGAGCCAGGGGTCGGGCGCGAGCCCGGCACTGCGCTGACCGATCAGGCCAGCGCCGACGGCTCGTTTGCAGGCGGCGATTACTGGACCACCAATTACCCTGAACCGACGGTGCTGTGTTCGGCGGGCTGGGCGCTGTCGCTGGCCAATGCCGACTATTGCGAGCTGGATGCGACCCACCCCGGACGGCTGCGCATTCACGTCTGGTCGGGCGAGGTGGCGATTGATCTGTTTTCGGGCGAACCGGCCGATTTGGTGCGCCAGCTCGGCGCGCGGTTCGGCCCGCGTCAGCCGCTACCCGAATGGGCGCTGGGCGGCGCGATAGTGGGGCTTAAGGACGGGGCGAACAGCTTTGATCGGCTCGAACGCATGATCGATGCAGGCGCGGCCATATCGGGGCTATGGTGCGAAGACTGGGTGGGCTTGCGCGAAACCAGCTTTGGTCGCCGCCTGTTCTGGGACTGGCAGTGGAACGCGGCACGCTATCCCGCCCTGCCCGATCGCATCGCGGCGCTGAAAGCGCGCGGCATCCGGTTTATGGGCTATGTTAACCCCTATCTGGCGGTTGATGGCCCGCTTTACGCTGAAGCCGCGGCAAAGGGATTTTGCGCGCGCCAGCTGGATCGTGACGCCCCCTATCTGGTCGACTTCGGCGAGTTCGACGCGGGCGTGGTCGATTTCACCAACCCGGCCGCGGCCGAATGGTTTGCCGAGGAGGTGATCGGCAAGCGGATGCTCGATTTCGGGCTGGATGGGTGGATGGCCGATTTCGGCGAATATCTACCGATTGATCTCAGGCTTCACGATGGCGATCCGATGCAGGAGCACAACCGTTGGCCGGTGCGCTGGGCCGAGGTGAACGCGCGTGCGGTCGCATCGCGCGGGCGGACCGGCGATGTGCTGTGGTTCATGCGCGCAGGGCACACGGGCGTGCAGGCGCATTGCCCCTTGCTGTGGGCGGGCGATCAATCGGTCGATTTCAGCCGCCATGACGGCATCGGCACGGTGATCACCGCCGCGCTGTCATCGGGGCTGATCGGCAATGCCTTCAGCCATTCGGACGTGGGCGGCTATACCAGCCTGTTCGGCAATATCCGCAGCGCCGAACTGCTGTTGCGCTGGTATGAACTGGGCGCGTTCAGCCCGGTAATGCGCACGCATGAAGGAAACCGGCCCGACGACAACCTGCAGATCGACTCAAGCCCCGAACTGATCGAAGGCTTCGTGCGCTGGAGCCGTGTCCACGCCGCGCTCGCACCCTATGCGGCGCAACTGTTGACCGAGGCACAGGCCAGCGGCCTGCCCGCCATGCGCGCGCTGTTTCTGCACTATCCGCAAGACCGCCAAACTTTCACTATTCAGGATCAATTCCTGTATGGGGCCGACATAATGGTGGCACCGGTAATCGAAAGGGGGGCGGTCATGCGGCGGGTCTATCTACCAAGTGATAGCGGACAGGAATGGAACCATCTGTGGACGGGTGAGCCCTTCGCCCCCGGCTGGCATGACGTGTCTGCGCCGCTAGGTCAGCCGCCAGTGTTCACCCGCCCGAACAGCGGGTTCGCGGGGTTGTTTGCGCGGCTGCGCAATATCGGAGGCGATCGAGCATGAGCAGAGCCAATATCCGCGATGTCGCCGCGCGCGCCGGAGTGGCGGTGAAAACTGTCAGCCGGGTGCTCAACGGCCATCCTTATGTCAGCGATACCCTGCGCGGAAAGGTTGAGCAGGCGATGGCTGACCTGGACTTTCGTCCAAGCGTCGCCGCGCGCATCCTGTCGGGAGCCAAGTCCAACCAGGTAGCGCTGATTTACGACAATCACAGCCCCTATTACATGTTCCAGATCCAGAAGGGCTGCTGGGATGTGTGCCACGAAAACGGCATCCGTTTGTTGGCCCAGCCAGTGGACGTGGCGGATCCGCGCGTGGGCGATCAGGTGCGCGGACTGGTCAGCGAAACCCACGTCGATGGGATCATCCTGTCATCCCCCGTGACCGATTGCGATCCGGTGCTGCGCGCGCTTGAATTGATGGACGTGCCGTTCGTGCGGATATCGCCGGGCACCAATCACGCGCTGACCAGTTCGGTGTTCATGGACGACGCGCAGGCCGCCGATGACATGACCACGCACCTGATCAACGCCGGCCACCGACGCATCGGCTTCATCAAAGGGCACACCAACCACATGGCATCGGATGATCGCCTGTTCGGCTATCGCCGCGCGCTTGACCGGGTCGGAATCCCGTTCGAACCGCATCTGGTTGTCGATGGCGAATTTGATTTTGACTCGGGTGTGCGAAGCGCGCGCGCCTTGCTCGATCTGCCTGATCGGCCCACCGCGATCTTTGCCTCGAATGACGATATGGCGGCAGGCGTTCTGGCAGTGGCGCATGATCGCGGAATCAACGTGCCCGCCGAACTATCGGTCGCGGGGTTCGATGATACCACGCTGGCCCGCACGGTCTGGCCGCCGCTCACCACCATCCGCCAACCGATGGCCGAACTGGCGCGCACCGCCACTGAAATTCTGATTGCGGGTGGTGATATCAACCATCGCCGCCTGCCCCACACTCTGGTGGAGCGCGCCTCTGTCGCTCCGCCCAAAGGATCATCTCATGAGTGAACTGCCCCTCCCCCCTGTCACCCGCACGCTTGGCCATAGCGGCATTGCGGTGTCACCGATCGCGTGGGGCATGTGGCGTCTTGCTGAAAACGGGCGCACCGCAGGTGATGCAGCGCGGCTGGTGCACGCCGCGATCGATGCCGGGATCAGCTTTCTCGACACCGCCGATATCTACGGGTTTGACGGGTCAGGCGGCTTTGGTGATGCCGAGGCGCTGCTGGGCGAAGTGCTCGCCGCAGAGCCGGCCCTGCGCGCCCGTATGGTGCTCGCCACCAAGGGCGGGATCCTGCCCCCGCTGCCCTATGATCAGAGTGCGGATTATCTGCGCAAGGCGATCAACGCCTCGCTTACCCGGCTGAAGGTAGATCACGTTGACCTGTGGCAGATCCACCGCCCCGATATTCTCGCCCACCCGCAAGAGGTTGCCCGGGTGCTCGATGATGCGATCACATCGGGCAAGGTGCGCTGCCTGGGCGTGTCGAACTTCACGGCTGCGCAAATCGCGGCGCTGAACCATTTCCTGGGGCACAAGCTGGTTTCGACCCAGCCCGAAATCAGCCCGCTGCGCATCACCTGCTTTGAAAATGGCGAACTGGATCAGGCGATGATGCTCGGCCTCACCCCGATGGCGTGGTCGCCGCTGGGTGGTGGGCTGCTGACTGCGCCTGAAAGTGCGCGTGACAAGGCGGTGGCCGCCGCGCTTGACGCGGTGGCGAGCGCGCAGGGCGTCTCGCGCACGGTCGCAGCCTATAGCTGGCTGATGGCGCATCCGGCCGGGATCATCCCGATCATCGGATCGCAGAACCCCGAACGGATTGCCGAGGGTGCCGCTGCGCTGACAGTGCGCTGGACGCGGCAGGATTGGTATGCGGTGCTGGTCGCCGCGCGTGGAGAGAGGCTTCCGTGATGACTGAGACACAAACCCCCAAGCAACAATGCGAAATCGCGTGGTTTTCCGCGCTGTGCGATGATGATTACGAATTTCTCGGCGTGCCCGACAAATATCTGCAATCGAGCTGGGAGCATTGCCGTAACATCGTGCTGCGCGCCGAAGAGGGCGGGTTCGACAATATCCTGCTGCCTTCGGGCTATCAGCTAGGGCTCGATACCACGATCTTCGCCGCTGCTGTGGCAACGCAGGTGCAGCGGATCAAGCTGCTGTGGGCGACCCGGATGGGCGAAGACTGGCCGCCGCAACTGGCGCGCCGGATTGCAACGCTTGATCGCATCCTTGGCCCCAACGCGGCTGGTACGGGCGGGCGGTTAAACGTCAATATCATCTCGTCCGACATGCCAGGCGAAAGGGTCGAGAGCGGCCCCCGCTACCGCCGCGGCACAGAAATCATGAAGATCGTGCGCACGCTGCTCAATGGCGAGCATCTCGATTTTCAGGGCGAGTTTTACCAGATGAAGCTCGATCCGCCGCGCATCACCACGCTGTCGGGCAAGTGCCCGCCGTTCTATTTCGGCGGTCTTAGCCATGAAGCGCGCGAATGCGCCGCCGAAGCCTGCGATGTCTATCTGATGTGGCCCGACACCATGGACAAGGTGCGCGAAAATATCGCCGACCTGAAAGCCCGCGCCGCCAATTACGGACGCACGCTGAAGTTTGGCTACCGCGCCCACGTGATCGTACGCGAAACCGAGGATGAAGCGCGCGCCTATGCCGACCGGCTGCTGTCAAAGCTGGATGATGAAGCCGGGCGGGCAATCCGCGAAAAGTCGCTCGATGCCAAGAACTACGGCGTCCAGCGCCAGCAGGAATTGCGCGGGGCCGCCGATGGCGACGGGTTTGTCGAGGAAAACCTGTGGACCGGGATCGGCCGCGCGCGGTCGGGCTGCGGAGCGGCAATCGTTGGCACACCCGATCAGGTACTGGCCAAGCTGCGCGCCTATCAGGACGAGGGGATCGAGGCGTTCATCCTGTCAGGCTATCCGCACGCGCAGGAGGCCGACATGTTCGCCCGCCACGTACTGCCGCACATCCAGCACGGCCCGTTGAACCTGTAAGCCAGAGGACTACGGCAAAAGTACCCCCAGAAACGCTGAATTTTGGGGGCACCAGCAGAAACACATCGCGCCGTTGAGAGCCGATATATCCCGCAAAAATGAGGGATTTTCAAGGCTTCCAGCGATGTCAGGAAACAAGGAAATGGTGCCGCTTACGTGACTCGAACACGTGACCCCATCATTACGAATGATGTGCTCTACCAACTGAGCTAAAGCGGCATCTGCGCGTGTTGCCCTAATTGCGGGGGGCAATGCGTGCAATGCAAAGGTGGAGGCCCGAGCCGGAATCGAACCGGCGTGCAAGGATTTGCAGTCCTCTGCGTAACCACTCCGCCATCGGGCCGAGCCATCCGGGGCATGCGTCCCGAACAGAGCGCGCGCACTAGCGATTCGCTGCGGGCTTGGCAATCTGTGTTTCTCAGGAGGCAGACTTGACGCAACGTCAATCTGGACGCCGCGCAAACCGCACGGCAAAGCAGCGCACATGACCATTGCCAGCCTGCTTGAACCAATCACCGGCCAGCCCGGCCCTGCCCGCCTTGCCCATGCCAATGACTGGATGCAGGGGCGCACGCTGTATGGCGGAGCATCGGCGCTGGTGGCCTATACGATGGCGGTGCGCGCCTTCCCCGGCCTGCCGCCGCTGCGCGGCGCGCAGGTCGCGTTTGTTGCACCGGTGGGCGAAGAAGTTGCACTTACCGCCGAGATTATCCGGCAGGGGCGCAACGTTACACAGGTGCGCAGCGAGATCCACAGCGACGGCAAAGTCGCATTGAGCGCCTTCTGGCTGTTTGGCGAAGGCCGCGAGGCCAATGCACTGCGCCCCGCCGATCCGCCCGAAAACTGGCCCGGAGCGCCTGACGCCAATGAAGTGGTGATGGGCGGGCTGGGGCCGGCCTTCATTCAGCACAATTTCGAACTGCGCTATGGTCAGGTCAAAGGCGCAGATCACGGCGCGACCATGCGGCGCTGGGCGCGGTTGACAGAACAGCACGATCTCG
Organism: Alphaproteobacteria bacterium HGW-Alphaproteobacteria-14; assembly: GCA_002842925.1. Classification (GTDB taxonomy): domain Bacteria; phylum Pseudomonadota; class Alphaproteobacteria; order Sphingomonadales; family Sphingomonadaceae; genus Erythrobacter. Next base: position 34,616 of record PHEL01000023.1, read on the forward strand.
ATCCGGTGTCCAAACTTGTGCTGATGGGCGACGTCATGCCGCCAGGCGCGATGCGGGTGATGCAACGGCTTGGCGCGATCAGCTCGATCAACTGGTCGTTCAATGTGCTCGACCCCGAAACCCGTTCGCCGGGCGGGTGGTATCTGGCCGAAAATGCCAGCCAGCACGCCGATAGCGGCTATTCATCCGAACGGCTGCGGATGTGGGATGCGGACGGGCGGCAGGTGCTCGACGGGGTTCAGTGCGTGGCGGTGTTCGGGTAGGCGCGCGCCGCTTACAAATCCTCGAAATCCGGCTTGCGCTTCTGCATTGCCGCCATCACCGCTTCGACCTGGTTGCGGCTACGCATGATGCCGTGCTGTTCGATGCTTTCTTCAAGCAGAATCGCATTGGTATCGCGATCGATCATGCCCGCGTGCAGCCGCTTGGCCGCGCGGATTGCGTGGGGATTGCGATTGGCGATCTCGCCCGCAATTGCAATCGCGCGGTCGAGCGGGTTGTCATCGACATGGGTCGCAAGGCCGAGCGCCTGCGCCTCCGCCCCCGAAAATTCGCGATTGGTGTAAATCAGTTCGCGCAGCACATCATCGCGCACCAGCCCGCGCCACAGCGCGAAACCGCCCATGTCGGGCACCAGACCCCATTTCATCTCCATGATTGACATGCGCGTTTCGGGATGGACAATGCGAATATCCGCGCCGCTGGCAATCGCCAGCCCGCCGCCGAAGCATACGCCGTGCACCGCCGCGATTACCGGCACCGGAAGTTTGCGCCACTGCATCGACACCTGCTGGAACTTGTTGGCATTGCCATATGTCCGTTCGGTCAGCGACGGTTCGTCCTCGCTTGGCGAGCGGGTGAAGCTGGCAAGGTCAAGCCCGGCGCAGAACGCCCGGCCTTCACCGCAAAGCACCACCACGCGCAGGCCCTTCATGCGCTGCAATGTGCTGCCCGCTTCGATGATGCGTGCGAACATTTCGGGGTCAAGCGCGTTCATCTTGTCAGGGCGGTTGAGACGCACCAGCGCAACGCCGTCCTCTCCCAGTGCGATGGAAACCCTGTCATTGGCGGTCATTGAGGCGGTGGCGGGCATTGGTTGGGGCTTCCTTAAAACACTGTTTTGCAGATGGCAGATTGACCGATCCGCTGTCCCAAGTCCAGACTTGCCCCGGTTAAGGGCCGCCGCCATTCAAATGGCGGAAGCATCGAGAAAATAGCCACCATCGAGGTGCGTGGCGATCAGCCGCGCAAGACCAAAGGGTTCAAGCTTCGCGCGCACCCGCGCCACGTGCACGGCGACGCTGTTGGCTGCGGGTTCGAAATTGATGCGCCATACCTCGGCCAGCAATTGCCGCTGGGTCATGCATTCCCCCGGATGTTCGGCCAGCCGCCAGATCAGCGCAAATTCGCGCGGGTGCAGGCCGAGCCAGCGATCATCCACCCGCCCGTCACGGTGGAACAGGTCAAGCATCACGTCCCCTGCTTCGCGGAACCGCGGGATCATCTCGTCGCTGTCGGTGAACCGGCCGGCAGACAGGATGGCGTTCACAGCAGGCCTCCTGCGCGCATCGAATAGACTGCTCTGGTGGTGAAAATCAGATGATCGATCAGCGTGATATCGAGCGCGCGGGCGACATCCTGCAATTGCCGTGTGGCGGTCAGATCACAGTCGCTTGGCTGGCAGTGTCCCGAAGGGTGATTATGGGCGAGGATGATGCCCGATGCGCCCAGCCGCAATGCCTCGCCAAACAGCGCCCGCATCCGCAGTTGCAATGTGCCGAGGCTGCCCATGCCAAAGGCCGCATCGCCCAGAAAGACGCGCCGTGCATCCACGAAGATCGCATGGCCGCGTTCGTGCAGAGCGGGCGGCGACAGCACCACATTGCGCAGGTAGTCGATCATCGCCAAGGTGCGCTGCTCATGCGATGATGCCTGTTCGGGCACAGGTGAAGGCGCCAGCATCACCATGGTGCGCGCAGTTCAGCCAGCACGGCGAAAGGGTCTGGCATCGGCATGCCTGCCGGCATCACAGGCTTGGCCATTGCACGCCGGGCGCCGATGACCGCCAATCGCGATAAGGCCCGAACTGGCGCGTTCGGGTGACATGGCGGGCGAACCCGGCAAATATCAGCGCCAGCTGGCAATAGGATGGGCCGCTGGCAAGAATAAGGTAAGCGATCGGAGACACCGTATCGACCATTCCTTTGACTGCATGTGCGCTAATCGCGACCAGCTGGAAGCCCGCAATCCACAATGGGTAATTGCGGTTCGCTTTCAGCGCCACCGCCACGAACCCGGCACCCGCCAGCAGGTCGATCGCGACATAGATTGCGGCGTTTGGGCCGAGCGCCGGATTGCCAAGACCCAGCAGGCTAAAGAGATAGACCGGAACAACCATTGTTGCGACGAATAGTGCGATCAGCCAGCGTTCGGGCGCCGCGCCCCAGCGCCATATCGCCAGTGCCAGCAAGGCACTGGCGATATGCTGCGCATCGCCTCGGTATGTGTTGAACAGTTCGAGCATCGGCTAAGGTTCGATCAGGCCATGGCCCGTTCCGGTTTTGCAACCGTAGCCATCATCGCTTCTGCCGGGATAATTGTTTCAGTGCCGGTCTCGCCGCCAGCGTGAACCTGGGCGACCTTGCTCAATTCAGCATGCACGCGCAGCAGGCTGGTGGACATCGCCATGGCCTGACTTTCAGCCTCGGTCAGCCGCAAAAGCGCGCGCTGGCCAGTGTGGACTTCGACTTCGGGGTTCTGGCGGGCAGCCAGCATCGCCTGCTTCAAACGGGCCATGGCAATGATCGATTCGTCGGCAATCGCTTCGGCTTCGCGAACCAGTTTCTTCAATTGGTGGGCGTCGGACAGGATACGTTCGTTCATCGTGATACTCCGCAGTCGCCGGTGCTCAGCCGGCAACTTGAGAATTTTCCACAGAGACGGCCGCCTTGCCGTTCATCGCGTCACTCAGGGCCACGGCTGCGGTAACAGTCAGCACCACGGCGGCCAGGATCCCTGATGCGATCCCGACAATGGCTCCCAGGCGAAGCAGAACGGCATGCTCACCGTCGAGCACTCCGGGGACCACCCTCGGTTCGCCCGGTCTGAGCCACGGCACCTGTTCAATCAGGGGCATCGCGTCGCTCAGAACTAGTTGACCCGGGTCATCCCGACCGCCCAAATCAGGTAAATCCGTCGCCGCGTTAATCTGAGTTTTTGTGTATGCAGGTTCGCTCAAGGGGGGACGCAAAACTGCATCCGGGCTGCCCCCTAGGTCGTTTTCCTTAGCCTCTGGCGACAATGCCGGTGCGCGCGTGGCACGATAATTTTCGACCAGTTCACCCAGACTGCCCGCCTCGTAAACGTCCTTAAGCACACGGATATGCTGGTTTATCCGGGTTTCGGATACACCAAGCTCCTGCGCGATAACCTTGATTGGCACGCGGCGATCAATGCGCTCTATCACTGCGCGCTGCCTGTCGGTCAGCCGCCGTGCGGCTCCGGACAAC
>PHEL01000176.1 GCA_002842925.1 Alphaproteobacteria bacterium HGW-Alphaproteobacteria-14
GTCATCGGCTTAGCTTTCATGATCTGATTGCCATTGCAAGCAATTCCAACCAGTGATAGTTGTAACTGAAACTAAATAACTCGCGTATTGCGAGGTGGGAGGAAACCATGGCCGTGAAGACAAAAATCGCGTTGGCGTTGGGATGTTCAATCTGGGCAATGCCTGTGCTGGCGCAGGATGAACCGGATGCGCCGGCAACCAGCCAGGCCAATGTCGTTGGTGAAATCGTTGTCACCGCGCAAAAGCGCGAACAGACTCTCTCCAGCGTGCCATTGGCGGTCACGGCGGTCAGCGGCGCAGAGCTGAGCGCAAACGGGGCCTATGACACATCGGCCATCGGGTTCCTTTCGCCCAATGTGAACTTCACCAATGAAACCAGCCGCGATGCGGTGTTCATCACCATCCGCGGTGTTTCCGGCACCGACAACCGCAACGAAGCCGACCCGACCACCGCGTTCCACATCGACGGCGCCTATGTTCCGCGGCTGTCGGGCGCCAATGCCTATTTCTTCGATCTCGAACGGGTCGAAGTGCTGCGCGGGCCGCAGGGCACGCTTTATGGTCGCAACAGCACTTCGGGCGCGGTCAATGTCATCAGCGCCAAGCCGACCGACGAACTGGGCGGACATTTCGAAATGCTCTATGGCAATTTCGACCGCGTATTGGGCACCGGCGCGATCAATCTGCCGATTTCGGGTGACCGGTTGGCGCTGCGCGGGGCCTTCATTTTCGAAGACCGTGACGGCTATCGCAACAACAGCCCGGTGACCGGGCGCGGTGACGATGCCAGTGATTTTGCCGGGCGCATCCACCTGCTGGCACGCCCGATCGATCCGCTGACCGTGCTGCTGACTTACGAGATTTATGACAAGAGCGGTGTCGGCGGGGTGCAGGGCCTGCTGCCGTTTACCGGCAATCCCCGTCCGGCGGCGGTGGTGACCGATCGGCGCGAATTCCCGCTCGATACGCAAGGTTTCCGCAACAACAACACCAATTCGCTGCGCGCGCAGGTCGATTACGACCTCGGCCCGGCGACCGCGACCTATCAGTTCGCGTGGCGCCGCGAGGAACGCGAATCGCTGATTGACCTTGATGGCACGGCCATTTCGGATTCGACGTTGGGCGAGAATTTCCGCTCGTCGGCCAATACCCATGAATTGCGCCTGACATCGAATGGCGACAATGCGGTCGACTGGATCCTCGGCGGTTTCTACCTCAACGAGACGATCAACAGCATCTTCAACGTCCAGATTCCCACGGCGATCGGGGCCTTTAGCCGGCTCGATTTCGATTTCATCGACAATGACCAGAAGAACAAGTCCTGGGCCTTGTTCGGCCAGACCACCGTGGCACTGGCGGATCAGCTCGATCTGACAGTGGGCGCGCGCTATACCCGCGACGATAAGGACAAGCCCGACAGCGCGCAGGTGATCCGCCGCCTGAACGCCAATGGCCCGCCGCCGCTCCAGACCATCATCCAGAATCAGAGCGCCGATTGGGACAAGGTGACCTGGCGCGCCGCGCTCGATTACACGCTCAACGATGATACGCTGCTCTATGCCAGCGTCAGCACCGGCTACAAGGCGGGCGGCTTCAATCGCGGCGCAAGCCAGGCCATCTACGATCCCGAAACGGTCACGTCCTACGAAGTGGGTGTCAAAACCAATGCACTCGACAACCGGCTGCGGCTGGGCCTGTCGGCCTTCTATTACGATTACAAGGATTTGCAGTTGGCTCAGGTGGAAACCGGAGACAATAATGTGATCGAAAACATCACCCGCAATGCCACGTCGGCAACGGTATGGGGGATTGAGGCCGAGGGCGAGCTTCGCATCGGCGCGACCACGCGGATCGATTTTGCGCTCGGCTATCTCAACGCCGAATTCGATTCCTTCCCCAATGTGCTCGACGATCTGACCAGCGCGATCGAAGATCTTTCGGGCAACCGCCTTGTCAATGCGCCGCGTTTCAGCGGCACGTTGGGGATCGAACCCTTTGTGGCCGATCTGGGCGCAGGCACGATCAAGCCGCGGGTGCAGTTCCACTATGAAAGCGACGCATTCCTGCGCATCCAGAACAAGGACCATGACCGGCGCGGCGATTACACCCGGACCGATGCACGGCTGCGCTATGAACAGCGCGACGAACGCTGGTTCGTCGAGGGCTATGTCGAGAACATCGAGAACCACAACGTTATCTCGTCGGTATCGGCAGGCACATTGATTGTCGGGGTGGGCCCCAGCTTCAAGGGCGTGTTCCTTGCACCGCGAACCTATGGGGTGCGGGTCGGGACCAAGTTCTAGTGGTTCGATCGAAACGGAAGATTCAGGCGCAAGCCGGATATTCCGTTTCGATAAGTTGAACCATCACAAAAGGATACATAGTAGATTGGGGCCGACATCCCGGGAACGGAATGTCGGCCCCATTCCACTAGGCCCAGTCCCCCAGCAGCGGGGTGAACTCGTCAACCCGGATCAACTGCCAGACCCCGCCGGTAAGGTAGGGGTCGCCCGCCAGCACCGCCCGCGCGGCGGCTTCGTCCTGCGCCTTGACGATCAGCAGCGTACCGATGATCAGCCCGTCGGCGCGTTTCAGGGGGCCGACGATCACGAAATGATCGGCGTTGGCGTGGATGAAATCGAGATGCGCCGGGCGGTGGATCGCGCGCAGGCGGCCGCCATCCTCGCCATCGCGGCAATGAAAGCAGAACATGCGCATTGGCGTGACCCCCTGTGATAAAACGCAGGCTGTGATGAAACGCAGGCTAACCGGGCGATGTCACGCGATCAAGCAGCGCGCCGGGAGTTCTGCCTGCAAACACTGAACTTGAAGCGCCGCCGCCATGCGTCCAAGGCGCGGTTTTGTGACCCGACTCGTTTCAGGTGATATCATTCATGGCCAATCTTTCCGCTGCCGCCCCCGCTTTTGCCCCCATCGACCGCACCGCGCTGCGCCGCGCCTATCGGCTGGACGAGGAGGCCTGCATTGCCGAGCGGCTGGAACAGGCAGTCCCGGCAGCGCAGGTGCATGGCGGCGCTGCCGCGCTTGCGATTGATCTGATCGAAGGCGCGCGCGCACACAAGGCCAGCGGGATCGATGCGTTCTTGCAGCAATACGGGCTGGATACCGATGAAGGCATCGCGCTGATGTGCCTTGCCGAAGCGCTGCTGCGCGTGCCCGATGCCGCCACCGCCGATGCGCTGATCCGCGACAAGATCGGACAGATCGAATGGGGCGACCATCTGGGCGAAAGTTCCTCCACCTTTGTCAATGCCGCCACCTTCTCGCTGATGCTGACAGGCGAGGTGCTCGATCCGCCCGAAGCCCATCAGCGCGGCATGGGCAGCGTGCTCAAACGCGCGATGAACCGGCTGGGTGAACCAGTGATCCGCACCGCGACGATGCAGGCGATGAAGATCCTTGGCGGGCAGTTCGTGTTCGGTCGCACCATCGACGAGGCGCTGAAACGCGCCGCGCCCGAACGC
>PHEL01000177.1 GCA_002842925.1 Alphaproteobacteria bacterium HGW-Alphaproteobacteria-14
TATGCTCGACAAGGCTGATGACCCGACCAAGATGATCCGCATGATCATCCTCGAAATGGAGGAAACCCTGGTCGAAGTCCGCGCCAGCGCGGCGCGCACCATCGCTGACCAGAAGGAAATGCACCGCCACTGCGTGAAGCTGGATCGGTTGCAGGCCGATTGGGGCGAAAAGGCGCAGCTCGCGCTTAGCAAGGATCGCGAAGACCTCGCCCGTGCGGCGCTGGTCGAGAAGAAAAAGGCCGGTGACATGGCCGATCAGCTCAAGACCGAAATCGCGGTGCTCGATGATGCCCTGCGCGCTTACGAGGACGACATCGCCAAGTTGCAGCACCGCCTGCGCGAAGCCCGCAGCCGCCAGACCGCCATCGCCGCGCGGCTCGAAAGCGCCGAAAACCGCGTCAAGCTGCGCACGCTGATGAGCACCGAGCGCACCGACGAAGCGCTCGCCCGGTTCGACCAGCTCGAACGCCGGGTCGATTACGCCGAAGGCCGCGCCGACGCTTTGCAGATTGCAGAAGGCAAGACCCCGTCGCTCGCCGATGAAATCGCGGCGCTCGCCGGATCGGACGCGATTGATGATGAATTGGAAGCCATGAAGAAAGCGCTCGGCAAGGCCGACGACAGCAAGGGGGAGTAAGCCATGGAAGAAGCCGTTTTCTTTATCCCGCTGTTCCTGATGGGGACGATCTGGGTGGTGCTTCACTATATGACCAAGTGGAAGACCGCCCCCACGATCACCGCCGATGACGAGGTGCTGCTGGAGGAACTCTACAATCTCGCCAAGCGGCTCGATGAGCGGATGGACACGGTCGAACGGCTGGTCGCCTCTGACTCGCCCGATTTCGCCCCCGCCCGCCGCCTGATCCCCGATCTGGAAAAGGACAATCAGCAATTGCGCGAACTGGAAGCGCTGATTGCCGAGAAGAAAGGAACCCGCGCATGAACAGCCCCCGCACCACGCTTTACCGCGACAAGCACAATGGCAAGCTGATGGGCGTTTGCGCCGGGATTGCCGATTACACCGGGGTCAACGTGTTCTGGGTCAGGCTGGCGGCAGTTGCTTCGATCTTCATCACTGGTGGCCCATCAATCATCGCATATCTGATCACCGGGTTCATCCTCAACAAGAAGCCGCCCCATCTCTATCGCGATGAAAGCGAACAGAAATATTGGCAAGGCGTGCGCCAGAATCCCAAGCGCACCGCCCGCGAAATCCGCGCCAATTTCCGCGACATCGACCGGCGGCTGGCCGCAGTGGAAACCCACTACGTCAGCAGCAACCCGCGCCTGACCGCCGAAATCGAGCGGCTGCGCTGAACTTTTGACCTGAGGGGGTTTGAATAATGGAAGGCATACTCGCACTGCTGATCCCGATCGTCGCACTGTCGATCCCGATTGTTGCGATCTGGACTAAGCATCAGCAGAAGATCGCCGAAATGCAGGTCGGCGCGACAGCCGAACACACCGCTGAAAAGGCCGCGCAATACGCGTCGCACATTCAGCGGCTGGAAGATCGGGTGCAGGTGCTCGAACGCATCGTCACCGATCGCGGCTACGATATCGCCACCCAGATTGAGGCATTGCGCGACACGCGCCGCGTGGATGAGGAAGGCACGGGCGTGCCGCTGAGCCTCAACAAGGAGCGCGTGTGATGGAGTTCGTCGACTTTCTCCCCTATCTCGGCTGGATCATCGGCGGAGCCTTCGCGCTTGGCGCGGCGGGCATTCTCACCTCGTTCCAGACCACCCGGATGAAGATCAAGAACGGTTACCCGCTCGAAGGGATGTGGGGCCAATCGCTGAAGCCGGGATCGGACAAAGAGACCGCGCACCGCGTCACCCTGCTGACCCAGGAAAACGCCGAACTGCGCGCCCAACTCGGCTCGATCAAGGACCGGCTTGGCAATGTCGAACGGATCGTCACCGATGGCGGTTACCACCTCGGTGCGGAGATTGACGCGCTGCGGGATCGCGCATTGTCAAACCTCAAGGACAAGGGAGCGGCGTGATGAGCAGCTGGGCCATCGTTGCCATCATCGCGATTATCGTTTGGGGCGTAGTGCAATATTCCAAGGCCCGCGCCGGGATCATTTCCGATGAATATGGCAAAGAAACCCTCGTCCCGCGCGATGATGGTCGCAGTGCTGCTCAACTGGAAGCGGCTCAGCGCGAACTGGAAGCGCTGCGCGAACGGGTGAAGGTGCTCGAACGCATCGCCACCGATGGCAACACCGGCGAGGCGCGCGAACGCGACCGCATCGCTGCCGAAATCGAAGCGCTGCGGGGCCCATCTCTTGCCAGGCCAGTCACGAAGGAGGAACCGAACGAATGATCACGCCCCTTCTCGATCCGACAGTGATCACGGCCACATCCGGCCTGATTGCGATCATCGTCATTGCCGCTGCCCTGCTGCGCGGCTGGCAAGGCTGGCTGGAATTGAAGCGTCAGGAACTTGACCGCGCCGCGCCCGCTCGCGCCGGAGCCGAGGAAGGTTCAACAATCGGCACTGCGCGGATCGAACTGGCCGACCTCAAGGAACGCATCCGCAAACTCGAAGCCATCGCCAGCGGGGTTGAACTGTGAGCGGCGGCGCCAATACTGCCGCGCAGGCGGGCATCGGGCTTGGCAGCGCGATTGCGGTGGCGATCAGCTGGAGCCTGCACCAGTCGATCATCTGGGCGATCGTCCACGGGTTTTTCGGCTGGTTCTATGTGATTTATTTCGCCTTCACCCGGCCCGGCGGCATCCGCGGGTAAATCCCCTCTTCCGTTTCGCGCCCGCCCCGCTTACCTGCGCCCCATGCGCACCCTTTCCGACATTCTCGAAGAATATGACTTCCTCGAAGGCGATGATCGATACGGCCTGCTGATCGAGCTGGGCCGGACGCTGGAACCCATGCCCGATGCGCTGAAAACCGATGCGACTCTGGTGCGCGGATGTTCGGCGGCGGTGTGGGTCTATCCCGCTTCGCAAGACGAGCAAAAGCTGCACTTCCTCGCCGACAGCAACGCCGCGATCACCAAGGGCATCGTCGCGCTGGTGATCGCCGCCGTGCAAGACAGGCCCGCCGCCGAAGTGGCGCAGATGGACGTGATGGGCGCGCTCGCCCCGTTTGACCTCAAAAACCAGCTATCGAGCAACCGCACCCAAGGCGTGCCGAACATGATCGCACTGGTGAAGGAACACGCCGCGCGGTTGGCTTCTTGAGTTCCGCATCGCATCCGCGATGCGAAATCCTCGCTCATCCGACCTGAAGGTCGGGTCGCTGCGGGCGGCCAGTCGGCCTTGCGGTGCCGATGGCACCGATGCTTGGGAAATCCTCAATGTTTCACGTGAAACATCAGGAAAACAGGCGTTAAAACGGGTCTAGGAGGGGTCTAATACCAAGTCCCATTGATTAGAACCCATGCGCCCATTGGCGCAGGCCGATGGACATGATGCGCCACGGCTGATCGACGAGTTTGTTCCAGGCGAAGC